>CAYPHB010000051.1:0-3062 GCA_964410445.1 uncultured Oscillospiraceae bacterium
TACAAATGCTACTGAATACTTTGCTTTAGCTTTGGGAAGGTGCTGTACCGTTGCCCGCTACGTTAGCACGACCGCGCATGCCACCCCGGCCGCCCAAACCTTGTCCTGCACCCTGGCCTAAACCTTGACCTAAACCTGGGCAGTTTTCACCATCAGGTCCGATGCCCTGAGCGGAACGCATGCCCATGCGTCCACCGATGCCAAAGCCTGCTCCAGCGCCGCTCCCGTCGCCTTCACATTCGGCCAAACGTTCTTTTCTGGCTTCATAAATCTTATCGGCTTCTTCTTGTGTCAGGCGCTTATCAGCTACGGCTTCATCCAGTCTTTGCTTGAACAGGTCAAGCTGACCTTCCTGGAATTCCTCCAACTTACCAGCTTCTTTCGCTTGCTCACCGTATGTTTTTCCCTCTGCCCGGTTCTCAGTTACCTGTTCGACGCTTTTACCAGTCAGTCCGGCAGCTAATTCGGCCGGTGTTTTAAATGAAGCAGCGAAGGATACTGAAGCGATCGCGACAACTAGCACTGTTATAACAGCAAGCATCAGCAGTAATTTGTTCTTTTTCAATTTTATCACCCTTTCTTTTTTGCATATTATGGTTTCTCGTTTAGAACCTGTTAATATGCTTTTGTTGTGTATGGTTTCATCTTAAAGCCGAAGTGTGTGGAAATTGTGAGAACCAAATATATTTTTGTGTTGTCCTGGCTTTTTCTTTACTTGCATGCTGCATTCTGAAATTTCTGAATTTCACTTTTTCAACACAATTTGAGCCTAAACTTGTATTGAATTGATTAACTGTTTATGCTGGTATCAGAACGGTTATCTGTCAAATATTAACTTTGGTTTGTGCAAAAGCCAGCATCTGCAAGCCTACGGGGGGAACCTGCCATGGTCCAGATTTTACTGGTGGATGATGATCCTCATATCAGAACAATTATCCGGGAATACGCTCAGGCCGAAAACTGGCAGTTTACAGAAGCTGCCGATGGTCAGGCAGCCTTGGATAAACTGGCGGAAACAGATTTTTCGCTGGTTATTCTGGATGTTATGATGCCGCGCCTGGATGGCTGGGCAACTCTGAAAAAGCTGCGCCAAACCAACGCTGTGCCGGTGATTCTGCTCACCGCACGCGACGAGGAGTATGATCGGCTGCTTGGTTTTGAGCTGGGCGTGGATGATTATATTGGCAAACCATTCAGTCCGCGGGAATTGATTGCCCGGATGAAAGCTCTGCTGAAACGCTCAGGTGCACTGAGTCCTGAGCAGCAAACCATGGAGTTTGGCAATTTGAAGCTGGACCTGGCGGCTCATAACGTCACCCTCAATGGTGAGTCGCTACCGCTGACGCCCAAGGAGTATGATTTACTGGTGTTTTTCGCATCCCGACCCGGGCGGGCCTTTACCAGAGACCAGTTATTGAACCATGTTTGGGGCTATGACTATTACGGTGACATCAGGACCGTCGACACCCATATCCGCAGCCTGCGGGATAAACTGGGTGAATGCCGGACATTAATCTCAACAGTTTGGGGCACCGGATACCGTTTTGAGGCTGGTGGCTGCAAATGAAACATATTGGCACTAAGTTATTTATTGGCTTTTTTAGTATGGCTATGCTCACTGTCCTGATTTTGTGGATCGTGCAGGCAGGCCTGATGGGCGACTCGAACCTCAAGGGCAAGGTAAATGCAGTTTCCAATTCATTGCAGCAAAGTACTGCTGCTGATTCAACGGCATATACAGCATTGGCCGAAGAGTTAAATGTCAGCCTGATCGCCATCGACACAAACAACAGGATGATTTTCCGCTCGCCGGGATTGCCAATGATGGGTATGATGGGGCGTAATTTTCTGGCGCTTAACCCGTCCCAGGCAGATGGAACAGTGCATTACCTGACCGCTGCTGGTAAGTCACGCTATGCAATGATTGGCTATCCGCAAGGTGATGACCGATTTTTGTTCGCGGTTTTTTCCTTGGCCGATCTGGACGAAGCTGCCCGGATACTGCGGCAGCAGTTATGGATTATCACCTTAATATTGGTTATGACTGCCGGTTTGCTTGCTTTGCTGCTTTCCAGAACACTGGCCAAGCCGATTCAGGCTGTAACCGGTGCAGCTCGTGACCTTGCCGCTGGCAAATTTGAAACAAGGCTGCCTGTTAAAACAAAAGACGAAATCGGTCAGTTGACGACGGCTCTAAACGATTTGGGAGTGGAGCTGGGTCGGACTGAAAAGTTGCGCCAGGAACTGATCGCCAACGTCTCGCACGAATTGCGGGCACCTTTAAGTGTTATTAAAGGTTATGCAGAAACCGTGCGGGACGTAACTTGGCCCGATGAACAAAAAAGGACTGCTCAGCTGGACGTTATTGTTAAAGAATCCACCCGCTTAAGCCGGGTTGTAAAGGATATTCTCGACTACTCGCGTTTGCGTGCCGGGGTAGAGAAACTCAATATTGTTGAATTCCCGGTCAGCCCGGTGCTGGAGCAGTTACAGCGCCAGTATGAACTGGAGGCTGCTCGGCGCGGCCTGACAATAAAAGTAAAATCTCCGGAACAGAATATTGTCTTTGATCCCGACCGTTTTGCGCAGGTAATCCATAATTTACTCAGCAACGCCATAAATCATGCTTATCCGGATACTGAAATTGAAATAGCGGTAATAGACGCTGGTAAAAAGAGCAGGGTAGAAGTAACAAATCATGGCAAGCCGATTCAGCCAGACGAAATAGAAAGAATCTGGGAACGTTTTTACCGCTCCTGGAGATCCGATTCCGTGCCTTCGCTTGGTACCGGGCTTGGTCTGGCCATTGTCAGGAGTATCTTTGAGCAACATGCCGTCCGCTATGGTGTCATCAGCGAGACAGAACGTACAACCTTCTGGTTTGAAACCCTGACAGTAATTCCAGAATCTGGCGAAACTCAAAAATGAACGCCATTTTGACCTAAACAGCAAAGTCCAAAAAACAAACAGTTAAAGAATTTCGCAGTCAAAGCCTGGCAGCCAAAAATAAGAGCCATGATCAGCATAATGTTGATCATGGCTGCTTTTCTGAGTAAATTAAA
>CAYPHB010000051.1:3162-8037 GCA_964410445.1 uncultured Oscillospiraceae bacterium
TGCTAGAATTCGCATCTGGGCGGGCGGTCTGATTCATCAATAAAGGCGCAATCTCTGTCCTTCAGCATGTCATGTGACCTGTGGTCCATGCCGCTTGTGACTGTAGCCAGATGTTCTTCCAACTTGTCCAGGCTTTCCTGCCAGCCTGCTTTCATGTCGCGCAGTTCTGCATCGGGAATCTGATTAACATCGTCGGAAATCAAAGTCAAAATGGTATGGTCGCCATCTTGCTCAAATATTACTGCATACGTACTCATTTCAGGGAAATCAGAGCTCATGCCATAAAATGAGGCATTCACAATGTTCCCCTTGTCGTCTGAAAATGAATCTGTCATTACCAGCTTATATGGTGGTTCATACTCCAGTATGGTGCCGGTGCTCCAGTATTCCTGGCCTTCCGGACTGCGCATTGCAAAAAGATACTTACCGCCCTTTCTTGGGTCAATCTGCATAACAGGAGCGGTGAATCCTCGCGGACCCCACCACGCTCTGCTATGTTGAGGATCTGTCCACATTGACCATACAGTTCCAATCGGCGAATTAAAAACCCGCTTAATTACCATTTCTTTCTTTTGCTCACTCATAGTGTTCTCAGCTTGTACGTTTGACATATTACTCACCTCGTTGAGCTTGCGGATAACTATCCGGATGCCGCTGCGTCTTTAATGCAAATCGCAGCAGCTGAGTCAGGGTTCAGCGGCACAAAGCCACTGCGGTTCAGCTAATAAATAAACGAAACCTTGGCTTTATTTTATGAGGGAAGGCACAAATTTGCTGTAACCAGACGTACAAAAGCAAAACAGCTGTTCATCGTTTAGAATACAATAATCTGAACGGTTCTCAAGACTGTAACTGGGCGCGGATATTGATGAAATTAAGCAGGTTTTCGCGGGCGATCATGCCAATAATTTCACCGTTTTCGATTACAGGTATTTGATTTACGTTATTTTCAACGATTAGTTTTAAAACCGTATTCAAGTCAGTTTGCGGGGAAACGGATTTAATTTCAGACAGCGGTGTCATCGCCTGCCGAACGGGCACCGTACTCCATTCTGAGCGATCGATAGCTTTCACATCGGCCAGCGAAATCATGCCCTCAGCCTTATTATCGCTGACTACAGGGAAGCAGCGGCGGCCGGAATTCAGCAGAATATCATTAACAAAAGTATCCAGGGGGATTGCAGCCGGCACAGCAGCGCAATCCTGCGTCATGATTTCGAGCGCAACATGGTCTCTAAGCATGTCCTGAATCACCAGCTGCGAATAGCTGTTAATCGCCGCGTTAGTAAGGAACCAGCCGATCATGGCCAACCAGATGCCATTAAATACGTTACCGGTAAAAGCCAGGAAAATGCCAACAACAATAAATACATTTCCTAATCCCTGGCCAATTTTGGCGGCAGTTTTGGTTGCTTTTTGCATGTCTTTGGTTCGCCACCAGATCAACGAACGCAGAACCCGGCCGCCATCGAGCGGGAAGGCGGGAATCAGGTTGAAAACGCCGATAAACAGGTTAATGAACCCAAGGTACAGAGAAGTGCCGGAAATAAATTCGTAAGCCAAATATGGCTGATTGCGAAAAATAAAGTGCAATCCCAGGAAAATAATGCCCAGCAGCAGACTGCTGAGTGGACCGGCAGCAGACATGAGCAACTCATCCCGCGCGCTTTTCGGCTCCTCACTCATTTCCGAGGCGCCACCGAGAAAGAAGAGCGTAATTGACTTGATCGGAATACCTTTCCGGATCGCGACCAGACTGTGGCTTAGTTCATGAATTAGAATCGAACCGAAATACAACAGGCTGGTCAGAATGCCGGCGCCGATTGTCATCGCCTGGCTCCAATGCTGAAATGAGGCAGGAAAGTAGATTGCTGCCAGAGTCCAGGTAATCAAAAAGAATATTATGAACCAGGAGGTATGGAGATTAACTTTGATACCGAAGATTCTACCGATCGGGATACCGCTCTTATGCATAAGGACTGCCTCCTTTAGTGGTATTACGGCTTTGGCTTTACGCCAATACTGCCTGTAATAAAGCGTAATGGCGTTGTTGTGTTCCGAGCTAACGCGTCGCTAACTTGATTAAGTTCAGAATATCACGCGATCTCAAACTATATACGAGCTCAGGTTACAGGTAGAACTTTTAAGCTGTTAAGGAAGTCAAATAAAAGTCTGCTACAATTAGACTTTGTACAGACGTAGATTCACGCAGAAAAATAGCGTGGTTGCGCACCATTAGATTAAATATAGTAACCCCCGGTGGAGGAGGAAAATTTGGTGAAAATCGAAAAGAAAGTTAATTACGGTTCATTAATAGTAAAGTATATTATCACTGTCTTGTTATTCGCAGTCATCTATTCACTGATTGCTGTTTTGCTGCTGAGTTTTAGCCTAAGTCCGGCAATCACAAACGTAATTGCGGCTGCCATAGCTGTTATCAGCATGATGAACCTGATGAAGATAATCGGACCCTGGATCGACAAGCGGTTTGAAAAAAATGAATAATGAGCAGCATCAGGAACGACATAAGCAGGAAACCGACCGCCTCAGGGCAAAAAGAAAACGGCGTCATACTCTGAATCTGCTTGCTCTCACCATTGTTTTAGTGTTGGTAACAGCTGCAGTTGCCTTGGTTACTAAGCCAAGCCTGGTCGAAGCAGTTAAGGACAAACTCCCTGGCTGGCTGCAAGCAACTGGCAGAACCGGCAATAGTCTGCCGGGCAAAAACAAGCAAGGAACAATTAAGGTTAAGGCCGACGATTTAGTAGTAATTCTGGATCCGGGGCATGGCGGTTCAGACACCGGTGCCCAGGCAAAAGATTCCACTGGTAGAACCATAAATGAAGCTGACTTTAACCTCGCTTTAAGCAAACAGGTAAAAGAACACCTGAAAAATCTTGGGATTGAAGTTTTAATGACCAGGCAGGATGCATCCTGGGTTTCACTTTATAATCGGATTTCCCAGGCAGGTATTGCCTCACTCGATAAACTTGCCCTTGATAGACCGGAAATTCTGCCCGCTGCCAAGCAATTGACCGCTTTGCGCAATGCCCTACAGGAGCCGATCAGGATCAACAGCGATACGAGAACTTCGGGTGGCTTGGGTTTTATGGGCGGTTATGGCGTTGGTATTCTGCAGGCGGATTTGCTGGATCTGCAGAGGCAGTGCGTAAATGTATTGTATGTTTCGATTCATGCCAACAGCAGTACAAACAGCGATTTACACGGCACCCAGGTATATTATATTGATGATAATACAGTAGAATTGTCAGAATCAGAGCCTCTGGCTACTCAAACTGACCCTGCCGGACATCGGATTTACCGTGGACGGGACAATGAGCGCAACCGCAAGTTGGCAGTAGCTGTGTATGACTCGATTGTCAGCGCGGTGCCGAAACTGGGTGGTACAAACGCCGGCAAGGCAGTGCTGACGGGGAATTACGCTGTATTACGCGAACAGGCTTTGACCTCGATTATGGTTGAGACCGGATTTTTAAGCAATTCGGAAGATTTGAAATTTTTGCTAGCTATAAATAACCAGGCAGAATTGGCTGAGGCTATAGCTAAAGGCATTGAAAATTATGCAAAAAGCAATTGACAGCAATGTCAAAATAAATTGACACAATATCAAAAAAATGCGGCAACAGACCGGGGCTTGAATCCTCGCCTAAAGCCTAAATCCTATGATAAACCCAGGAACTCGGCCAGCTCTTCAGGGTCGATCCGGAAAGGTGATCCGAGCCCCTGGTAAAACCCGTGGTCAGCAATCAGATGAATGCCCATATCTGACCAAATCAGTACTTTACCGTCGCGGAGGCGCTTAACTGTGGTATTACGCTTGTAGGTACCCCAACTATCGCGATAAGGGCAGGGAATTCGGCCCATAAACTCTTCGACCACAACCTCGTAAGCATCATCAACAACTATCGGCTTTTCCAAACCGGCTTTTCCCTGGCGGGTCAAATATTTCATCTTTTGGGCGATTATCACATGAGTAAGACCAAGACGCTCAACAACCGCCTGATCATCCCGCAGGATGTCGACCAGGCTGCGGTCATCGTCACCTAAAAAGCCTTCAGCAGAAAATTTCCCCGGCAGCATATTCTGGCGGATTGTCCGATATTCAGGTCTATCTTTCATTGCGATCCCTCCCGCTTGGGTTAATCAGAACTTATCAAAGAAGATCTTTTCAGGCGGAATACCTTTATTGTCGAGCACAGCCAGACAAGCATTGATCATTCCCGGGCTGCCGCAAAGGTAAGCTTCTTTGCCTTCACCGTCCGGTATAAAGCGGTTCACAACTTCTGTAATCAAACCTATCTCACCCGACCACTCGTCGCTTGGCTCCGGCTTCGAAAGCGCTGGCACAAAGCGGAAGTTATCATGTTTTTCGGCCAGCTCGTACATTTCGTCAAGGTTATAGAGATCCTTTTTAGTGACGGCACCAAAAAAGAAAGTCATTTTATAATCAAGCTGTTTTTCGAGTACATCCAGAATAATCGAACGGATCGGCGCCAGGCCGGAACCACCGGCGATCATTACCAGTTCCTTTTCCTTACCACGCAGATAAAACTCACCGAAAGGGCCGCTGACTTTCACCTGGTCATTAACCTTAAGTGCCGTATGTACATAAGTAGTACAGATACCTTGCGGTACCAGTCGCACAATCAGGTCGACATGTTTCTTTTCCGAAGGGGCTGACGCAATCGAGTAGGCACGGTATACAGATTCCTTTACCTTGGCATAAGGTTTGGAGTAAAGTTGCATGTATTGACCGGCCTTGAAAGTTATCTCCTCACCTTCTTTGAAACTCAGCCGCAGGCGTTTTATATCGTGAGTCTCGTCAGTCATGCTGGTAAGAGTAGTTAAGTATTC
>CAYPHB010000051.1:8137-10199 GCA_964410445.1 uncultured Oscillospiraceae bacterium
CCATTATTAATATCAATTTTGCATTCACCGTAGTTATTGAGAAATAGCTCAGCGACCATAATGATAACTGCGAGGCCAACAGATATCATCGAGATGCTGATAACAGTTTGCAAAATTTCCATACTATACCACCTGATTTCTTTTTACTGAATAGTAAAAATGCCAGAGAAGCCAACAAAAGCGAGCGCCATCAGACCGGTGATCACAAAAGCGATTCCCGGTCCTTCGAGTCCCTTTGGCAGCTTATTTTTTGCCATTTTTTCCCGGATCGCGGCCAGAGCGCTTATAGCCAGCCACCAGCCGAGTCCGCTGCCCAATCCGAACAATACTGACTGCACAAAATTGTATTCACGGATGACCATGAATAATGTAGCGCCCAGAACAGCGCAGTTGACGGTAATCAGAGGCAGGAAGATTCCCAGCTTGATAAACAGCTCGGGCAAAAAGCGGTCCATTGCCATTTCCAGGATCTGAACCAGAGCGGCGATAATCGCGATAAAGATGATTGTCTGCAGGTATTCCAAACCAAGCGGGACAATAATGTAGGTATAGACCAGCCAGTTTACGAGGTTACAGATAACCAGAACCATGGTAACTGCTTTACCTAAACCGGAGGCTGTTTTGAATTCGGTGGAAATGGAGATGTACGAACACATTCCCAGGAAGTTGGCCAGAATCATATTGCTCGTAACTATCGAGGCAAAAAAGATGATGAAAGGATTAATTCCTGCGACGCCCATATGCCTGCTCCTTATTTCTTACCGCTGCCGGTTTTGCTTTTAGACAGCATATTAGATGTTATCCAAATCAAAACGGCTATTAGGAAAAACGCGGCCGGCGGCATAACCATGATCGTCCAGGTCTCAAAGCCCAAGAAGTTCAGGTTGTAGCCAAACAGGGTTCCGAAACCGACGTATTCACGAATGGTTGCGATTACCAGCAACACTGTTGTATAGCCGAGCCCGGCGAATAAACCGTCCAGCATGGAAGGGATCGGCGGGTTTTTGGCGGCATAAGCTTCCAGACGGCCCATGATAATACAGTTGGTGATAATCAGACCGACATAAGGCCCCAGCGCTTTGCTGATTGTAGGCATTGTGGCCTTAATAAAAATATCAACCAGAATGACAAAGAACGAAATGATCAGAACCTGAATAATCATGCGGATCCGCCGTGGAATGTAATTTCGCAGTAGTGACAGGGTAAGGCTCGAGAGTGTAGTGGCGAACACAAGCCCCAGACCCATAACCAGTGAATTGGACATCAGGTTGGTTACAGCAAGGCTGGAACAGATACCGAGAATCTGACGCAGTACCTGGTTTTCGGTCCACATGTTCCGTTTGACAATACTTTTAAAGGATTCAGCCATGCTATTTCACCTCCAGCCTGCTGATTGTGTTATCGATCAGGGCATTTATCATCCGTAGAACAGCGTTGGAAGTCTGAGTGGCACCGCTGATAGCGTCTATTTGATCACCACCGGCCGAACCGTAGGCGAGCGGGCTCCCAGCTTCAATTTTCAGACCACGGAACTGTTCCCGATAGGCCAATTCATCGATCCGGCCGCCGAGTCCCGGTGTTTCATTCTGGGAAGTAAAGACAATGCCCGTAACTGTTTTTTTATCGGGACTGATGCCTAAATACCCTTCAATGCGTCCCCAGAGTCCGGCACCTTCAAACGGCACGGCAAGGGCAAGTGTTTCTCCCTGAGCACCTACCTGGCGCTTCACATCAACCCCGGCGTTGGTATCGGGTTTAACGTTTTCTTCATAGCGCTTGAGGATTTCGTCAGAAGTGCCACCGGTATCCAGCCCGAACACATAAAGAACGGCTGTGCGGTCCGCCACCAAAACGTTCTGGTCGATCATGGGCTTGTAATAGGCGTTGGCGCTGGCCAGCACTAAGGCAATGACGGCGCTGACAATCAGCATGAAAATCACAGTGTTTAGGTGATCGCGCGTTAGTTTCAGCTTCATGTGCTCACCTGCTTTCGCTGTACCAGTTCTTTCACCTGACGGTCAATCAACGGCACAAAGGAGTTGGCGATCAGAATGGCGAACAT
>CAYPHB010000051.1:10299-12227 GCA_964410445.1 uncultured Oscillospiraceae bacterium
GACCAGCGCACGGTCAGGTAGTGGGGGAACGAGATATAAATCAGGCAGCGGCCGACCAGAGCCGGATTGAAAATATTGCGTCCGAAACCGCCGAAAACGCATTTGCCGAAAGCTACACCAAAAGCGATACCGACCGCAGCAACCCAGAACGGTGTAGCCGGCGGCAGTGTCAAGGTGAATAAGGCGCAGGATACAAACACGGCTTCCGAGACCTTGGCGGCATCGCCGTTGATCAGTCTCATAATGCCATATTCAGACAATACGCCGGCAATGGTGACAACTGCTAACAATACAAGTGTTCGCAATCCGAATAAATAAATCGAGAAAAGATAAACTGGAATCAGGCTGACCAGAACTCTGGTCATAAGTTTTTGTCTCAGGAACAACTTACCGAACTGGATCATAAGCCTCCCCATTCTGCATGGCACGCTTTGCTCGGGTAGTATCCGCGATTTTGAACTCGTTAGTATCCGTTACGATTAGTGTAGCTGATAAACACGCAAATGTGAACACATTGCGACAGCGACAATTGAACCTGCTTTTGATAGAATATAACAGCTTGGCCCAGTCTCGCAAACAGGTCATTGTAAGTTTATGAGGTATTAACAATTTAGATAAATTACCAGATTTCAGGGAGGCAAATATGCAACAGGACACGATTCTTATTATTGATTTAGGCAGCACGGAAAATTCTGTCCTGGCCCGACAGATACGCAGTCTGGGTGTTTACAGCGAAATTCAGCCGCACGATTTCACAGCAGAGCAATTGCAGCAGATGCCGCAGGTAAAGGGCTTGATTTTTAACGGTGGCTGCAATCGTGAGGTGGATGGTGAGCTGGTGACACCTTCGCCGGACCTCTACAACAGCTCCTTACCTATGATTGCTTTCGATTGCGCAGATTTCGCGGACATTAATAACGAGAATATTGACCCTGAGGTTGTCCGTCATTTTGTCTTTGATACCTGCGGTGCTAAAGCTGGCTGGAATATGGAAGCGTTTATCGATGAGCAGACACAAGAACTGCAGCGTCAGATTGGGGACGAGCGTGTGCTTCTGGCGCTTTCCGGCGGTGTAGACAGTTCTGTTGTAGCAGCGCTGCTGATTCGCGCTATCGGCAAGCGGGTTACCTGCATACATGTCAATCACGGTCTACTGCGCGAAGGTGAGCCGGAACAGGTGGTTCAGGTTTTTGGCAAGCAACTGGGCGCCGATTTGATTTATGTGGACGCCGCCGACCGTTTTCTGGATAAGCTCGCCGGAGTCAGCGAACCGGAAGAAAAACGCAAAATTATCGGCACGGAATTTATCCGTGTTTTTGAAGAAGAAGCCCGCAAGCTCAAAGGCATCCGCTTCCTGGGGCAGGGAACAATCTACCCCGATATCGTGGAGAGCGGTACCAAAACTGCGAAAGCAATCAAGGCGCATCACAATGTCGGCGGCCTGCCGGAGGATTTGGCTTTCGAACTGGTAGAGCCAATCAAGTATCTATATAAAGATGAAGTCAGAACCTGTGGCCTGGCGCTTGGCCTGCCGGAGGCGATGGTTAACCGCCAGCCTTTCCCCGGCCCCGGCCTGGGTGTTCGCTGCCTCGGCGCCATAACCCGCGACCGGCTGGAAGCTGTGCGTCAATCCGACTCCATTCTGCGCGAAGAATTTCACAAAGCCGGCCTCGATAAAACCGTCTGGCAATACTTCACTGTTGTACCCGACTTCAAATCAGTCGGCGTGCGCGACCACGCCCGCTCCTACGAATTCCCGGTAATCATCCGTGCTGTCCACACAGTAGATGCCATGACCGCGACAATTGCCCACCCCGAGTGGTCCTTGCTTGACCGCATTACCGACCGTATCGTCAAGGAAGTCAAAGGCGTCAACCGCGTTTGCTACGACTTGACACCGAAGCCGACCGGCACAATCGAGTGGGAGT
>CAYPHB010000052.1:0-12171 GCA_964410445.1 uncultured Oscillospiraceae bacterium
CTTTGGGCAATTTACTGCAGCGGGTTTATGATTGCGCGCTGATTCATCTGGATCACTTTTTCTTACCGCTAGAAATGAGAACAAAAGAGCGCTTTGCAGAACCTGGCGGCAACATCCATTACGATCGTTTTGCCAGAGAAGTTGTCCCAGGCTTGATTGCAGGAACTGCTTTTACTTATCAGGCTTTTGATTGTTCAACAATGCAGTTGGGAGCATACATCGAAGTTCCACAAAAAGACCTTACAGTTGTCGAAGGAGTGTATTGTTTGCATCCCGCAATAGAAGCGTGTTATGATATAAAAATTTTTCTTGATATTTCACGCAACGAAAAATTGCGGCGCCTTAAGCTGCGTAGTCCACAACTGTTGGAGCGCTTTGTCACAGAATGGATTCCCCTGGAGGACAATTATTTTCGTGAGCTGGGCATTCGTGAAAAGTGTGATGTGGTAATAGAAGCAGGCTGATAAGGTAATTGAGCTGAATTACAAATCAGCGTTATTTCGAGCAAATCTTTTACCAAGATATTGTGACCAATTTGTAACACTTAGTGAACATTCACTTGTTGCCACTTACGGAGTAACTAAAGCAACAGCTATCGAGGCAGAGCAGAAATATACTTCTTGAATATTCATTAGCTTTTCAGCGCTGTCAGGTTCCGTAAACCCGCGTGAGAAGGATTATACGGTAACCGCAGTGCATCCATGCAAAGGAGGTCTCTGCATGAGCTATTCTTTACCCAAACTGGATTATGCTTACGATGCGTTGGAACCTGTTTTCGACGCCAGGACCATGGAAATTCATCACACAAAACATCACCAGTCCTACGTTGACAAACTTAACAAAGCCCTCGAAGGGCATCACGATCTAGCTGAAAAATCCATAGAAGAGCTAATGTCAGATCTTGAATCTATCCCGGAAGAAATCCGCACAGCCGTGCGCAATAATGGTGGCGGTCACCTTAACCACAGCCTCTGGTGGACTATTATCGGACCGGAAAAAGGCCTGATGCCCGAAGGAAAGCTGGCTGAGGCTATTGATGAGGCTTTTGGCAGTTTTGACGCTTTCAAAGAAAAATTTGAAGCAGCTGCTGTGGGTCAGTTTGGCAGCGGTTATGGCTGGCTGGTCAAAGACAAATCAGGCAAACTTGTGATTGAATCAACTTTGAACCAGGGATCGCCGCTTTCTGATGGCAAAACCCCGCTTTTGACACTCGATGTCTGGGAACATGCTTATTATCTTAAGTATCAGAACCGACGACCGGAATTTGCCAATCAGTTCTGGAATGTTGTCAACTGGAAGAAAGTCGCGGAGCATTTTGAAGACTGACGAGCATTTTAGCTGATTGCTTGTGAAGCACAGATTTACGTTTATTAAAAAAAAGAGTCCTGCAACCCTCGCTAAGGTATTAGTTACGAGGTTCCAGCAGGACTCTTTTTTATTGTGGTATTATGAGAAAATCAACACAATATCTTCCAGAAGAAATTGCAGAATCGATGCATATGATGAAGGACGCTATGATGAAAAAAAGCGGTACATTTTTAAATAATAGAATCAAATTTAAATCACATGCTAGAGCTGCATTAAGGTTATTTGCCTTAATCGGCATCCTTGTCGTCTCGCTACTGACTTCCTGTGCGTTTCCCTTCAATAATATTGCAGCCGAGCCTACCACGGTCGCAACATCCACTTCAACCGCAACTGGCACGTCCATGCCATCTGTTACTACTGCGGTTCAACCGATTGGCACTGCTTCTGACCTGCCAGCCATTACTACAGCGCCGAGTATGCCTGCAACTTCAGCAACAACTTCTACTACCACGCCATCAACGTCGACTACGATTGCCACAACTACAATTACAACTACAAAAATCACTAGCACTGCCAATTCCTCTCAAACCATTGCCCCGACAACGCAAGTAAGTACCACACAGAAACCGACAGCAGCTGTATCAACTCCAGCTGCAGCAACAGAGCCAGCTCCCGCAATTGTCACAGGCTCGTTACTTAAAGGACGTGTTGTGGTGCTTGATCCAGGGCATCAGGCAGAAGCCGACAGAGAGCTGGAACCGGTCGCGCCTGGATCCGAAATACTCAAGCACAAAACTTCATCAGGCACAAAAGGTGTATTAACGCGACGCTATGAATATGAAGTTAACCTGGAAATAGCGCTTAAGCTAAAATCAAGGCTTGAGGCACAAGGCTGTGTTGTCCACCTGACCCGAACTGAACACAATGTCAAAATCTCAAACATTGAGCGCGCGCAGTTTGCGGTATCCAAGCAGCCTGACTTATTTTTGCGACTGCACTGCAATTACTCGTCAAACCCGGAGGTTAGGGGAATCAGGATATATATTCCGGTGACCGGGGCCTACGCTGCTCAGCTGCCCAAGTGGAGCAACCAGCTTGGTTCAGAGTTAAGCAAAACTACAGGTGCTCCATTCAGAGGTACAAAAGCCAATTCTGATTACACTGGCCTGAATTGGGCCGACAGTGTACCATCCTTTTTGCTGGAAATGGGTTATATGTCCAATGCGGCAGAGGATGTACTGCTAAGCGATCCTGTTTATCAGCACAAAATCGCGGCAGGCATAGTCAACTTTGTCGCTGGGATGCCGATCAGAGAACGATAATCAGCTGTGAATTTTTGCAGCGGTGTTATCATTCTTTATATAATAGAGTTGCAGAGACATCTGGTCTTACCCGATTGCCTGTATGAAAGGACTTCTTTGGTATGAAACTCAACGAATATGCTGGCTATGACGCAACAGGTTTAGCTGAAATTATTAGGCAAAAGCAAGTAACGCCCACGGAGGTACTCAATTGCGCGATTAGTGCAATTGAAAAGCTGAATCCGGAGCTTAATGCAATTTCTTATCGGACCTATGACTACGCCCGTAACCAAATAGCTAATGAATTCGAGATAACTGCCCCCTTTGCCGGAGTGCCGTTTTTCCTCAAGGATATTGACGCCATGGCCAAAGGGATTCCGGCTTCAGGCGGCAGTCGCTTAATGGCTGGATATACAACAGATACAGACACCAATTTTGTTAAACGCCTGAAAGCAGCTGGCTTCATTATTGTTGCCACTACAACTACCCCGGAATATTGTTTTGATTGCACCACTGAATCTGTTGTACATGGAGCCACCAGAAATCCCTGGAACCTCGAGCATATCGCCGGCGGCTCCAGTGGAGGTTCGGCGGCTTCTGTAGCTTCGGGCATCGTTCCAGTTGCGCATGGCACTGACGCCGGTGGCTCGATACGTGAACCGGCTTCATGCTGCGGGGTTGTCGGCTTGAAACCCAGCCGATTCAGAACCCCATATGGTCCACATGAATTCATACAATATGGCGGTATTTCCACTGAATTTGCATTAACCAGAACCGTTAGGGATACAGCAGGTTTGTTGGATGCCGTCGCCGGTCCGGATATGGGGCACTTTGCTGTTGCCCTGCCGCCAGCAAAACCTTACACAGAGATTATTAAAGAAAATACTGGTCCGCTCAGAATTTCATATACCACGCATTATCCTTTGGGCGGTGAAATCAGCGACGAGTGTAAAGAAGCTTTGCTGGCGACTGTTGAACTTCTGCGGAGTCTGGGGCACGAACTAAAAGAGGATTTTCCGCTGATTGACCCCGATATTCACGTTGCCCGAAGAACAATTCAAAGTTCACATGTTGCCCGGATGATCGAAGCAGCTTCTAAAAAGATGAACCGCCCGATTTCGCTCGATTACCTGGAGCCACAAATATTGAGTGTCTACAACTTTGGCATCCGGACGTCGGCGCAGGATTACATATGGGCGCAGGACGTGAACAACCGGATTTCGAGAACTATCGGTGACTTCATGGCGAATTACGACCTGATATTAACCCCGACTATGGGCATCCTGCCGCCTAAAATAGGCGAAATTTACGGCTCCAGAGATATGGGTAGTGAGGAATGGACTCGAAGGAAGGGTTATTGCTCACACTTTAATAATCCATTTAACGCTTCCGGCCAACCGTCTATCAGCCTGCCATTGCAATTCAGTGACACAGGATTGCCAATCGGCATGCAGTTTTCCGCGGCGATTGGCAGAGAAGATCAATTACTGGCAATTTCTGCCGAGCTTGAGCGGGAACTGCCCTGGCAGAGCCGGCAGCCAGCAATATTTGTGGGGAAATAAATAATACGGAGGATATTTATGGGAATCATGCCAACAAGAGAGAAAGCCTGGGAGCTGCTCAACGAATATAATTCGGAAGAGTTTCATTTAAAACACGCTGTTACCGTCGAATGCGTTTTGATGTATTTTGCGAAAGAACTTGGCTACGGCGAAGAAGCAGACTTTTGGGGAATTGTTGGACTTCTGCATGATTTGGATTTTGAGCAATATCCGGAACAACACTGCCTGAAAACTAAGGAAATTTTACGTGAGCACGATATTGATGAACGGATAATCCGGGCTGTGGTAAGCCATGGCTACGGGATTACAGTGGATATCGCACCTGAACATACCATGGAGAAAGTCCTATTCGCGACAGATGAGCTTACCGGATTGATCGGCGCGGTTGCGCTTATGCGCCCTTCAAAAAGTGTTTCAGATCTTGAAACGAAATCCGTAATGAAAAAGTTCAAAACCCCAAAATTCGCGGCAGGCTGCTCCCGAGAAATAATCGCTCAGGGTGCTGAAATGCTTGGTTGGAGTCTGGATGAGCTGATAACCAAAACCATTCTGGCGATGAGAAGCTGCGAACAATGAAGAACGCACTGATTATTCATGGCGGTGCACCGACTGCGGTAATGAATGCATCTTTATACGGTGCAGTCCGCGAAGCCCAGCGCCATCCTGAAATAAACAAAATTTTCGGCGCGATTGGAGGCACCGGCGGCGTTCTCCGTGAATCATTCATCGACCTGAATGCTGTACCGGAGGATGTGCTGGAGTTACTGCCTTACACCCCGGCTTCCGCTATCGGTACTTCCCGCGACCGTCTTAAACCAGAGGATTACAAATCAATCGCCTATATCCTGCATAAACATGAGATCCATTATGTTTTCTTTAATGGCGGCAATGGTTCGATGGATACTTGCGGCAAGGTTTTTCAAGCCTGTCAGGCAGAGGGGATTGAGATTCAGGTGGTGGGTATTTCCAAAACCATCGACAACGACCTGGCCTGCACCGATCATGCTCCGGGCTTTGGCAGCGCGGCCCGCTATATCGCGGCAACCGTGAGCGAAATCAGCATCGATGTGCGCTCGCTTCCTATCCATGTTTGCATCATCGAAACCATGGGGCGCAACGCCGGCTGGCTTACAGCCGCCAGTGCCTTGGCCCGTACCGGGCGGGGAGACGGCCCGGACCTGATATATTTACCCGAACGTCCTTTTGTTGAAGAGGATTTTTTGCGTGAGGTCCAAGCGTTGCATAAAAAGCAGGGCGGTGTGGTAGTTGTTGCCAGTGAAGGACTGAAGACTGCAGACGGCAAATTGATAGTTGAGCCGATTTTTGAAGTTGACCGCTCTGTTTACTATGGTGACGTTGGTGCGCACCTGGCAAACCTGGTTATTCGCCGTCTCGGCATCAAGGCCCGCAACGAAAAACCTGGCATTTGCGCCCGGTCATCCATTGCCCACCAGTCATCGCTTGATCGACAGGAGGCAATTCTGGCTGGTGAGGAAGCTGTAAAAGCCGCAATTAACGGGCAAAGCGGAGTAATGGTAGCCTTTGAACGCTTGCCGGGCAGTGAATACAGGGTACAAACTGTTTTGGTACCAATTCAAAAAGTCATGCTCACGGAGCAAGTGCTGCCACACGAATTTATCCATCCTAACGGCCACGATGTAACAACTGATTTCATCGACTGGTGCCGCCCGCTTCTGGGTGGACCGCTGGCTCCGTTCGCTATGCTGGACATTTAGCTTGTACTGCTACTATCATTAAATATGTGAAACAAACAAATCACCATCATAGAATCGTCTTTGAGAGGTGACAGAATCGATAAAAGGAAGGACCAGCTTATGAAACACATCTATCTGAATCTGAAGCGCTTTGATATTCCGCCGGAATTGGGAGGTGTCAACCGACTGGCACCGCAGGCTGACTGGAGCCCGTATATTGTTAAAGAAACTCAAACCGTACTGAAAGAATATCCTGCCAGTGACGTTGAATTTGTGATGTTCTTTCCGGAAGCTCATCTATTGGGTGCTGTCGCTGCGCGTATAGCAGACAGTAATTTAAAACTCGGCAGTCAGTCTGTCTACCGCGCAGATACGGCTGTCGGCGGCAACTTTGGAGCCTTCACCACTAGCCGGACCGCAAACGCGATTAAAGCTATTGGTTGTGAAGCGACATTGATCGGTCATTGCGAGGAACGCAACGACAAAGCCGGAGTTCTGGCTGAGGCCGGGGTGACAGATACAGCCGCAATAAATCGTTTAATGAACCAGCAAATCAAAGCCGCGCAAAAGGCAGGTTTGTCGGTAGTATATTGTGTTGGTGAAAAAAGTGAAGAACAGGAACGCTGGCAGGAAGTGCTTGGCGAACAGCTCGAGGTGGGCTTGGCAGGCGTTGACCTCAGCGGTGTCGTAATTGCTTACGAGCCGGTCTGGAGCATCGGACCTGGAAAAGTGCCGGCCGACAAGGATTATATAACCCGCACAGCCCGCTTTATCAAGGAACAAACTGGTAATTTGGATGTTGTTTATGGAGGCGGCCTGAAAGCAGATAACGCTCGTATGCTTGCCTCGATTCCGGAAATTGACGGCGGCCTAATTGCCCTGACCCGCTTTCAGGGAGAGATTGGTTTTTATCCGCAAGAATATTTAGAAATTATCCGTTTGTATCTGACAAAGGAATTGGAGGCATAAAATGAGACTGGAATTTGAATACGGACAAGGCACTATGGCAGCTGAGCTGCCTGACAATACAGACGTTTTTATTCCGGGAGTTACGGTGGCGGATCCGCCTTATTTGGAGGATGTACAGGCCGCAACACTCGAATCGATCCGTAAGCCGATTGGGATGGAGCCACTCTCTCAACTGGCGTTCAAAGGCGCCAAGGTAGCTATAATTTTCCCCGATAAAGTGAAAGGCGGCGAGCAGCCTACCTCCCACCGCAAGGTTGCGATCTCAATTATTCTCGAAGAACTTTACGCAGCGGGAGTGGAAAAGCGAGATATTTTGTTAATCTGCTCCAATGGTCTGCATCGAAAAAATACTGAAGCTGAAATTCGCGCCATCCTTGGTGAAACCTTGTTTAACGAATTTTGGCAGACGCAACAGATAATTAATCACGATAGCGAAGATTATGATCATTTGGTTGATCTTGGCACAACGGAACGCGGCGATCCTGTGCTGATGAACAAGTATGTTTATGACGCAGATGTCGCGGTTCTGGTCGGCCATGCTCAGGGCAACCCTTATGGCGGGTATAGCGGTGGCTACAAGCACTGTGCGACCGGGATCACCCATTGGCGCAGCATTGCCAGCCATCACGTACCGGATGTCATGCATCGCTCTGATTTTACGCCCGTAAGCACCAACAGCCTGATGCGCAGCAAATTCGACGAAATCGGCATGCATATGGAAAAATGCATGGGTAAAAAGTTCTTTTGCTGCGACGCTGTGCTCGACACAAAGTCGCGCCAAATTGCGGTTTTCAGTGGTTATGCGGCGGAGATGCAGCCAATCAGCTGGGAAGTAGCTGACAAGAGAACATACGTACCTTGGGCAAAGCAGAAGTATGATGTGATGGTTTTTGGTATGCCGCAGTCATTCCATTATGGCGAGGGCATGGGAACAAACCCGATCATGCTGATGCAGGCATTAAGTGCCCAGGTGATACGCCATCGCCGGGTCATGAACGATAATTGCGTAATAATTTGCCCATCCCTGTGTAACGGCTATTTTCATGAGGAACTCTGGCCATACACGCATGCCATGTACGAATTATTTCAAAAAGACTATATGCAGACGCTGCCGGATCTCAACCGGTACGGTGAATATTTCGCGACTGATGCGGAATACATTCGCAAATACCGCTTTGCCAATGCGTACCACCCGTTTCATGGTTTCAGCATGATCAGCTGCGCTCACATAGCCGAAATGAATACAGCGGCCATTTATCTGATTGGCGCGCAGGAACCTGGCATAGCTCGAGGCATGGGTCTCAAAACCCGCGCGACTGTTGAAGAAGCTCTTCAAGATGCCATGAAGAAATATGTCGGGCCCAATCCCAATATTTTGGCACTGCCTTTAGCTTTCAAAACAACAGCAGTGCATCTTTGCCTGGCTGAGTGTCACGGGAATAAAAGTAAATAATCAGCCGCTGCCCTTGAAAATCGGTCAGCGAAATCGTCTTACCACTGTCGTCAAGCAAGCTGATTTCAGGTATAGACGCGCCAGGTTTTAGCATTATGTGCCTCCTTTGTTTCAGTATTCCATGATGATCTTTTTGCAGTCTGGGCAAGCATAAGCAATTGGCCAATTGACAGTGAAGCTTATGTCGAGGATATCAGGAGGTATAGTGATAGCGTTGCTCTTGGCCATTGACTTAGCGGTATATAGTTTTGGTATTTTCTCGCCATCTGGCAGAAAATAATTCGCACCTCTGCTGCGAAACGTACCTTTAATTAGTTCATTTTCACAAAACGGGCAATGCATAAACTGATGACCTCCTAAATGGCGTGATGTTAGAAAATTGACCGAGAAACAAGTCGCGTTAAACACAAGTGTCAATAATTATTATATCGCTACTATTGATGCATTGCTCGAGTTAACAAAAAACTATTAGCACCGACTCTGGTTAAAGCTTTTACGAGCAGAAATGGGTGATCAGGCGACCCAAGTAATGTTCGTCCGGGTAATTTGCCAACGAGAATCTTTCCAGGAAACATCAAAGTCATCGAGACCGTAGGCATTAAGCTGGTCAAGATAAATCGCGGCATCCAAAGTTATAATTTCCCCTTTTAGTCGGATATCCTGCAATATAATGAAAATCCCATTCGGGAACGACCAGCCGCTTTCTGCGTAGCCTTCAGCTTTTAATTCTTCATATGTTTTGTCGAACAATTGAAGGTTATATTTTTCCAATTCACTAAATAGTCTTTCCTTCGCCGATGAGGTAAAATCCGGCAGCTTCGATATGTCGATCGACAAATACTTGCGTGTTGAAATGGCGATCCTGCGATTCTCAAGGAGATGATCAATTACGACTAAATAAGCTTCAACCGGATCAGGGGTATCGGATATGGAAGTAGTTAAGGTTATTTCAGGGTTGAAGGTATTTGTCGTTTGAGAGATCGCAGGCGAATCAGAGCAAGAGCCAAGCATAAGGCACATGACTAATGCGATAAGCCAGACGTATTTCAACTTAAACATAAAAGCCCCTCACCTTAGCAACTCAGTAAAAGAGTGTGCATTTATATTTCTTTAGACGATCCACCTTCATATATGTTTCAATCGAGCTGCTCGAAACAATCCAAAAAGTCTCTCGTTCGGGTCAAGTCATTTTCCCGGTGGTCAACATTAAATAATATATTAGTGTTATAAACTAGCGCTCTGCCGGTATCTGTCATATATTGTTGACATGACTATTAGCCTGGTGCCAAGGCAATTACGAAAGGAACTATTTATGATCGTATTTAAAAAAGGTGGACATCGGCTGTTCGAAAATGATCCGCAAACAGCCAGTGTTGTTTCCGATATGTTGCTGGATTTAGAGCGAAACGGAATAGCTGCAGTCAGAAAATACAGCACCCAGTTTGACGCGTGGAATCCAGAATCATTCGAACTTAACGAAAAGCAGATCGACCAGGCGGTCAGTTCTTTGGATCAACAGATCATTGAAGACACGGATTTTTGCCAAAACAATGTCCGCCAGTTTGCGCAAGCTCAGCTGACTACGCTTCTGCCACTTGAAATTGAGACACGACCGGGTGTAATTCTTGGTCACCGGCATATTCCAGTCAAATCCGTCGGCAGCTATATTCCGGGCGGCAGGTATCCCATGTTCGGCTCAGCCCAGATGAGCATCATCCCGGCGAAAGTTGCCGGTGTTAGCAGCGTTATCGCCTGCACACCGCCAACTAAAGGAACAGGTTATTATCCGGCCACGATTAATGCCATGAAAAAAGCAGGCGCAGACCGGATTTTTATCCTGGGAGGTGTACCTGCCTTGGCTTTGATGGCCTTTGGCATGGGTGTTGTCGAACCGGTTGATATTATTTGCGGAGCTGGAAACAAGTATGTTGCTGAGGCGAAGCGGCAATTATATGGCAGATGCGGTATCGATCTGCTCGCGGGTCCAACAGAAATAATGGTCATCGCGGATGACACAGCCGATCCCGCTCTAGTCGCATGTGACTTACTCGGACAGGCAGAACATGATCCCAACAGTGGAATAGCTTTAGTCTGTATGAGTGAAGCTTTCGCTAAGGCCTGCAACGAAGAAGTTGAACGTCAGCTCAAGGTCCTGCCTACAAAGGAAGTCGCTGCTGTTTCCTGGCAGAATAACGGCATCATCACGATCGCTGAATCTATCGCAGAGGCTATTGAAATCAGCAATGATTATGCGCCGGAACATCTTGAACTCCATGTTGCAAATCCAAACGAATACATTGATCAACTGACCAATTTTGGCTCGCTGTTTATTGGTGAGGAAACAACAGTTGCCTATGGCGATAAATCAATCGGCACAAACCATATTTTACCAACCAGCAGAGCCGCTAGATATACAGGTGGATTATGGGTCGGCAAATTCCTCAAAACTGTCACGTATCAAAAAATGACACCTGCGGCTAGCAGGGAAATAGGTGAAGTGACCGAGCGTCAGTGCCAGGTGGAAAATATGCTCGCGCATGCAATTACTGCCCGCGTACGAGTGGATAGATACAGCAACTAGAGACAAGCATCTATTCTAACGCCTATTCTTCTATAATAAAGGGGCTGTCTCAAAATTGAAGTTGAGATAGCCCCTCTGTTGTAAATAACTGCAGAAATGCGATCGGAACAGCCATCGTTTTCTTTAGTCGGGCTTAGCCGGTAATCGAACAATAAAAGTTGCGCCTTTTTCTAAACCTTCACTGAAGACCTGAGCATTGCCCCCATGAAGTTCGACGATGCTTTTAACGATTGAGAGTCCGAGCCCCAGTCCGCCTTCATTTCGATTGTGTGACGAACTTACCTGCTGGAATGGCACAAACATCTGGTCCAGGAACTCCGGCTGGATGCCGATGCCGCTGTCTTGCACTTGAATTACTGCTTCTTGTTGATCGCGAGAAACCGATAACTTGACGGATCCTCCCCGGTCGGTAAATTTCGCGGCGTTCTGGAGCAGGTTACCGATTATCTGGCGGGAACGAGCGGGGTCAGCATCTATCGTGATGGGTTGGCTGTCGAGGTTGACTTCGAAATGGATGCCCTTGCTGTCCATTAGCAGATAGTTATCCTCTGCTACCGAAGCGACCAGGCTGACCAGATCGATCTGTTCTTTCTGGAGTTTGATTTTGTTATTGGTGATGCGGGTAATATCTAACATGTCATCAACCAGCCGTGTCAGTTGAGCAATCTGGCGCTGGATAATAGACTTTGCTCTGGCGGTCTTTTTCGGATCATCAGTCAGATTCAGGAGTGAAAATCCGGCCATGATCGCGGCTAGCGGATTGCGTAGCTCATGGGATAAGGTGTGGAGGAATTCATTCTTATTCCTGTCAGCCTGCTTCAACTCTTCCTCAGAGGTTTTGCGCTTGGTAATATCCATCGAGGTACCGTAGGTTTTGATGGGAGCGCCCTCATCGTTGTAGATGATTTTGCCTTGATCATATACCCAGATGTATTCGCCGCTAACAATCCGGAAACGATACTCGGTGGCGTATTTAGACAGCCTGTTATCAAAAATTGACTGGCGTTCTTTGATGACCCGGTCAATGTCATCGGGATGCACCAGGCTGGTGGCATAGCGAATCATTTCTTCATCCGGGACGTGTTCGCCGCCAATTCGCTGCTTCCACTCATGAGAGTAGACCAGCAGGTCGGTGGTATTATCATAGATCCAGGACGCTTCAGTCGAACCATTGAGGATTTCAAGGTATTCCTGTTCCTTCTGACGCAGTAGGTCCGCTTCGATCTGTAGCTCAGCATTGCGTACCATAACCTGCTCGGCGGCATGGTCTTGTTGTTGGTTG
>CAYPHB010000053.1:0-12123 GCA_964410445.1 uncultured Oscillospiraceae bacterium
TGGTGGAGCATACGAGACTCGAACTCGTGACCCCAACACTGCCAGTGTTGTGCGCTCCCAGCTGCGCTAATGCCCCATGGGGTTGTGGCAGCCGCAATTGCGGTTGCCTGAATGATCATATAATATGGCTTAGCAAATGTCAAGCGGAAATTGACGCCTTTGTTGACGCCTGGAGCATGTCCTGAGGCACGCTTTAAGGCTGCTTTAGTGTACAATCAAGACGGATTATCTGTATAATATTACATTAGCAAGTGTGGAAAAATGTGAGGAAGGCAGGTTCCGGTATGAAAAATATTCCGTTTTATGAAGTCCGTAAAATCAATGATTTGAGAGACATGCTGCACCAGAGTGTTGAGCTGTATGGTGACAAAACGGCTTTCATGGTCAAAGAGGCTAAGGACAGTGAATATGTGCCCATCACTTATAACCAGTTCGGCCGTGATGTCGACAGCTTTGGCACTGCGATGCATTCGCTGGGTTATGCCGGCAGCCGGATAGCCATTCTGGCGGAAAGCCGTTACGCCTGGTACGTTTCCTATATGGCAACTGTCAACGGCATCGGCACTGTTGTGCCGCTGGACAAAGAACTGCCGCGCAATGAACTGGCAAGCCTGCTTAACCGGGCTCACGCGGATGTTTTAATTTATTCTCATGGCAAAGAAAGCGACGTAACCGCGATCCGTGACCAACTGCCTGAAGTCAAATGTTTTATTTCCATGGACGAAAACCCTGAAACCAAAACAGACCTTGTTTTCGAGCAATTAATGGCAGACGGCCGCATGAACCTCGAATCGGGTAACCAGGATTTTCTCAATACGCCGATCGACAGCGAAGCCGCACGAATTCTGCTCTTTACTTCGGGCACTACCGCTGTTTCCAAAGCGGTTATGCTTTCGCACCGCAACATCTGCATCAACCTCCAGGCAATGTGCCAAATGATCAACATTGTGCCGGAGGACATTTTTCTCTCAGTTCTGCCCCTGCATCACACGTATGAATGCACCTGCGGTTTCCTCTGCCCGATTTACCGCGGCGCCACAGTTGCTGTTTGTGAAGGCCTGCGTTATATCCGCAAAAACCTGCAGGAATCGCACGCTACAGTTATCCTGGTTGTGCCATTGATGGTCGAGGCTTTTCAAAAAGGGATCTTCAAAGCTGCTACAGCTGATCCGAAGCTGGCACGTAAATTTAATTTCGGTCTGAAACTTAGCAAAGGCCTTGGTAAAGTCGGCATCGATATCCGCCGCAAGATTTTCAGCCGTGTTCATGAAAATTTCGGCGGCCAGCTCAGGCTGATAATTGCCGGTGGTGCTGCGATTGACCCCGCGATTCTGCAAAGCATGCGCGACCTCGGCTTCGCTACGCTTCAGGGTTACGGCCTGACCGAATGCGCGCCGATTCTGGCGCTTAACCGCGACGTAGACTATAAAAATGAATCTGCCGGCTTGCCACTGCCTGGTGTTGAAGTCCGTATTGTTGATAAGGACGAGGATGGCATCGGTGAAATTATTGGCAGAGGCCCCAATGTCATGATCGGCTATTACGAGGATCCGGAGGCCACCGCGGAAGCAATTGACGAGGAAGGCTTTTTCCATACCGGTGATCTTGGTTATATCGATGCGGACGGGTTTGTCATTATCACCGGCCGCAAGAAAAACGTAATCATCACCAAGAATGGCAAAAACATTTTCCCTGAGGAAATTGAGTATCTGTTGAACAAGCACGATCTGATCCAGGAATGCCTTGTGTTTGGCGGTCAGGACGATGACGGCGAGGTTGTGGTCCGCGCCGAAATCTTCCCCAACATGGAAGTCGCTAAAGAAGTCTACGGCATACCTGAGCCACTGAGCGACGAAATGCGTAAAGCTGTCGGTGAGATAGTTAAGTCAGTCAATCACGAGCTGTCAACCTACAAATATGTCCGCAGCTTTACTTTGCGTGACAGCGAGTTTGAAAAGACAACCTCGAAGAAAATCAGACGTAAATACGCAAAATAATTTATTTGTTGATTTTGACCGCCGGGTTGCGCAAGCGGCTCGACAAATGTCAGCTTAAGAGGTCTAGAGTTTTTGCACAACCTGCTGCCTTTCCTTAAACCATATAAGCGCGAGATCATCCTTGGTCCAGCGTTTAAATTGACGGAAGCTATTTTGGAACTGATCCTGCCGCTGATTATGGCCAGGATAATTGACCTTGCCATTCCGGCTTCTGACCAAGGTCTGACCTTGCGTCTGGCGGCATTGATATTGCTGCTGGCTGCAGCAGGTATGGGTTGCGCTTTTGTTTGCCAGTATTACGCGTCAATTGCTTCGCAGGGGGTCGGGACAGACTTGCGAGACGCATTGTTCAAGCGGATTCTCTCATTCGGAGCTCCTGAAATCGAGCGTTTTGGCGCGCCATCGCTGGTTAACCGGCTGAGCGGAGATATTAACCAGCTGCAGCTGGCTGTAGCCATGCTGATCCGCCTGGTTGTCCGGGCACCCTTCCTTTCAATCGGCGGCTTGGTTATGGCTATGCTGATCGACATGCGTCTGGCTCTTGTTTTTGTCGTGGTAATCCCATTATTCGTAGTCGCTCTTTACCTTGTTATGTCCCGCTCTGTTCCGCTTTACCGCCGTATTCAAACAAAGCTGGACGCGATGACCCGTGTTTTGCGCGAGAACCTGAGCGGGGTACGTGTGATCCGGGCTTATGCGCGTTCCGATGCAGAACGCGGGCGCTTCGACAAAAGTAACCTCGATCTGACTGAAACAGTTCTCAAGGTTGGCCGCGTTGCCTCGCTGCTCAATCCACTCACAACACTGCTGCTAAATGCTGGGGCGATAGCAATTTTGTACTTTGGTGCAGGACGGATTCAAACCGGCGATCTGACTCGCGGCGAAATTATTGCCTTCCTGAATTATCTCTCGCAAATCCTGGTCGCGATGATTGTTGTCGCTAATTTGGTTATTCTCTATACCCGCGCGTTTGCCTCAGCTCAGCGTGTTTCCGAGGCTCTGGCCACCGAACCGGCGCTGCCCGTGGTTGAGCAGCAAACCGAGATAGCTGCAACGACACCGACTGAGGCAAAACCGGCCCTGGTTTTTGACCAGATCAGGTTCGCCTACACCAGCGAAGCGGATCCTGTGTTTGAAAACCTGAGTTTTGAGATTTATGCCGGCGAGCGGATCGGCATTATCGGTTCCACAGGTGCAGGCAAATCCACTCTGGCTCGCCTGGCGCTGCGTTTACAGGATATAGATGCCGGCAGCGTCCATATCTTCGGGCGCGACGTACGCTCAATACCTACTGCCGAACTTCACCGCCTGATTGGTCTGGCCCCACAAAAAGCCCGCCTGATGTCAGGCACTATTGCTTCTAATCTGCAAATGGGCAATCCTGAAGCCAGTGAGGAACAAATGCGCCAGGCTTTGTATATTGCGGCTGCTGATGATTTCACCAGTGGCTTGGCCCAAGGACTGGCTGCGCCGGTAAGGCGTAACGGTCAGAATTTTTCTGGAGGTCAGCGTCAGCGCCTCGCCCTGGCCCGGGCAATTGCGGCAGAACCGCTGATTCTTTTTCTCGACGACAGTTTCAGTGCGTTGGACTACTTGACAGAGGCCAAACTGCGCCAGCGTCTTTTGAGCATGAACCCTCAACAAACCCTGATTCTGATTTCGCAGCGGGTTAGCAGCATTCGTGCTTGTGACCGGATTATGGTTCTTGATGACGGGCACCAGGTGGGTTTTGACAGTCATGAAAACCTCTTGGCTCACAATCAGGTTTATCAGGAGATCTGCCGCACACAGTTACCGGAGTTGATGTCTAATGGCAACTGAAAACGAACAGCAGAAAAACCGTTCACTAGCCATACTCCTGCGTTTATTGCGTCTGGTTGGCAAAGCCTGGCTGCCGTTGACCGCGATTATTGTGCTGGCTGTCGGCGGTAATGCCCTTAGTTTGCTGGGCCCATACTGGACTGGTCTGGCGATTGATCAGATGGGTTTGCTTGAAAGCGGTCCCAGCGGCATTGGGCCACGATTGCTGCAACTGTTGATCAGGCTGGCGGTTTTATACGTGGTTGGCTCGCTTAGTCTGTGGCTTTTAGGTCTGCTGAACAACTGGCTGACCAACCGCACAGTCCGTTCGCTCAGACAGCAACTGTTCGAGCGTATTTCCCGCCTGCCGCTGGCAACACTGGACAGCCAGCCGCATGGCGACCTTGTCAGCCGTATGACCCACGACATGGATCAGATTTCCGAAGGTATTCTCCTCGGTTTGAGCCAGCTGTTTTCAGGCGTTGTCACGCTGGTGGGTTCATTATTGTTCATGTTTAGTATCCAGCCCCTAATCACCTTGATTGTCATAGTGCTCTCACCCGTCTCATTCCGGATCGCCGCTTTTATTTCCCGTCATGCCCAGCAAAATTACCGGGCGCAATCTCAGGCGGCGGGCGCCTTGAACGATCTCTCGGGTGAAATGATTGATCTGCTGACCGAAGTTCATTTGCTAAATTACTCAAAAAAAGCTGCCCAGCGGTTTAGCGAGCTGAATCAGGAACTTTACGTGGTTGGACAGAAGGCGCAGTTTTATTCTTCTCTGGTTAACCCCAGCACCCGCCTGATCAACCATATTTCTTACGCTGCGGTTGGTACTGCCGCCGCTTTGATGGCCATAGCCGGGCGTTTGTCGATTGGCATGATCGGCAGTTTTCTTTCCTATGCAACCCAGTTTGCCAAGCCGATCAACGAAATAACCAGTGTTCTGGGTCAGTTGCAGGCGGCAATCGCCAGCGCAGAGCGCGTTTTTGAAATGCTCGACCAGCCGATTGAACCGGACGACAGCTCTGCTCCGGAACTACGGGCTGAAGCTGGCGATGTAATTTTTGAATCTGTTGATTTCTCTTATAAGCCAGAGCAGAAGCTGATTGAGGATCTCGACCTGCACGCTGCGCCGGGTAGTACTACAGCTATTGTCGGTCCGACAGGGGCAGGCAAGACGACGCTGGTAAACCTTTTAATGCGTTTCTATGAACCGGATGCCGGTAGTATTTATGTCGACGGCCAACCTATTGCCGCTAAGTCGCGCGATAGTGTGCGCCGAGCTTTTGCCATGGTACTACAAGACACCTGGCTGTTTTCAGGAACAATCAGAGAAAACATTGCTTTTGCCCGGCCGGACGCAAGTGAGGAAGAAATTGTTGCTGCTGCCCGTGCAGCCCATGCACATGGCTTTATCCGCCGCCTGCCCGCCGGTTACGATACGCTTATCAGCGACAGCGGTGAGTTATCGCAAGGTCAGCGGCAGTTGCTGACAATAGCCCGTGCTATGTTAGCTGATGCTGCGATTCTGATTCTGGATGAAGCAACCTCCAGCGTTGACACCCGCACGGAGATCCAAATCCAGTCTGCGTTTTTGCAACTGATGAAAAACCGCACCAGTTTTGTGATAGCGCATCGTCTGAGCACAATCCGCAATGCTGACCGTATCCTGGTGATGGAGCGAGGCCAGATTGTTGAAAGGGGCACACATTCCGAACTAATTGCCAAGGGCGGGTTGTATTGCGAACTCTACGCCGGTCAGTTTGCGGAAGCTGAGGGAAGGTCCGGCAAGACTTTGCCGCCCCTGGTGCAGTCATGACACCGCGGAGCGGCCGCGGAGGACAGCGCGAGCGCCAGCTGTGGTTCCCGCTCGACAATTCCGCCAAAGTTTTTCCGGCTATCCGCACTACCCATATAAGTGCAGCCTTTCGTTTATCTGTGCTTTTGACAGAGACGATCGATCCAATTACCCTGTTGCAGGCGCTGGATGATATTCTGCCTCGCTTTCCGGGTTTCTCAATGCGCCTCCGCTCAGGTGTTTTCTGGTTTTACCTTGAGCGCAACCCGCTTCTGCCGGCGATCTACCCGGACACCCGTTTCCCTTGCCGGTATATCTTCCGCAAGGATAACCGTTCCTTTCTGTTTCGGGTGATTTATTACGAAAACCGGATTTCAGTAGAATTCTTCCATTCGCTCACCGACGGCAACGGCGGGATGATTTTCCTTAAAACCCTGACCGCACGTTATTTAACGCTTATAGGCTACCCCGTACCAGCTGTTAACGGTGTTTTGCCGTTGGACGAAAAACCTCTGGCAGAGGAAATTGAGGACGCGACTAAACGCTATGCCCGCCCGATTTCCTTCGCCAATCGACGCCAGCCGCCAGCCTGGCATCACAAAGGCAAGATTGAGCCAAAAGGCAGAATCCATGTAATTTCAGCCCGTATGCCCTTAGCAAAAATCAAAGAAAAAGCGAGTGAGTTTGGAGTTTCAGTTAACGATCTGCTGGTGGCAGCCTATATAGAGGCTTTCAGCCGTTTACAATCAGCCACAGAACGCCAGCCGCGCAAGCCGATAGTGATTGCTGTGCCGGTCAATATGCGTCAGTATTACCACAGCTTGACGTTGAGGAATTTCTTCCAACGTCTGTTTGTTTCGCTGATGCCGGGATACAGAATCAGTGAATTCGAGGAAATCCTGGAAATCGTACATCACTCCATCCGACTGCAAAAAAATGAGAAGGATCTTAATGCCAGGATGTACGCCAATTTGAAATCCGAGCAAAAGCTGGCTCTGCGCCTGATCCCATTGGTGCTCAAAAACTGGATTCTGCGTCTTGCTTTTCGTTTTTATGGCGACAGCCGCATCACAAGTACATTGACCAACATGGGGCAGGTTATTGTACCCACGGAAATGTGGCCTCATGTCGAAAGTTTCGAAGTTATCATGGGGCCATCCCGCGACAATGTCATCAACTGCGCCGTTGTATCTTTTGGCCAGGAACTTGTGATTAATTTCTCCCGCCGTATTGGCGATGCTACGATAGAGCGTCTGATGCTGAATCGACTGGTAAAGCTTGGCATACCGGTAAAGGTGCAAAGCAACAGCGAGAGTCAGATTGATGCTATAAGTGAATCAGAAACAATTTTAGGCTAGAATGTAGTTGCTGAGACTACTGTATTCGGAGGTGCGATATGAGCATATTTGTAGATGAATTTGGTCGACTGGCTGATGGTACCGAAATTGAGCGTTACACATTGCAGCGCGGCGGCATAACCTTGCGGCTGATCACATATGCTGCCGCGATCCAGAGTCTGGAGGTTCCCGACCGGGCAGGAAACACTGCGGATATTATGCTTGGTTACGACACTGCAGCCGAGTATGAAACGGGCAGAGGCCAGCAAGGCTCGGTAATCGGCCGTCATGCCAACAGGTTGGAAGGCGCAGAGTTCGAGTTGAACGGAGTTACATACAAACTGGCTGCCAATAACGGTCGTAACAACCTGCACGGCGGGCCGCGCGGCTTTGCCCGTCAGGTTTGGAACGGCGAAAAAGCCAGTGCCAACGACTACGATGCCGTCCGTTTCACCCTTCGCAGCCCTGACGGCCAGGAAGGTTTCCCGGGCAATCTTGTGGCGGAAGTGGTCTACCGGCTCGATGACCACGGTAATCTCTCACTTGATTATTATGCCAGTACCGATCAGGACACCATTGTGAATCTGACAAATCACGGCTATTTTAATCTGGCCGGTCATAATTCTGGCAGCATGGAAAAGCAGATGCTGCAAATTCCCTCGGATTTTTATACCCCGGTGAACGCGGAGGGATTGACGACAGGCGAGATCCGGTTTGTTGAAGGTACAGCCCTCGATTTCCGGCAGGCAAAACCAATTGGCCGCGATATTGCAGATCCGCTGCTGGAAAATGTTAAAGGCTATGACCACAACTTCGTTGTGCCGGGGCCTATCGGCCAGCTACGGCGCTGTGCTGTAGCCAGTGACCCGGACAGCGGGCGCAAGCTGGAAGTCTGGACAACCATGCCCGGCCTGCAACTGTATACTGCGAACACACTGCCTGAGCAAAAAGGCAAAGCAGGCAGCACCTTCGGCTATCGCAGCGGCTTTTGCCTGGAGACACAGTATTTTCCCAACTCCATGCATCTGAGACATTTCCCCAGCCCGATCCTGCGCCCGGATCAGACCTATCATCACACCACTGTCTTCCGCTTTAAGATTCTTAAATGAATTTTATTTTTTCCAGCTGTCTTTCAGAGAAACACTGCGGTTGAAAACCAGTTTATCCGCGCTTGAATCAACAGAATCGAGACAAAAGTAACCGGTGCGCATAAACTGGACTGATAATGGCGCCTCGGTGCCTGCCAAGCTGGATTCAACTCGAGCGTTGGCAATAATCTCCAAAGAATCCAGGTTAAGGTGATTCATAAAGTCGCGCTCGGCTGAATCAGGATCCTCAACTGTAAAGAGGTTATCATACAAACGCACCTCTGCCGGCAATGCAGTTTTGGAATCGACCCAATGAATTGTGCCTTTGATTTTGCGTTTATCGGGTGTGTTGCCGCCGCGGGTTTCCGGATCGTACTCTGCGTATACTGTGGTCACATTGCCAGCGGCGTCTTTATCGCACCCTGTACAGCGAACTACATAGCCGGATTTCAAGCGTACTTCATTACCGGGGAACATCCGGAAATATCCCTTGACTGGCGTTTCGGTAAAGTCGTCGGCTTCAATCCAAAGCTCACGTGAAAATGTTACTTCCCGGTTGCCGTCTTCAGGCTTTTCGGGATTGTTTTCAACTTCAAAAGTCTCGGTTTTATCTGCCGGATAGTTGGTTAAAACCAGTTTTACGGGACGGAGAACAGCCATTACCCTGCGGGCATTGTGGTTGAGGTCTTCCCTCAGGCAATGCTCAAGGAAGGCGTAATCCACTGTGCTGTTAACCTTGGAAACACCGATGCGGTCGACAAAGTTGCGGATCGAAGCCGGTGTATAGCCACGGCGGCGCAGTCCGCTCAAAGTGGGCATGCGTGGGTCGTCCCAGCCTGAAACAACGTTGCCTTCAACCAGGCGGCGCAGCTTGCGCTTGCTCATAACGGTGTAGTTAATGCCTAACCTTGCGAACTCAATCTGCCGGGGTTTGGCGGGCAGATCCAGGTTGTCGATAACCCAGTCGTACAACGGTCTATGGTCCTCGAATTCGAGCGAACAAAGCGAATGCGTCACAAGCTCGAGGGCATCTTCAATCGGGTGGGCATAATCATACATCGGGTAAATGCACCAGTCGTCACCTGTACGGTGGTGATGCGCGCGCAGAATCCTGTAAAGAACCGGGTCGCGCATGTTGAAATTGCCTGAATTGAGATCAATTTTCGCCCGTAGGGTGAGCGTGCCGTCCGCGAATTCGCCGGCGCGCATGCGGGCAAATAAATCGAGGCTTTCTTCAACCGGGCGGTCGCGCCAGGGGCTGGCAATGCCAGGTGTGGTCAAAGTGCCGCGGCTGACACGAATCTGTTCCGGTGTCTGCTCGTCGACAAACGCCAGGTCCTTGCGGATCAGGTCGCGGGCCAGCTCATACATCTGCTCGAAATAGTCGGAAGCATAGTAGAAGCGGTCGCCCCAGTCGAACCCGAGCCAATGGATATCTTCCTTGATTGCCTCAACATATTCAACGTCTTCTTTGCTGGGATTGGTGTCGTCCATCCGCAAGTTGCAAAGGCCGTTGTACTGCTCAGCGATGCCAAAATCGATGATAATCGCTTTGGCATGGCCGATGTGGAGGTAGCCGTTTGGTTCAGGCGGAAAGCGCGTATGCACTGTCATGCCGGCAAAACGGCCGCCCGGAGCTAAATCGGCGTCGATCAGCTCGTGGATAAAATGACGGGTAGTGGCGGGCTCTTCCGGCAGATTGGTGTTGTCCTTATTTAAACATGTTTTACTCATTTATATTCCCTCTTCTGCTTGTTTGGCTGTGATTCCATGCTGGCTGTTATTGCGGCTCTGGTTGTTGGCTGAGCGAGTCAGCCAGACGTTGTCGGCCGATTTCCAAACGACGCAGCGACTCTTCGCGTCCGAGTAAAACCAACACTTCAATCGCGCCGCCCGGGGTAACTTCACGACCGGAGGCAGCTATCCTCAACGGCCACATTACCGTGCCTGTTTTCAGCTCCAGCGCGACCGCTTCGGCCATCACTGTGTCATGCAACAAGGTGCGGTCCCAGGCGGGGAGTGCAGCCAGCTTCGGGATCAGAACAGCGAGCACTGCAGCAGCGCTGTCCAAGGTGGATTTACTTTTCTTATTCTCAAATAAGCTCAGCGGGTAATCAGCCAATTCCTCGACGAAAGCCAGTCGCTCCGGAATTTCTGTCAGTCGATTTATTCTGGGCTTGAGAATTTCAACAGTGAGCTCTTCTTTGACTGCCTCACCGGCGATAGCCACTGGTAGAAAGCCACGTGCCCGTGCCAGCAGTTCCGGCATCGGCATAGCTTTAATATATTCGGCATTGAACCAATCCAGCTTATTGTAATCAAAAATGGCCGGCGACTTGCTGATGCCTTCAACGGTAAAGGCTTTACTAAGCTCAGCCAGGCTGAAGATTTCCCGGGTATCTTTAGCGCTCCAGCCCAGCAGGGCGATCATATTGACAATCGCTTCCGGCAGATAGCCTTCACGCACCAGGTCGTGATAGCCTGTGGATCCGTGACGTTTGGAAAGCTTCTGGCCGTCCGCGCCGAGGATCAGTGGCAAATGTACATACGTGGGAATTTCCCAGCCGAAAGCATCGTAAAGCAGGTTGTATTTTGGGGTCGATGACAAGTATTCCGAGCCGCGCACCACATGGGTGATTTTCATCAGATGATCGTCAACAACATTGGCGAAATTATAAGTGGGGAAGCTGTCCGACTTCAGCAGTACCTGGTCTTCCAGCTCGTTGTTTTCAACAGTAATATCACCATAAACGGCGTCATGAAAGGTTGTGCTGCCGCTGCGCGGCATTTTCTGGCGGATTACAAAGGGAACACCAGTCGCTAGTTTTTCTTCGATTTCGGCCGGAGGCAAATCACGGCAATGACCGTCATAACCGCCAAAGCTGTTGTTGGCAGCTGCTTGTTCACGCAGCTGCTCAAGGCGCTCTCGGCTGCAGAAACAGCGGTAGGCAGAACCGGCATCAACCAGCTGTTCAGCATACTGCCGATACAGAGGTATGCGTTCACTTTGGACGTAAGGGCCATAGGGACCACCGATATCGGGGCCTTCGTCATGTTCAATGCCAACTTCGCGCAGGGTGCTGTAAATAATATCCACAGCGCCGGCAACCAAACGTTCCTGATCGGTATCCTCGATTCGCAGGATAAACTGCCCGTCCAAAGAACGGGCGATCAGGTATTCAAATAACGCGGTTCGCAGGTTGCCGACATGCATTAAGCCAGTCGGACTGGGTGCGAAACGGGTTCTGACAACAGGTTTGGTCATGATCTGCTCCTTTCAGACTGCGACAGTGGAAGCCAAACAGGCAGTTTCACATTTTTGCCACCATCACAAGTGACAAACATGATACCATAAAGCATGGTTTTCTGACAGCTGAAGACCAGCCTGATGTCAGAGTTATGGAGTATTATGTTCGGTTATGTCCGCCCTCAGAAAAGTGAGTTGCTGATGCGGGAGTTTTCCCGTTATCAATCAGTTTATTGTGGTATTTGCAAATCAATTGGTGAAAATTACGGTCAATTGCCGCGTCTGACGACCGGTTACGATTTGACCTTGATGGCTCTTTTATTGTTAGCACTTACCGCTGATCAGCCGCCGGTTGCGGCTGAATCCTGCATCCTCAATCCGCTCAGGCAAAAACCAATAGTCAAAGGCGGCGATGTAATCGAACGCTGTGCCGGGCTTTCCATTCTGCTCGCGTATCATAAGGCTAAGGATGACCGCAAGGACGAGGGTGGACTTAAGGGTACGCTTGCTGCTGCCGCGTTAAGCAGCCCCTATCGACGGGCAAAAGAGCGCTATCCGCGTAGCGAAACAGCTATTAAAACTCACTTGCAGCGCCTGGCAGAACTGGAAAAAGGTCCGCCCGACCTGAAGGCTGCGGAGATATTTGGCGATCTTCTGAGCGACTTAATGCAGATTGCCGCTGAAACCAGCGATTATGAACAACCTGTGTGTGAGGCGCTACAGTTAGTAGGACGTGATTTGGGCACATGGATTTATCTTTGTGATGCGATTGACGACCTCAAACGCGACTGCAATAATAGTAGCTGGAACCCGTTTTCAAACTTGGAAACAGATGCAGCAAATGAATTGGCCA
>CAYPHB010000054.1:0-11901 GCA_964410445.1 uncultured Oscillospiraceae bacterium
TAGCAACAACATTCACAGCGGGAGCTTATTATTTCTTCCAGAAAAGAGATATTCTTAACTAGCACTTCGTCTTATGAAAGCTCTATCTCAGTCTGCTCTTCTTCGCCACTCTTCAGCTTGCTTTCTTGCTAAATAATACTGCAAACTTGATAAAGCATACCGCGATCTTAACAAGTGCTTTCGTTCATCTTGAACCAACATTCTAGCAAAAGCCCCGATTATCATACATTCCAACAAAAAAACTCCGCTACGATTGTATCCGTAACGGAGTCCTTCTGGTGCCCAGAGTCGGAATCGAACCAACGACACGGGGATTTTCAGTCCCCTGCTCTACCGACTGAGCTATCTGGGCAAATCACAACCGGTCCTTGCGGACCGGTTATGTGGCGACGCAGAAGGGGCTCGAACCCTCGACCTCCAGCGTGACAGGCTGGCATTCTAACCGACTGAACTACTGCGCCGTATTAAATTTTTTGGTGGGAACTACAGGGCTCGAACCTGTGACCCCCTGCTTGTAAGGCAGATGCTCTCCCAGCTGAGCTAAGCTCCCACGTAAGGTACATTGAGCGCCCGCAAATTCGTGAGCGCAAGTGAAAGTATAATAGATGAACCACAAATTGTCAACCGAAGAATTGCTTGATGTGTTGTTCGTCAGCGATAATGTCATGGTATAACTCATCAGCGAAAATGTCATCCCTTAAATGGATTAGATTGTAGTTCGGGTTGTTCGCAGCCGGGGGGCCGTCTCGCTGTCAAGACCAAAGCAACAGCAGGCATTGGCAGTTGTCAACGAGGCTGTTTCCGCCAGTGATAATCCCAGAAGCTCTGCCAGTTTTTCGGCAATCAAGTGTAAGTGCTGCGGCTCATTACGTTTGCCCCGAAACGGCACAGGCGTGAGATACGGGCTGTCTGTTTCAATTAAAAGGCGTTCTGGTGGACACGTTCTGATCACTTCAAGAGGCTTACGAGCATTTTTGAAAGTTATCGGTCCATCAAAGCCCAAATAAAAGCCAAGCGCCAGCAGCTCTTGCGCGGTTTCAACACTGCCCGAGTAACAATGAAAAACGCCTGGCACAGCCCGCAGACGCTTAGCCCGGGCAAAGCTGCGCAGGATCGCTAGTGAGTCAGAAGTGGCTTCACGCTCATGAATGATCAGCGGAATATCCGCAGAAAACGCCAGTTCAAGCTGTTGTTCAAAAACATGCTTTTGCGCTTCTCGCGGGGAGAAATCATAATGGTAATCGAGGCCAATTTCGCCTATAGCCCGGAGATTATTCCTGTCGGGATGGGTCGGCTCCAGATATGCCCGCAGCCTTTCCAAATCATCAGCATTAAATTTTGCTGCCTCGTGCGGATGACACCCAGCTGAAAAATAAAGCCCCGAGTATTTTCTGGCTAGCGCGGCAGCAGCAGCAGTGTCAGCCAGACTGGAAGCAGGCAGCAAAACGCGAGTAATACCAGCATTAAAAGCCCTGTCGAGAACTTCCGGTATTTCTTCAGCAGCAAACGCAGAATCCTGCAAATGAGCGTGGCTGTCAAATAATTCCCAACTTTGGACAGAAGCCACGTTCAGTTCTTCATTAGTCTTCAGATTTCCCGAATTATTCTCAAAATTGGCAGACATATTGTTTAGCTGACCTCAGAACCGGGTACGACCGGCGTATCCACTGTCACAATCTGGAATTCACCCTCAGATACAGCACTGAGAATCATTCCGTGTGAGAGAATTCCGCGGATTTTGCGCGGCTTAAGATTAGCGACGAGCACAACCTGCTTGCCAATTAAATCTTCAGGTGCATAAGACTGGGCGATGCCGGACACAACCGTCCGGATTTCAGTGCCAATATCTATCTGTGAAACCAGCAGTTTATCAGCGTCTTTGACCTTTTCACAATGCTTTATTGTACCTACGAGCAGCTGCAGTTTTTCAAAATCAGCATATTCAATCGTAACAACCTCTTTTGCCGGTTTACAAACTTCACCAGCAGCAACCGCGGCGCCGCTTGTGCGTTCGCTTGCTACAGCAGCGGTGTCTGGAATATTGCTACCAGCGGCTTGCACGGCAGCTGCTTCAACCTCAAGCTCGGCATCGAGCGCAGCGATTTCTTTAACAATATCAATTCTCGGGAAGAGCGGCTCCCCTTTCTGGACAGGCACATTGGCATTGAACAGACCGTATTGCCGGGCAGCTTCCCAGCTGGTTTGAGCAGAGTCGGTTATGCCCAGCAAATGCCAAGTCTTTAAGGGTGTGCGAGTCATAAACGGCTGAATTAGAATCGAAACAATCCGGATTGACTCAGCAAGATTGTAGAGAACCATGCCCAATCGTGCTTTTTGGCTTTCATCTTTGGCCAGAATCCAGGGTGCCGTTTCATCAATGTATTTATTGCTGCGGCCGACAACTCGCCAGATTTCTGTCAGGGCAGTGCTGAACTGCAGCTGATCAAGCGCTTCATCTACGCAATCAGGTAACGCGGCCAACATCCCCAGCAGGTCTGTATCAGCCTCCGTTGCCAGGCGTTCCTCGGGCAGGCCGGCAGGGAAATATTTGTCGATCATAGCGACTGTTCTGCTGACAAGATTACCCAGATCGTTGGCCAGATCGGAATTGATTCTGGTGATCAGCGCTTCGTTGGAAAAGTTGCCGTCAGAACCAAAGGGAACTTCGCGCAATAGGAAGTAGCGAATGGCATCAACACCGTATTTATTGCACAGCTTAACCGGGTCAATAACGTTGCCTTTCGATTTGGACATCTTACCTTCTTTAAACAGAAGCCAACCGTGGGCAAAAACCTGTTTTGGTAGTGGTAAATCCAGCGCCATCAGCATCGCCGGCCAAATAATTGTGTGAAAGCGGACAATTTCTTTGCCGACCAGGTGAACATCAGCCGGCCAGTAGCGAGCCATGTCACCAGTCATATCAGGGTAACCGAGTGCGGTAATGTAGTTGGAAAGGGCATCGATCCAGACATAGACAACATGCTTGGGGTCAAAAGGCACCTTCACACCCCAGTCAAAGGAGGTTCTTGACACGCAAAGATCCTCCAGACCCGGACGGAGAAAATTATTCAGCATTTCGTTAGCTCGAGATTGAGGCAGAATGAAATCCGTATTTTCCTCAAACAGACGAATCAGAGTATCTTGATATTTGGAAAGGCGGAAAAAATAGGCTGGTTCACTGGTGTATTCCACGGGGCGTCCGCAATCAGGACATTTGCCGTCAACCAGTTGGGTTTCCGTCCAGAACGCCTCGTCAGGTGTACAATACCAGCCTTCGTAAGAGCCAAGATAAATATCGCCTTTATCGTAAAGCTTTTGGAAAATCGCCTGGATGGCCAGTTCATGATTTTTGTCAGTTGTCCGGATAAAGCGGTCATAGGAAATATCCAGCAGCTTCCAAAGGTCTTTGATGCCGGCGACAATATCGTCGACAAACTTCTGTGGCGTTTTGCCAGCTTCTGTGGCTTTCTCCTGAATTTTCTGACCATGCTCATCGGTACCGGTGAGGAACATCACATCATAGCCACGCAGGCGTTTGTAGCGCGACATCGCGTCAGCCGCAACCGTGGTGTAGGAGTGGCCGATATGGAGTTTATCACTGGGATAATAGATCGGCGTTGTGATGTAAAAAGATTTGCTCATGATTTCCCTCCCGGAAATGAATTTAATAATTCTCTGGCAATTCGACCCCGCAACAATAACGCGGTAGTTTCGCATATCTGCTAATTATAGTGGATTTCAGGGCTTTTGTGAATTAAACCCGGTTGATTGCTCTTTCAGGGTTTGTGCCTGGGCATAGAGTTCAGTGCGCCTTAAGCCGGTTTGGCGGGCAGCTTCCTGGGCGGCATCACGCACCGATAGTCCCTCGGCAAGCAAACGCTGTAGCAACTGCAACGTTCCAACAGCAGAAGCTGAGCTGTAATCAGCGGTCGCAATGTTTTCAATTTGTTGGTTTTGCCCAGCGGCAGCTTCACCATCCTCCGTTTCAAGCCCGGGATTTCGCTCTGAGTATGCTTCACTGCCCTCAAGTACAACCACAAATTCGCCGCGCGGTGTCTGCTCGGTATACGAGTTCATAATTTCCGTTACAGTGCTGCGGCTAACCTCTTCAAAACGTTTGGTGAGTTCACGGGCAAGGACAAGCCGCCGCCCACCCAGCCCTTGCTGGTGGAGTGCTATCAGCAGCTTAATCAGACGGTGCGGCGCTTCATAAAAAATCATCGTTCTTGGCTCTCGCACTAAATCGGCAAGACGCTGGCGGCGCTGACGGCCTGATGCCGGCAGAAAGCCTTCAAAGGCAAACCGGCTGGTATTTAAGCCTGAAAGTGCCAAAGCGGAAAGAGCGGCAGTAGGGCCGGGAATTACGGTCATCGGGATTCCCTGTTCAATACACAAGCTGACCAGATCTTCTCCAGGATCCGAAATGCAGGGCATGCCGGCATCAGAAACCAGTGCGATTGCCTCGCCGGCCTGCAAATGCTGAATTATAACCGGACCACGGGTACGAACGTTGTGTTCGTGGTAGCTGATCATGGGTTTATGAACCCCTAACGCGTTTAGAAGACGAAGCGTGCGACGGGTATCTTCGGCTGCTACCCGGTCAACAGCAGCCAAAACAGCTGCGGCACGTGGCGACAGGTCACCCAGATTGCCGATCGGTGTTGCAACCAGATAAAGGCATCCGGGCATCACAGCAATCGGTTTAATCTCAGGTACACCGACAGACGTCGGCAAATTATTGGTACTCATCTTGTTTCCCTCTGCAGTTTCTATAGGCATTGCCAGGCTTTATAAAAAAAAGAAAGGCGCCCGGGCCTTTCTTCTTTCATTGCTATCAGTTCGAATTCAGCCGGCCGAGATAGATTCGCTCGGGCAGACTGGCTCGCACGCGCCGCAATCGATGCAGGTTTCAGCATCAATAACGTATTGTTCATCACCAGCTGAAATTGCGCCGGTAGGACATTCGCTTTCACACGCTCCGCATGAAATGCAGGTATCAGATATTACATATGCCATGGTGCAGCACCTCCTTATCACCCGACATTTTAACACGCATACAGGAGGTAGGCAAGTGTATAAGCTTTCGTTGTGTATAAGCTTTAGTTGTCGCTGGTTTCATTATTCCTGCGGCTGCGGTTACGATTATCGCGCCTGCGCCGATTATTCCTGTTGTTTCGTTCTGCAGCGGCTTCGGCCTGATCGTCCTTCTTGCTGTCTGCAGAAGCATTCTGGCTGGGCTCTGTCGAATCATCACCTGACTTGTCGGCTGGTTCGTTCGAGGCAGCACAACCGTGGCTGCCTTTCTGGCCGCCCTTGCAATTACCGCCGGGGCAACGTTTACCTGGTTTACCGCCGATGATTTCAAGATCAGCGGCTGCCAATGTTACAAGGTCAGGCTCATCACGATCGTCGAGCCTGATTGTGGCTATTTCTTTAAGCAGGTTGATTGAAGTCACAATTCCCTGCCCGCGGGGAGTCATTACTATGTGACCCGGGCGCGGCAGGCGGGCATGCGCGTCTTCATAGGCTTCCTGCTCGTACTTGAGACAGCACATCAGGCGTCCACAGCAGCCGGATATTTTAGCAGGGTTCATGGAAAGACTCTGCTCTTTGGCCATTTTGATTGAGACCGGTACAAAATCAGTTAAAAAGGAACAGCAGCACAGTTCGCGCCCGCATATTCCAAGGCCACCGATCATCCGGGCTTCGTCGCGCACGCCGATCTGGCGCAGTTCAATCCGGATCCGGAAAATTGACGCTAAATCTTTAACTAGTTCGCGAAAATCAACCCTGCCGTCGGCTGTAAAATAAAATATGATTTTGCGGCCGTCAAACGTATATTCAACGTCCACCAAATGCATATCGAGACCGCGCGCTTCAATCTTATCGAGGCAGACTCGGAAGGCTTCGCTTTCCTTCTTGCGGTTTTCTTCATAACGGGCAATGTCTTCTTCTGTCGCGATCCGCATGATTTGTTTCAGCGGTGCCGCGACCTGTTCTTCGGCTATGTCCATGATTTCCTCGGCAACAATACCGAATTCAATCCCTTGGACTGTCTCGACGATCACAGAATCTCCAATATGAAGAATATGTTCGCCGGGATCAAAGTGATAGGCTTTACCGTTTCCATGGAAACGGATGCTGACGACTCTAGGCATGTATGAGCTCCCTTCGCAAAACGATCAGTAGCTGACAAACGCTGATCTCGAATGATACGTTATATGACAACGCTTTGCGTGTCTGGTGAATGGCCTGATTGACATTAGCCAAGGCTGCGACTCTTTGCCGGAGCGGTATTTCCTGTCTGCCGGCGGCTTTGGTTCCCCGGCCGGTTTGGAAGCGCACGATAAAGTCACGGTTAATAATCCAGTCAGAATTATTAGTGGTTAGCTGAGTCATTTCGTCGCGAACAAAGCTCTCTAGAATGGTCAGCGTGTCTTCAATATGCGGTTTATTTGTCTCGAAAAAGGTGTACCCATCGGTTAGTAAGGCTGCCGGGTTTGAACGAGACAAGGAAAAATAGAAATCAGCTGTTTCCTGGCGCAAAGGGTCAAACCATTCTTCCGCCAGAAGGTTAAGCGCAGCTCCGGGCACACCGGCTGCGTAGCGAGCGTAAAAGCGCAATTCTTCAATGTTCAGTTTATCGCCTCCTGGTGTCCGGCGAATAACATTGACGATGTCGTTTTCTGAAAGCCTGGCCAGCATTAGCGGCACAACACGAGAACGGACCGTGGGCAACAAACGTTCCAGACCTGTGGCGATTAAGATAAATACAGCATATGGCGGCGGTTCTTCTAACGATTTAAGTAAAGCGTTCTGCCCCGGTTCATTTAAATCATCCGCCATGATCAGATATACTTTGTGCCGTGCCATTTGCGGCTTCATGGCAACATCAGCTGTTATCGCGTGACGTACCCGTTCAACCTTGATATTTTTGTCTTTACCCTCGCGGGCTACGAAGGTGAAATCAGGATGAACTCCGTTGTTAAAATAACGGCAGGAATCGCACTGGTTGCAACTTTCGCCATCATTGGTGCTGCTGCATAGCAGCGCTTTGGCAAACGCCCGGGCCAACAGCCGCCGTCCTGAACCTTGAGGCCCCAAAAAAGCATAAGCGTGGCCAGGCACCCCGCAAACGGCTTTAGTAAGCCTGTTTACAAGCTCCTGTTGACCAATAATATCACTGAAGGTCATGTTACATTTTTTCGAAGTGTTCAACGTTGACAATAAAAACAGTCGCTCCGCCTACGGTGATTTCAACCGGGTAAGGTATGTAGGAACCGCCCATTGAAGATGGTGTCACACTGGTATTGATTGCCGCTTTGCGGCTGCTGGAGTACTGGCGGATTGTTTCCAGAACATCCTCTTGCTGGGCTTCTTCTACTACCATCATTAGTGTAGTGTTGCCGGAGCGTAAAAATCCGCCGGAAGAGTTTAGTTTTGTAACCCTGTAGCCAATCCGGTTCATTTCGGCCATAAGTCGCGGGCTGTCCTCATCATGAACAATTGCGAAAACCAGTTTCATATCCCAAAGCCCTCCTTTATTATGGTCATGATCTGCTCGTGCAGTTCATCTTTTGGTGGTAAAGCTGAAAGCACCCGAACCCGTTGCGGCTCTCTGGCAGCTATAGCCAGATACCCCGCGCGCGTGCGTTCCATGAAAGCCAGGCCGGCATCATCCATTCGGTCTGACTGAGATCGTTTATCCACACGGCTCGCTGCCTCCAGTGGCTCAACATCGAGCAAAATCGTTAAGTCGGGCCGACAGCTGCCAACCGCAAAAGCGTTCAGACGGTCAATCAGATCGAGGTCCATACCGCGCCCATAACCCTGATAGGCGACTGTAGAATCCATGAAACGATCACTCAGGACAATCTTCCCGGCTGCCAGGGCCGGTTCAATAACGTCCCGAACCAACTGGGCACGAGCCGCCTCAAACAAAAGCAGCTCAGTTTCAGAAGTCATACCATCATTTTTGCGGGAAAGCAGGATTTGGCGAATCGATTCACCGATGTCCGTCCCGCCCGGTTCACGCAATTGAATGACCGAAAAACCGCGTTCTTCCAAAACGGTGTTCAAACGATTCACATGTGTTGTTTTGCCCGACCCGTCAATGCCTTCAATGGTGATAAACACACCACGTTTGCCAGCGAGCGGACTGCGGGTTTCTTTCATATTTGCTTCATTATACAACATTCTTTCGCCTCTGGGAAACGCGCACAAGTGTAGTGATTTCAGGAATCGACAACGCGGATGTAGTAATTTCCGCCTTGCTTAACAATTCCATGTACGCCGAAACCATTTTCTATCAGAAGACGCAGCAATGCAAGCCGGTTACCAAGCTTTTCCCCCGGCCAGACCAAAGGAATGCCCGGGGGATACGGAATCAGAGCCTCGGCCGCGATCTGATGCTTCGCCGCGATCTGATGCTTCGCCGCGATCTGATGCTTCGCCGCGATCTGATTTCCTGGCGCGGTCCATTCCTCGTTTGTGACTAACTGGACCAGCCGTGAAGACTGATTTTGCAGGAAAGGCAAAGCTGGGTGTGCAAAAGGTGCCGGAGCAGTCTGCAGCGATCTATAAAACTCTCTGTCCAGTGAACTGTTTTCAGCAGCCTTCCTGTCGATTTCGACAGAATCTGTCGCAGCTGCAGCAACCTCAGCTATCTTATTGAGCCTAGCTGCCAAACCCAGCAAATGATCGTGTTCAGAGTGAAAAATCCCCGGAATCAATACCAGGCGGCGGATGTCGGCCATTTCCACATCAAAACCCTGAGCAGCAAGCTGGTCGGCGACTTCAAAACCGGTTAAGCCAGTAGCGACAACATCCACAACAGCCCGCAATGGATCACGCCATAAAGAGCCAGGTTCAAGGTGTCTGGATGTTCCGCTGCAACGGTAAACCGGTGATAATGCAGATTGGAAGCATTCGATGCCAGTGAGTGCCTGTTTGATAGCCTTTCGGCCTTCTGCTTGCAGCAAGGCACGGGCATAATCAAGAGTTGCGCCGATCATTAGTGAGGGGCTGGATGTTTGATAAAGCGATAAACTTTGTCGCAATCTCCCATCTTCAGGCCAGGGGCGACCACCTGCAGCGCCTGCCAGAATGGCGTTGGCATTCCTATGCAAATAGGCTCCCTGCGTTAGGGCAGGCAAGGTCTTGTGAGCACTTTGCACACAGGCGCTGGCGTCAGCCGCCATGGCTGCGGGCGGGAGCATCTCAGGCGCAAAACTCAAATGAGCGCCGTGCGCCTCGTCAACCAGAAGCGGACAGCCAAACTCCGCTGAAATAGCAGCCAAAGCTGTTAAATCGGGGCAGGTGCCAAAATAGTCAGGGCTGGTCACCAGCACGGCCCGGATATCCTGATCCTGCTGCAGAATCTGCCGCAGTCCGGCAGCCGTAGGAGGCTGAATCGGCGCAAACGACAGTTGCAGAGAGGTATCAACAGCTGGCAGGAAAATAACTTTCAGCTCGAGCAGAATTGCGGTGTTCAGGATCGAACGATGCACTGCCCGCGGCATGGCAATAGAACTGCCGCGCGGACAAAATGCTGTGATCATAGCCTGAATTGCCGTTGTGGAACCGCCAGTAACAAACAAGGTCTCTCCGGCCTGAAAAGCCTTAGCCGCCAGTTGCATAGCCGCCAGTGCCGCACCTTCAGGATCGTTTAAATCGGCAGTTACCGTCAGCTCAGTAGCATCAATTGCAGCCAATCGCTCTCTGATAAATCGCGGCAACAGATTGCCGCCCTGATGTCCCGGCATATGAAAAGAAACGCGCTCCTGATCTGCAAAGTCCAGAAGAACCTGCAGCAAGGGCGCGTTTTGCAAAATCTCAGATTCGGGAATCACGGATCAGAAATCCAGCTTTACAGTATGAATCGCCGCGATATCGAGCCAGATTTCTTTTTCGAGCCGCTCGTTTTCACGTTTGATGTCTTCGTAAGTTTCCTCAGCTTGAATCTTCTTTTCCCAGCGCTGAACAGGACGAGCAGACTGCCGGTTATCACGCTCACGCGTTTCCCGCGCCGGGGCTTGCTGGCTTACTGCCGCTGCAACCGGCTGGTTGCGGTTGTCGCGTTGTTCGCGATTATCACGTTGATCGCGATTATCGCGCTGTTCACGGTTATCACGCTGATCGCGGTTATCGCGTTGATCACTGTTATCACGTTGTCCGCGATTATCACGTTGTCCGCGATTGTCACGTTGTTCCAGATTGTTGCGCTGTTCTTGCTGATCACGGCTTGAACTTCCACTTTGTGGGCCACGCGTGCGACGCTGACCACGGCCACGACTCGTGCCGCTTCGCTGCCCGCGTTCATCTTGCTGTTTGCCTTGAGTCTGTTTGTTCTCAACATTACCGGCTTCGTCAATGGCTGGTTGTTTTTGCTGACGCCCGCGATTCTGATCCCTGCCGGGCCGATTGCGCTGATTGCTTCCGCCCTGGCGGGTCGTGCCGCCCTGACGATCTTTGCGAGCCGGATCATTACTCTGATCACGTGCCTGGTCACGGTTTTCACGGCTATCGTTGCCGTCGCGTGCTTGCCGCCCGTCTGCCCGGCGGTCATTGCGCCTTGGGTTGCGACGGTCACCGGCTTCTACGAAACGGTCAGCTTTGCCTTCGTTGCTATCATTACGCTGTGCACGGCGCTTAGCTTCTCCGCCTTCTGTGGCGCTGCTTTTATCAGCTGGACCAAAGTTACGGAAGTTTCGCCGACCACTGCCTGAATTGGCACGGCCATCAGTTTTATTATCATTTTCGTTCATGCTTTTCCTCCTGGGAACTTAATTGTAACGTCTTTCGCGTAGCTTCACAAGGCAGTCCGGCTAACGTTCAGTCGCTTCATTATCCTGAACACCATATTTTTTCGTAGCTGTGTAGTCAACCCAATTCTTCTTAATCAGTTTGACTCCAGGTCGTGTAAGCCGATCGCCGGATTTGATTTCAGCCAGTGGTACAAGCACGAAATCGCGTTCCTGCATTCGGGGATGAGGCAAGGTTAAGCGCTCAGTATCAAGTTTCAGCTCATTGTAAGTCAAGATATCAATATCAAGCGTGCGCGGCCCCCAATGCATTGTTCGCACCCTCTTTTGGTGTCGCTCGATTTTCAGACAAATATCAAGCAGGCTATACGGAGATAGTGTTGTACGAATCCAGATAACCGCGTTGTAAAAATTCGCCTGTTCAGTAAAGCCCCAGGGTTCGCTTTCGTACAGCGAGGAAACTCTGACAATTTCGATAGCCGGCTCCGCAGCCAACAAGAGCACCGCGGCCTGCATATGCTCAAGGCGATCACCCTGGTTCGAGCCCATGGAAAGGTAGGCTTCAGTCATTTTTCTGCCGGGTACGATGGATTTGCGCGCCCATAGAACTAAACGTGCCGGTAATGGGCGCATTAGGCTTGCGCACAGTAACCGTTACCCCGTAAAGTAGCTCAAATGCGGAAAAAAGGCTTCCTGCGATCACGCCGCAAAGACGTTCCACCAAATCATAAGCTTCTGTCGCGAAAACCTGGCGAATAACGTCATAGGCTGCGGAATAACTGATAGTGTCAGCAAGCAAATCACTTTCTGTGGCCTTCATTTCGAAAAGTTCCAATTCCACATCCACAATAAAAACCTGGCCGTACTGCTTTTCCGGCTCATTTACGCCAGTATGGTTGTGGAAGTACATGCCTTCCATCAGAATTTTATCAGGCATTCAATTTCCGCCTTTCCGCCAGAGCGCATCCATTACCTTGGTTACATCCGCAATTTCAGCAACATCATGCACCCGAACAAAGTCTGCACCGCTTACTATCGAATAACACACGGTTGCTGCAGTGCCCAGCAAGCGTTGCTCCATTGCTCTTTCGCCCAGTATATGGCTGATCAGACGTTTGCGGGAAGTCCCATGCAATAC
>CAYPHB010000055.1:0-11559 GCA_964410445.1 uncultured Oscillospiraceae bacterium
GAAGCCGCCAAAGTACTGGCTGCTGAGGGTATCAACCTTAAAGTCTATAATGTTCCCACCATAAAGCCGTTGAATACGGACGATCTCCTCGCCGCTCTTGAAGGCAGCAAGGCTTTCGTAACTGCTGAAGAACACAGTGTGATGGGCGGCATGGGCGGTGCCATTCTGGAAGCGCTTGCCGGCAAGTGCACCCTGCCTTCAACACTGGTAGGTGTTAAGGACAGCTTTGGCACTTCGGCGTATAATTATAATGATTTATTGAACCGTTACGAACTGGACGCTCCCGCGCTGGCGGATGCCGTTCGTAAGCTTGTCAAGGAGGTATGACAATGAAAAAAATTGGATTTATTGGCCTTGGAATCATGGGTAAGCCCATGTCAAAGAACCTGCTTAAAGCGGGCTATTCGCTGGTCGTTTTCGATCTGAATAAAGATGCCGTAGCAGAAGTCGTCGCAGCCGGTGCTGAAGAAGCTGCTTCTGTAGCAGAAGTTGCCAAAGCTGTTGATACAATGATCACCATGCTACCCAACTCTCCCCAGGTTGAAGAAGTCGCACTTGGTAAAGACGGTATTGCTGACAATGCCAAACCAGGCTCTTTCCTGATCGACATGTCCTCTATAGCTCCCCTGGCTTCCCAGAAAATCGGCGCTGGCCTGAAGGAAAAGGGCATCCGCATGATCGACGCTCCCGTAAGCGGCGGCGAACCCAAAGCCATCGATGGTACACTTTCCATCATGTGCGGCGGCAGCCAGGCTGACTTCGACGAAGCCAAACCGATTCTCGATTGCCTCGGTGCTTCTGCTGTTCTTTGCGGTGACATGGGCGCCGGCAACACCACCAAACTGGCTAACCAGATCATCGTTGCTGTCAATATCGCGGCTGTGGCAGAAGCCTTTACTTTGGCTACCAAGGCAGGCGTGGATCCCAAGCTTGTTTTCGACGCCATCAAGGGCGGCCTGGCCGGAAGCACAGTTATGAACGCAAAAGTTCCAATGATGCTCGAAGGCAATGCCAAGCCCGGTTTCAAAGTTGACCTGCACATTAAGGATCTGCAGAACGCACTCGACACCGCCAAAGGAGTTGACGCACCTGATATCCTGACCCAGAAGGCAATGGATATGCTCAAGTGGCTGCGTGAAAACGGCGAAGGGCAGAACGACCATTCCGCAATCGCTCATTACTATGAGAACCTTGCCGGAGTTGAAATCCGTCCGAAAAACTAATATTAGCCTGAGCTTCAGGCTAAACTCCAACAGGGGCGCCCATGGGCGCCCCTGTTGCGAATCTCGGTAGTTTGCTAAGGTAAAATTATAAATGCTAAGATTCTCGTAAAGAGCAGACATAATTACTCACTTGAATCATAACAATAGAAAATTGAAGGAGGCTCAATATGGTAAATATTGGTGAAAATTTGAAAAAGCAGTTTTCATTAGAAGGTAAAATTGTTTTATTAACTGGAGCAGCTGGCGGCATCGGCAGCGAGCTAGCGAAAGGTCTTGCTGGCGCTGGAGCCCAAATGGCCCTGGCGGATATAAAGCTTGAACCTCTAAATAAGCTGGTGTCAGAACTGGAAGGTGAAAACCATACTGGTTTCGAACTTGATATATGTGACATGGATTCAATCGATAAAGTAGTAGCGGACATACTTGAGCGCTACGGCCGCATTGATGTTCTGATAAACTGCGCTGGTATCAATAAGCGCGAAGGCCACCTGGATGTCGAGGAAAACACCTATGACCGCATCATGAATGTAAACCTGAAAGGGCTATACTTCCTCACGCAAAAGGTTGTCCTGGAAAGCATGATGAAAACCGGCGGTAAAATAATCAACATGGCTTCTCACAACTCCACCGGCATGTTGGGCGGTGTTTCTGTGTATGGCGCCACCAAGAGCGCCGTAGCGGCCCTTACCCGCTCCATGGCAATTGAATGGGCTAAGTTCAACATTCAAGCCAACGCTATTGCCCCTGGCCACATTTTAACAGCCCTCACCCAGATCACCTGGGATACCGAGCATCGTGCCCAATATCTGCGCGAGCGGATTTCTGCCGAACGCCCAGGCAACCCGGAAGAACTGATCGGCATTACCATTCTGCTAGCTTCTGAAGCTTCCAGTTACATCACCGGCACCCTGATCAACGTTGATGGCGGCGCTCTAGCGGGCGGCAAACCCTGGCAGTTTGATACCAAATATTAGAAAAAACATAACCGTTCATTCGCTCAGACAAGTCCTCGAAAATGCCTCCGGCATTTTCTGCGGAACTCGCTCGGTGAACGGCATGTATTTTCAGAAAAGGGCGACAGGGCGGAGAGTGCAAGGAATAATTAACCAGAACAAAAGGGCGCCTGTTGGGCGCCCTTTTGAATCTTTTCAATGTGAGTCAGGTGATTCTTTAAATTTGCAGTGTGTTTAAATATTGGATAGCTTTGGCTGCTGCTTCTTTTCCGTTTGGGTAGGGGAAGCATTCAACTGAAAGATAGCCTTGATAATTTGCTTCTTGCAGGGTTATTAAGGTTTTTTGGAAATCGAGCTGTCCACTGCCTGGGTAGCGGCGTGAATTATCTGCTAAGTGAACATAACCGAGTTTTTTTCCAGCCAGTCGGATTGCTTCGTATGGGTCAGTTTCATCAATATTCATATGGAAGGTATCCAGGTGGATAAAGCAGTTTTCTAAATTGTATTTTTCGATGAACTCCAGAGTTTCCTGGCAAGTATTGAAGATATTCACTTCGTAGCGATTAATTACTTCCAAATGCAGTTTTACATTTTTATTTATCCCATAATCAGCGATAATGCTTAAGTTTTTGGCAAGTCTGTCCAGATATCTTTGTCTGGGCGCACCAGCTGGTACGTTGCCTTTTGCCCAGCCGATAATGATATCGGTTTTAAGTTCTGCCGCCATGTCAATGTACTGCTTAAACGCTTTGATCGCGGCATCGGTTACGTATGGTTTATCATCTGTTAGGCTGGTTTGCCCTTCTGTAAAAAGTCTGCCTGTCACTACTGCTGCTAATTTAGTTCCGGTTTCAGCCATTGTTTTACGAATTGACTCATAATCAAGTTCTGCAGTTTCCCTTGTATGAATTTCTATGGCATCATATCCCAAATCTGCTGCCGATTTTAGATTTTCGCAAATATCCCCGCGTAATAAAATCGGAGCCGTCATAGGTGCATCATCCGCTGAAGAACAAGCAATTTTCCATTGTGTCATCTTGAATTCCTCCAAACTTTCTCCTGGTGGCTTTTAGTTTACGTTTATAAAAGTATTATAAACTCAATTGACTGTCAAAGCGGAGATCGCATCTACTTTGTACTTTACTTTGTATAAATCTTAATCGCGTCTCGCAAAAACACGGCTGTTCCGGGTTGTTCTTTGTCGTAGTAGGTGGTGAAGCGTGGGTCGTCGACGTACATCTGGGCCAGGGCGGCGTGTGCTTCGGGGGAATATTCGGACCAGAAGTAGGAAAGCCAGTCGCGGTGCAGGCTGGCTGCTTTTTGTCCAAGTTCGCCGCCCGGATCACCGGTCTGCATAGCGGCGGCCAGTGTTTCAGTGAGTTCTGCCGACAAGCGGGTGACTTCTTTGTATTGTTCCGTAGTCAGGCCCATAACTTTGGCGTTGGAGCTTTCTACTTCAGCATCGCCATATTTTTCGCGAACTTCAGCACCATACTTTTCTTCGTTCTGGTCGATTAATTCTTTTTTAAATCCTTCGAATTTCTCTTTGTCTTGCATAGGTAGTTTTCCTTCCATCGCTGCCAGCGACTTGTCCAGATTTTTAATCAGGTTGTCGAGGCGTTTTCGTTGAGCCAGCAGCTGCACGCGATGTCCACGCAAGGCAGTTGAAGGCGAGAACTGTTCATTGTCGATTATTTCCGCTATCTGAGCTAAAGACAGATCAAATTCACGGTAAAAAAGAATCTGCTGCAGCCGGTTTACCTCGCTGCTTCCGTAAATCCTGTAACCGGATGAATTAATCCTGGTCGGGCACAGCAATCCGATTTCATCGTAATAACGCAAAGTACGCGCGCTGACTCCGGCTAAATCTGCAAGTTTTTTAATTGTATATTCCAAATCTCCAATCTCCTCTAAGTCAATAATCAAAGTATAAACATTGACGTAACGTCAAGGTCAAGTGTTTTTTAAAAATTTTGTTTCATTAGCAGGCCTTTGTCCGCAGGTAAGGATCAATAAGGCATTACAAGTTTGATTTATTGCGCTACAATGATTGCAAGCAACTGTCTTTGTAATTAAAAGTATGTATCCTCGAAATTTGAATATTTTTTAGGAGGAATTAAGTATGTCTCAGGAGACCCAGTTAGCCCCTCTGTCCGATATTGGTCTGGTCGGCCTCGCCGTTATGGGCGAAAATTTAGTGCTGAACATGGAAAGCCGTGGCTTCCAGGTTTCTGTCTTCAACCGTAGTACGGATAAGGTAAGCAACTTCATTGCTGATCGTGCTGCCGGCAAGCGTATACGCGGTACCTATAGCCTTGCTGAGCTGGTTACATCATTAGCTAAGCCGCGTCGTGTCATGCTGATGGTCAAAGCGGGAAAACCCGTTGATGATTTTATTGAAGCCTTGATTCCTTTAATGGAAGAAGGCGACATTATTATTGACGGGGGCAATTCTTTTTACGAGGATTCCATCCGCCGTACGCGTCGTGTAGAAGAAGCAGGACTCTTGTTTGTCGGAGCAGGTGTTTCCGGCGGTGAAGAAGGTGCGCTCAATGGTCCCAGCATTATGCCCGGCGGCTCGTATGCAGCCTGGAAACATATCGAACCGATTTTCATGGCTATTGCCGCCCGCGCTGATGACGGCAAACCCTGCTGCACCTGGATAGGTTCTGACGGCGCCGGCCATTTTGTCAAAATGGTACACAATGGTATTGAATACGGCGATATGCAGTTAATTTCCGAAGCTTATCAACTGCTTAAAGAAGTCGGCAAATTGTCGGCGGACGAGATGCAGGCTGTATTTGCTAAGTGGAACAAAGGTGACCTTGACAGCTACCTGATTGAAATTACCACAGAAATACTTGGTTACAAGGATACCGACGGTGAGCCGCTGGTTGAGAAAATTCTCGATGCCGCCGGTCAGAAAGGCACTGGCAAATGGACTGTGGGTTCTGCGCTTGAGGAAGGCATCCCGCTGACGCTGATCGGTGAAGCTGTGTTTGCCCGCAGCCTCTCTTCCCAGAAAGAAGAACGTACAGTTGCTTCCAATATTCTCTCAGGCCCGGATCACTCAGCACTTGCCCAGCCGGAAACCGCTAAGCTGATTGCTGATTTGGAAAGAGCGCTTTTCGCTTCCAAAATTGTGTCTTATGCGCAGGGTTACGCGTTGATGCGTGCCTCATCCGAAAAATTCGGCTGGGATCTGGATTACAGCGCGATTGCCGCTATTTGGCGCGGTGGCTGCATTATCCGTTCTGTATTCCTTGATTCGATTTCAGAAGCTTTCAACGATCAGCCGGATCTGGCAAACCTGATGCTCGCCGACTATTTCCGCGACTGCCTGCACGGCGCTCAGCCGGGATGGCGCAGCAGCATTATTCGCGCAATTGAGCATGGGATCCCTGTGCCGGCGTTCTCCGCCGCTATGAGCTATTATGACGGTTATCGTTCGGATAGCCTGCCCGCCAATATGATTCAAGCGCAGCGCGATTATTTCGGTGCTCACACTTATGAGCGTGTTGATAAACCCCGCGGTGAATACTTCCACACCGACTGGACCGGGCGCGGCGGCAAAACAGCCTCAACAACCTATGTTGTATAAACCTTAATAATTATTCTTACCAGTTATCTTGCTGAAAAAAGCTTGTTTTGGATCAGCAGAACATAATCAGCCAGCAGCGGCCCGGCCTCAGGCCGGGTCGCTTTTATTTAGTTAACAGGAGTAATTTTATGGATCAGCAACCTAAGCCTGCGAGAAAAGCCTTGTTATACCGGCTTGAGCCTGGTTCTGTCAAAGGTGATGTTATTCGTTCGATCCTTCAGGAGATGGGCGTTGAAACCTTGGAGTTGACAGTCTCTATGCTGAATCAGACACTTGGCGCCTGTTTTGGTCTGGATGGCTTTAGTTTGAATGCCGCCGAATATTCAGGTTCTGCTCCGCAGGACGACGTATTGGTAATGTCTGGTTTTGACGATGACAGTTTTCAGGAACTGTTTCGCCAGATTCGGGCAGCTAAGTTACCGCGCATCGATTTGATGGCTGCATTAACCGAACATAACCGCGGCTGGACTATGCTGGCGTTGTTCGGTGAATTAGCCCGGGAAAGGCAAGTAATGGCTGCCTGGATGCGCTTGCAGCAAACTGTTAAAGCTGCTGACGCCATGGCAGCTGCCCAAGCAGAGTCCGGCAGTCAACAAGCTGCGGAGGATCAGCAGGCATTTACAGACGCTTACGCCGCTGGCCAGGCAATCCTCAGGAGTAATGAGCCGCCTGAGGTTGAAGTTATCGAGCAGGCTGAAGTTGCGTTAAAAAAGTTTTTACCTCTGCAATAGTTGCCAGCGCAAAGATTTGCCAAAACACGCGTAACCCGAACCAGCAATAATTACAATATTGTTAAATCGAAAAAAACACTACATATAGTGCTTGCGCAAATTGTAAGACACTAAATATTGCGTTATAATGACAGCACTTCTATTTGGACCCGAGGTGTCAAAATGACTAAACTTCATCAGTTACTTAATCGCTACTACACAAAAGAAATCGAAGGTCAGCCCGGCAAAACCGTTTATGATTTGTTTACTTGGGAAAAACGTTCGGTTCTGATTAAAGACCATAAGACAGGCCGGGTACTCACAGACATGAGCGACCTCGAGTTTCCTGCCCATTACTCGCAGAACGCCTGCGATATTATTGCCTCCAAGTATTTTCGCAAAGCAGGGCTTGATACCCCATCCGGCAGTGAAACCAGCATGCGCCAAGTGGCTCACCGTATGGTCAGTTTCTGGGTAGGGTCTATGCAGGACGAAGGTCTGCTTGATTCAACTCAAGCGGTTATTGTCTACGATGAACTGGTTTATTGCTTTTTAAATCAGATGTTTGCTCCCAACTCGCCGCAGTGGTTTAACACCGGCCTCAAGCAAAGCTATGGCATAACCGGCGGCAAGAGCGGCCTTTTCTATTACGATGAAACTCAGGGAAAAATAGTTCTGTCTGAGGATGACTACACTCGCACTCAGGCTTCTGCCTGTTTCATTCTTTCGATTGAAGACAAGCTGCTTGGCCCGCACTCCATTTCCGAGGAATATGTCACTGAAACCCGTCTGTTTAAGGGTGGTTCCGGCACCGGCACCAACTTTTCCAGCATTCGCGCTGAAGGCGAAGGGCTTTCAGGCGGTGGACAATCATCCGGCTTAATGAGCTTCCTCAAAGGGCTCGACCGCAACGCCGGGGCTATCAAGTCAGGCGGAACAACCCGTCGCGCCGCCAAAATGGTCAGCCTTGATATAAACCATCCGGAAATCGAAGACTTTATCCTTTGGAAAGCACGTGAAGAAGACAAGGTTCTGGCGCTGGCCAAGATGGGTTACGCTGCCGACATGGACGGCGAAGCCTATCAGACCGTTTCGGGGCAGAACAGTAATAACTCCGTGCGTTTCAGCGACGAGTTTATGGAAAAAGTGGCTAATCTGGCTGAAGAGCCGGATGCTTCGATTACACTTACCGGCCGGGTTGACAGTAGCATTAACCGTGAAGTCAAAGTTGCCGACCTGTGGGAGAGCTTCAACCAGGCAGCCTGGCGTTGTGCCGACCCCGCGCCACAGTTCGACGACACTTTTAACGCCTGGCACACTTGCCCCGCTGGCGAAGACGGGCAAGCAGGCGCCCGCCACAATCGGATAAATGCGACAAACCCCTGCGGTGAATACGCTTTTCTGGATGATACCAGCTGCAACCTGGCATCGATAAACGTGCTACGCTTTTATAATGAGGAACAAAGCAAGTTCGATATAGACGGTTTCCTGCACATGGTTACCCTTTGCCAGTTAGTGTTAGAGGCTTCGATTCATTGGGGCCAGTTCCCGACTGAGGATATCGCCCGCAAAACCTGGCTATTCCGCAGCACTGGCCTGGGCATGGCTAATTTAGCTTCATTACTGATGGCTATGGCGCTGCCTTATGATTCTGACGAAGCACGCGCTGTGGCGGCTTCCCTGATGGGTATTCTGACCGGACGCAGTTATCACGTTTCAGCGTTAATGGCTGAAGCTGTAGGTCCGTTCCAGACTTACCAGTTGAACATTGAGCCGATGAAACGTGTTATCCGGAATCATGCACGTGTTGCCGGAGCCCGCGAAGACGATTTCGAAAACCTCAACTATGTTCCACCTGTTGTTGACCGGGAACTATTGCAGCAGATAGGTCTGGAGGACTTCGCCGGTACCCTGGTGCAAGAATGGCAGGCAGCAATTAGTGAAGGTGAACGCTTTGGCTACCGTAATGCACAGGTTTCAGTGCTTGCACCTACCGGCACTATTTCTTTTGCAATGGATTGTGCTGCCACCAGCGTTGAGCCTTTCTTCTCTCATGTTGTTTATAAGAAGCTGGCAGGCGGCGGTTTCATGAAGCTTGCCAACCCGATGATCGGTATCGCCCTGCGCAAGCTCGGTTATGAGCCGGAACATATCGACGATGTTATGGCTTATATATTGCGTGAAGCAGATGGCGTTATTGCTGATGGCAAAATCGAAGGCGCGCCCCATCTTAAGTCTGAAGACCTGCCTGTTTTTGATACGGCCAATCAATGTGGCACAGGTGAACGTTATATCCACTATCTTGGACACGTCCGTATGGTTGCGGCGCTTACACCTCTGCTTTCCGGCGCCATTTCCAAAACAGTTAACCTCCCGGGCGAGGCCACAGTCGCTGATTTCAAAGAAGTGGTGATTCAGTCCTGGCGACTTGGGGTTAAGGGAATTACTTTGTACCGTGATGGTTCTAAGTATGCCCAGCCTTTGAATTTGCGGCTTGAAGAAGCACAAGGCAAAGGTGAGTTTGACCTGTCCGAACTGTCGTACAAAGAATTGTTGAACTATGCCAATGATGCCAAACAAAAAATTAACGACCTAAAAGAAGCACGAAATCAGTCGCGGCCTTCACGCCGGGATAAACCAATCGGTATTCGTTCAGGGCACACACATCCAGCGCAAGTGGAAGATGTAAAAATATACACAACAGTAAACCGCAATGAAACAGGCGAAATTTCGGAGATTTATATCACAACGGATCGTGAAGGCACCCTGATTATGGGTTTGCTTAACTCACTTTCCAAGACCATTTCCGTTATGCTCCAATACCATATCCCGCCGGAAAACATTTCCAAAATGCTGCGCGGCCAGAAATACGAGCCTTATGGCTTCGTCACGCGCCACCCGTATATTAAGTACTGCACTTCCATCTCAGATTTGATCAGTAAGGTGATAGATATCGAAATCGGTGATTATTCACGTTTACAGGTTAAGCCGACGGGGGAAAGGTTAATCGGCACCAGAAACGGCTTGCCGCACAAAGAAACAACCGATACTTCCTGCAGTGATACAGCACCTGTGCCAACAGCTGAAGCCACCATTTTGCCTTCAGCCGAGCCGCAACTTTCCAACGAAGTTGTAGACGCCCTGGCAGAATCGGATACTCCAGAGCCCGATCAGACGGCTGATCCGGAATACCATAACGGCAGCATCAATCCGGTCTTCCCCAACTTGCAGGAGCGCGAATATGCTACAGGTTATCATGCTGAACCCAGCACTGAAGGCCATATTGTAGCCGATCCGCAAACAGGCGAACATGTCCATGAGCTTGCCCGCCATGCAGCCCTAACCGGAGAAAAGCTTTATGACGGTTCGATCTGCCCAACCTGTTCCAGCACACGCATGGTGCGTAATGGAACCTGTAAGGTTTGTCTTGATTGCGGTACAACAACTGGTTGCTCATAAATTAATAGCGTTTTACACGAAATTGTCCAGAGAAGCCGCATTAAAAGTGTCGGCTTCTCATTTTTTATAGCGTTTTGACGTGATTTTTCCGAAGATTGCTTGTTTTGCCAGAAAAATAACAAAACAATAACAACCTCTGGCTTGCGGGCGCTGTATCAAGCTGATAGCATGGGATTGAACAGTAATCAAGAGCTTCGACACAGTCAAAAGCTCATTTTTCTAACCTGACGTTTAATACTGTATCGTCGCCAGTTCGAAAACTGAGATAGGAGAATTTACGTGTCTAAAACTTGCCAAAACTGCAAAAATGAAATACCTGATGATGCCCGCTTCTGCAGCAACTGCGGAGCTCAGCAACCAACAGCAGCCAGTCAACAAACCGGCTATACACGTCTGGAGCAAGAACCTGGTCAACAACAAACTGGTCAACAACAAAGCGGCTACGCTCGTTCTGATCAGGAGCCGGTTCACCAGTCTACTCAAAGTCAATCAAATCAGGGTCGTACGGAAGGTAATCCATTTCAGCAGGCCGAATACGTATTTGATTATGAGGACGTTGAGAAGAATAAGGTTATCTCTGCGCTTGCCTACCTGATCTTTTTCTTACCGTTAATCGCGGCGCCCAATTCAAAGTTCGGTAAATTCCATGCCAATCAGGGGTTGCTTCTGCTAATTCTCGCGGTTGGCGGAAACATAGTGTTGAACCTGATTCCCTTCTTTGGGTTTTTTCTGGAGGCAGTGTATTCGATTTTTATGTTCGTTTTATTCCTCATGGGTCTGATTAACACGTTGAACGGCAAGGCGCGCGAGCTGCCTTTAATTGGTCAGTATCGCATAATCAACTGAGTCAGCTTTGCTGACAGGAGGAAAAAAGATGGCCGAACAAAACTGCCGTCAATGCGGCGCAGAACTCGATCCTAACGATGTTTTCTGCAAAAACTGCGGTGCCCGTGTTACACCGGCACCGGCTCAAGGCGAATACGTGTCAACTGCCTATAGCAACTATAATGCCAGCCAGGAGCAAGGCATAGACTACGCGCAAAACGATGTCGGCTACGCGCACAGCGATACACCGACCAGTGGAGCAGCTATCGAAACAATACCTCTGGGCACAGGCCAATATCTGTTGATGATGTTTTTGTCTGGAATTCCTGTTATTGGCTTCATTGTCATGCTCGTCATGGCATTCAGCGCTCAGAACATTAACCGTCGCAACTTTGCCCGGGCCAGCCTGATCATTTCTTTGATCGCGGTTGTACTGTTAATTGTGTTCAGCGGCGTAATTTTTGCCTTGATCGCAACTATTGGCTCAGATGTAGAATTTTTCTGAGCATAATCTTCTGATCCAAAAGCTCTTAGCCTTATGAAAAACGTTCGCTGGATTTATCCTTGGCGAACGTTTTGCATTCATATCTTTTTTTAACGGTCATTCAAAGGCTTACGGTCATCCCGAGAATATTTCCGGTCATCGGCTGGCTTGCGGCCATCCCTGGAATATTTCCGATCGCCGGCAGGCTTTCGGTCATCCTTTGAATATTTCCGGTCGCCGGCAGGCTTGCGGTCATCCTTTGAATATTTCCGGTCGCCGGCAGGCTTGCGGTCATCCTTTGAAT
>CAYPHB010000056.1:0-11512 GCA_964410445.1 uncultured Oscillospiraceae bacterium
CGTTTTCTGTGAACACTTTTGTGATAGTGCTTTCAATTACATTTACAGCATAACCCCGCGACTGCAGGAAACGGCCAATTTTCCCATAAAGCTTTTGCCGCTCTTCCTGATCGAACATGCTTAACAACTGTAATTCACGCTTATAGCGGATTCGGGTCAGCTGCAGTGCGCTCTCACTGTCGGGAATCATCTGATCACTAAACTGATCGACTACTTCCGGGGCAATTCCCTGCCTCAACATCCGGTTGCGCAGCGCCAGACAGGATTCAGCCTTTGTACCGGTACGCTCACGCAATGTGCGTCTGGCCGGGCGTGTATCATCGAGATACTTCTCTTCCCTGAGTTGTACCATTACCTCGCTGATAATTTCAGCCGCATACATTTTGCGTTCCAGAAATGCAGCGACAGCGCCGGAGCTGCGGGCAGCTATACCTATGTAACGGATAGCCTCTGAGCGGGCTTCGCGCAATTGCTTTTCCCGTTCGATTGCTGCCGGATCATGTTGCTCAGAGATCGAGTCCCAGGATATCTTCTTCAAGCTGCACTTCCTCGACTTCATCTGCTGGCTTTTCCGCGACTTCGGCTATTTCGGCCAGGATCGTCCGGATTTTAAGCTCGATTTCGTCCCGGATTTCCGGATTGGCTTTCAGGAACAGGCGGGCGTTATCGCGACCCTGGCCAATGCGCTGGCCATTATAGGAAAACCAGGCACCGCTTTTATCAACAACGTCGTAATTGACTCCGATGTCGAGAATGCTGGCTTCCTTGGAAATGCCTTCACCATAAATAATATCGAATTCCGCTTCTTTAAATGGCGGTGCCACTTTGTTTTTAACGACTTTAACGCGGGTGCGGGAGCCGACAATTTCCGAACCGTTGCGCAGGGTTTCGATCCGGCGGACGTCAAGCCGCACGGAGGAGTAGAACTTCAGAGCCCGGCCGCCGGGTGTGGTTTCCGGATTGCCGAACATGATGCCGACCTTTTCCCGCAGCTGGTTGATGAACAAGGCAACGGTGCTGGATTTACTGATAACACCGGAAAGCTTACGTAATGCTTGTGACATCAGGCGGGCCTGAAGGCCAATATGAGAATCACCCATTTCACCATCAATTTCGGCTTTGGGCACCAGAGCGGCAACAGAGTCGATGACGATGATATCAATCGCGCCGCTGCGCACCAGGGCTTCGGTGATTTCCAGCGCCTGCTCGCCTGTATCAGGCTGTGAAACAATCAGGTTATCAATGTCAACACCAAGATTGCGGGCGTAGACCGGGTCAAGGGCATGCTCGGCGTCGATAAACGCTGCTGTGCCGCCGTCGCGCTGGGCTTCAGCGATCATATGCAGAGCGACTGTGGTTTTACCGGAAGCTTCCGGTCCGAATACTTCAATAACGCGGCCCCGGGGAACACCGCCGATTCCTAAAGCGATATCAAGCGAAAGCGCTCCTGTGGAAATACTGGCTACCTGCATGCTGGTACGCTCCCCCAGTTTCATTACCGCGCCTTTGCCGAATTGCTTTTCGATTTGGCCAAGGGCGGCATCCAGTGCCCGGCTCCGATCCGCCAGCGCTTTGCTGTCGGCAGAGTTTTTTACTTCTTTGGTTTTATCAGATTTCGCCATGAGAACCTCCGCGATCAATAAAATAGAACAATCGTTCTGTCTCGGGAAAATTATACTTCTTGTCCGGTGATCCGTCAACCGAATCAGCGTTGAGTTCAGCCAACGGAAAGCGACAGCATTATACACATTTTTGCCGTATCACAGCACAAGACTTTTTAGCAAGAGTGCTTTTCGCCCTGTTGTGCTTTTCTGCCCTGTTCAGCGGCGTGCCAGTTTCCGCAGTAATTTGCCTAACATCTGGCGCATTTCAGGCAATCCCAGGGCGGCAGCTGCCGCAGCGTAGGCGATAAGGCCGAGCACTGAGCGGAGCCCGTACCAGACAAGGCGTGCAAGTTTACCGCTGGGGTCAACAGGCAACAGCCCGAGCAACAGAATTACTGCAGCCAATGGCAGGACGCAAATCAACAAACGCAGCAAATAGCGGGAGATCCCGCGCGGTACCGCCTGCGGCCGGCTGAGCTTGTACATGCTGAATAAGAACAAAGCACTGAAAGTACTGGTGAGTGTATAGGCCAGCGACAAGCTGGCGACCCCAAGCTCGGTATAGCTGGTCATTAAATAACAAAGCAGGGTGTTGAGAAACAAGGTTATAACACCATTTACCAGTGCGATTCTGGTTTGGCCGCGTGAATAGAATGCCTGGTTGGTTAAAAACACAAAGGTGTGAGAGATCATGGCAATACAGTAAAAGCGCAGTATCTCTGCTGTCTGGGCGGCAAAAGCATCTGTGTAGCTGCTGCCCCATTGAAAGATTGCCGCGATTGTATCCTGAGGCAGGAAAAAGAAAATCGCCGCAATTGGCATGACCAGGAACAACGCCCGTCGTAAGCTTTTTGCAAACAGCCGCCGGGCTCCAAGGTCGTCATTAGCAGCAAAATTACGCGAGAGAGTTGGCAGCATTACATTGCCGATTGCCACCGTAAAAATGCCGTAAGGCAGCTGCCAGGTTGTCGAGGCCTGCCGTAACATGGTTGCGGCGCCGGCAAACTGGAAAGCAAACGCGTTGAGAATAATTGTGTTCAGCTGGATGATAGAGCCGGAGAATAATGTTGGTACAGCGCGGCGGAACAGCAAAACAAAGCCGGTGTCATGCCGGTCAAAGCTGAAACGGTAGTTGCGGAACATAGTGCGGGAAAGGAAAAACTGTAATAAAAAGTAAATTAAGGCGGCAATTGTCACACCCACCGCCGTCCGTACTGCTCCCAGAGGCGAGGCTGAGCCAAGTGTAACCATGGCCAGGATAACAGCTATGTTGTAGACTGCCGGCCCGAAGGACGTTGAAGTAAAGCGCTTGTAGGCATTTAGAATGCCAATGCAAAGCGCTGCCATCATCATAAAAAAGACTTGAGGGAAAAGCGCCTGCGTGACTCTTACTGCCAGACTTACTGTCAGTTCTGACTTACCGGCGTTGAGCAAAGGGACCAGCCAGGGGGCCGCGATAATACCAAACGCTGAAGCGAAAATCATAATCACCGCGGCATAATTGATGAAGATACTAAGACTGCGCCAGACCCGGCGTTCAGCATCCCTTTCCAGCGCAGCGGCTAAAAACGGGGTGATGGCAGCTTGGATGGCGCCGCCTACCAATAATTGGAAAAACAGGTCCGGCACCTGAAATCCAATAATATAAGCGTCAGTTATTTCAGGGTTTCCCCCGAAAACCGGCATGATCAGGATTTCGCGCAACTGCCCGGTTAACTTGCTCAGTAATAGACCAATCATCATGATAACAGTCGAAACTGTCATGCTTTGACTTTCGTTTGCTGTTTGCCGTCTGCCTGCGAGCGGCAGGTCGGGCATATTATTCAGTTTGTTTTTCTGCCGCTCGTTCTTCATGCCAGCAGCCGAAGCCTCAGTAAATTCTGTGCCTGCCGCACAGCGCCTTCACGAATGCGTGCGCGGTCACCGAACAAGTGCAGTTCCAGAACTTCTGTGCCCTGTTCATCTGCGATTGCCAAATAGACCAGCCCAACCGGTTTTTGTTCAGTGCCGCCATCTGGTCCGGCAATTCCAGTTACTGAAACGGCGTAATCTGTATTTAATACATCACGACATCCTGTGGCCATTGCCTTGGCACAGGCAGCACTAACAGCACCTTCTTTTTCTAATATTTTAGCAGAGACGTTTAGTAATTGCATTTTTACTGCATTATCGTAGGCAACAATGCCACCTTTGAAAACAGAACTGCTACCGGCAATATCGGTTATGGAAGCAGCCAGTAAACCGCCTGTGCAGGATTCTGCGAAGCTGACAGTACGTCCGGTATCACGCAATAAATCCACAACCACCTCTGCCATTGAGCGATTACCAATTTCAAATATATAGTCAGAAAGCCGTTCTTTGATTTTGGCGATAACAGGTCCGTTCAGATCAGGTTCAGCTTCAGTTGAAATCTGTTGGGTAACCCGGAACATAACGTCGCCGCCGGCAACATAAGACGCGATCGTTGGATTTGTCTGACTGTCGATAAGATCCTGGATAGCGGATTCAGCGGCAGATTCACCGATGCCGAACATGCGTATATACTGATTACGCAGCTTTTGATCCGTCCGGGTTTCGAGGTACGGCCTTACACTTTCCCGAAACATTGGCTGCAACTCACTTGGCGGTCCCGGCAGTAAAATAAAAACTGTTTTGTGGCCTTTAACTTCGCAAGGTAAAATAACGCCTGGCGCGGTTCCCCTGTTGTTGGGCAACACAATTCCGCCTTCCGGCATTAAGGTCTGCTTCCAGTTATTATCAGTTACGTTAGTACGGCCGCGGCTCTTAAAATAGCTCTCTAAAGCCCGGCGGCTGGGCTCATGCGGCTCCAGCTTTTTGCCGGCAACTTCGGCGGCAATTGCCATCGAGATATCGTCTTTAGTAGGCCCTAAGCCACCGGTTATTAAAACGCAGTCACTGCGCTGGGCAGCCAGCTCGATTTGTGCCCGCATCCGCTCCGGATTATCGCCGACAACTGTCTGGTAATAAGAAAAAATGCCGATTTCGGCCAGTTGCATTGCTAGAAATGAGGCGTTGGTATTTACAGTCTGACCAAGCAGCAACTCAGTGCCGACAGCAACTATTTCAGCTGATTTAATTGTCTTCATAAAAGGTCTTTCCCCCGCTGTAATCTGTTTTTTTAAGCTTACCTCGAACAGCCTTCCCCGGCAACAACAGCGCTTCAGGGTGATGGCCGATCAGATCAGGCCGCCCCAGCTTTTTGAGGGCTTTTTCTACCAGTTTTCTGTTTTTGGGCAAGGAGAATTGCAGCAGAGCACGCTGCATCGCTTTTTCATCCGGGTCTGGAACATGAATCGGCTCAAGTGTCGCCGGGTCAAGACCGGTGTAATACATTGCCGTTGAAACTGTGCCCGGTGTCGGGTAAAAATCCTGTACCTGTTCTGGCATTACTTTCTGAGCCCGGATATAGCCGGCAAGTTCAACAGCCATTTCAAGTGTGCAGCCGGGATGGCCGGATATCAAATACGGCACCAAATATTGTTTAAGCCCCAGGCGCTCGTTCACTTCCTTGAAACGAGTCGCAAAGGTTTCATAGACTTCGTGTTTCGGTTTACGCATTATGCTCAACACACTGTCGACTGTGTGCTCTGGTGCAACCTTAAGCTGGCCGCTGACGTGGTACTCGCAAAGTTCTTCCAAAAAAGCGGGGTCGGGATCGCGTACGATAGCGTCAAAACGCACGCCGGAACGCACGAATACTTTTTTTACCCCGGGCAAACGACGCAGTTGGCGCAAAACACTCAGATACTCTGCATGACTGGTGCGCAGCCGCGGACAAACCTTGGGCCAGAGGCAAAGGCGCTCACGGCAGACACTTCCCTGCTCCTGACGCTCACAGGCAGGCAGGTAGAAATTGGCGGTCGGGCCACCGACGTCGTGGATATAGCCTTTGAAGCCGTCCAGATCAGTCAGCAGCTTGCCCTCGCGGACAATCGAATCTGAACTGCGGTTCTGAATGATTCTGCCCTGGTGGTAAGCAATCGCACAAAAAGAACAAGAACCATAGCAGCCGCGATGGCTGTTGATCGAAAAACGAACTTCTTCCAGAGCTGGAACACCGCCGGCTGCGTCATACATCGGGTGGGCTTGGCGCTCAAATGGCAGGTCGTAGATTTTATCTAGTTCTGCGGTTGTCATGGGCCGTTGCGGCGGGTTCTGTACGACGAGGCGATGATGGTGCGGTTGAACCAGGGTACGGCCGGCAGCGGGGTCAAGCTCACTTTGCTGTACTTGGAAAGCACGGGCATACAGGCGCTTGTCAGCTTGTACTGCTTTAGCAGCCGGCAGCAAAATACATAAATCGTTTTGCGGGAAGGTGACGGAATTATCCGGTTCAGCTGTTTCCGCCGATAATTCTTCGATCGTCGCTGCCAGTTTTCGCGGCAACTGTTCAATTCTGCGGGCCACAGCCGTCCCCCGCAGGTTGTTAAGACTGTCAATCCGGGCACCGCGCGCCAATAAACGGGCAATTTCAACAATAGGTAATTCGCCCATGCCGTAAACCAGAATATCGGCCTGGCTGTCAATCAGGATACTTTGTCGGACACTGTCACTCCAGTAGTCATAATGTGCAAAACGACGCAGACTGGCTTCGATACCGCCGATAACCAGCGGTACATCGCCCAGTTGCTTTCTCACCATCTGGCCATAGCGGATCAAGGCGCGGTCAGGCCTGAAACCTGATTTGCCGCCCGGACTATAGCGGTCGTCACTGCGTTTGCGCCCGGCGGCAGTATAGTGATTGACCATGGAATCGACAACACCAGAGGAAATAAAAACGCCATAGGCCGGACGGCCCATGGCCAACAGGCTTTGTGGATCCTCAGGATCCGGCTGGGCTGCGATCCCCACCCTATAGCCTTTACTTTCCAGCACTCTAGTCAACAGGGCTGTGCCGAAGGACGGGTGGTCCACGTAGGCATCGCCGCTGATAAACAGAAAATCTATTCCGTCCCAGCCATAATCAGCTAAATCGGCCGCGCTGACAGGCAAGAACGCCATTTAGAGTTCCCCCTTGTTTTTCAGTTCCATCAACTGACCTACAGTTAACAGTACCTTGCGCGGTTTGCTGCCTTCAAACGGGCCAACATAACCTTTTTCCTGCATCCGGTCAATCAGCCGCGCAGCTCGTGGATAGCCGACGTTCATCCGCCGCTGGATCAGGGAAACAGAAGCATAACCGGCTTCTACCACCAGTTCTGCTGCCTGGGGCAGCAACTCGTCTTGCTGGTCATTGCCGCCGGTGCCTTTGCCGCCTGACGGAACCGGGGTGTTTATTGCCTCCGTTATTTCTTCGTCGTAGTCTTTGTCGCTGTTGGACTTAATAAACTTCAGCACCTTTTCTACTTCACCGTCGGAAACAAACGCGCCTTGACCACGCAGCGGCTTAGCCAGATTCTGCGGGAAATAAAGCATATCGCCCTTACCGAGCAGCTTTTCAGCCCCGCCCATGTCGAGGATTGTCCGGGAATCGACCTGCGAAGCAACAGCAAACGCGATCCGTGAGGGAATATTGGCTTTGATTACGCCGGTTATGACGTCTACTGACGGACGCTGAGTAGCAATAATCAAATGAATACCGGCAGCACGCGCCATTGCTGTCAAGCGGGCAATGGCATCTTCAACTTCAGTCGGTGAGGTTGACATCAGGTCAGCCAGCTCGTCAATCACAATCAGGATCAGCGGCATCGGTTCGAATTCATCCGGATGCGCCCTGGCGGCATTGCGATAGCCCTGAATATCACGCACTTTTTTCTCTGCGAAAAGACCGTAACGGCGCACCATTTCATTGACAGCCCAAAGCAGCGTGTTGGCGGCCTTGCGCGGGTCGGTCACCACCGGTGACAGCAAGTGAGGTATGCCGTTATACATGCTAAGCTCAACCACTTTTGGGTCGATCATCAGCAGGCGGACATCGTCAGGGGTGCAACGGAATAAAATGCTCATTAATATTGTATTAAGGCACACAGATTTACCAGATCCGGTAGCACCGGCAATCAGCAAGTGCGGCATCCGGGTTATATCGCATAAAATCGGTGTTCCCTGAATATCGCGGCCCAGCGCTGCGGTTAGCGGTGTTTTAGCCCTGGCAAATTCAGGTGATTCGAGAATTGCCCGCAGCAGCACTGGGGTAGTTTCTTTGTTAGGGATTTCAATGCCAATCGCGGATTTGCCGGGAATCGGAGCCTCGATTCTAACCGCCATCGCAGCCAGATTAAGCGCAATATCATCGGCCAGCCCAACAATCTTACTCACTTTAACGCCTGGTCCGGGTGTCAGTTCAAAACGGGTGATCGTTGCTCCGGCGGTGTAGTTGACAACCTTGGCATCAACGCCAAAGCTTTTTAGTGTGGCTTCCAGCTTGCGGCCAAGTTCCGGGATGCGCTGCAGGTTTTGTCGGACTCCGGCGGCTGTATCGGTATTTAGCAGATACAGCGGAGGTTTTTGATATGGAATCAGAAGCTGGTCGACGCGCATATGTTTAGGAGTATGAACATCAGCACCGGTAGAACCAGCCGCGGCTCCACCTGATACAGATGAACCTGAACCAGCAGTATTTCCTGAAGCAACTCCAGAAGCCGCCTGCGCAGAAGCCAGCCCTGCTTGACCAGTCGTGTCGGCATAATCAGCTGCAAAGCCGTCTGCAGCTGCATCTACACGATGCACACCAGCCGGCAAAGGCACTGTATAAGCTGTTTCAGCTTCATCATCAATACTTTCATCTGCGAAATCATGGCCGGGACTGTAGTCTAATCCTGTAGCGCCTGCCCTGTTCAGCTCAGGCATGGTGACAAAACCGCCGCTCTGTTCAGCCGGCTCAGCTGCCTGGCGTAAAAATTCCGGGACCGGTGGCTCACCTGTAGCATTGTATTCAGTCGAAAAAACAAAGTCTCCTGTACCGGAAGGCGAATACTGACCTTCAAGTGCAGCAGCAACGGCCGAATCAGAAGCAGCCCCCGCTTGTTCAATCTGCAGATTATAGCTTTCCCGCCGATTCTCACGCTCTGCGGCGTTTTGGCGCCTTGTTTCCACCGAATCGCGCAGCGCACCACTGACTCGATCCCTGGTTGAATTAAAGGCCTGCGCTGTGCGGTTGATCGCTCTTGCATAGGATACGTTGAACAGAAGAACCATTAGAACCAGAATGAATGCCGAAATAATTATGGCAGCGCCGGTGGTGCCGGCCAGAGCGGACATTGCCTGCGACAGCATACCGCCCAGCAAGCCGCCCGACTTCAGTTTGCTCAGTTCAATGAACCTGTCGGGTTCAACTGCGCTTTGAAACAAAATGCGCAGCGATTGCCAGGCTGAAGGCTCGTCAGCACCGCTGGGAACAGAAAGCTGGCGGAAAGCCTGAATATCAATTGTCAGCGTGTGGAGCAGTCCGGCAATGCTGATCAACAGCAAAGTGACATAGCGAAAGCGCTCACTGGTGAAACGCGGTTGGCGAGCCAGAAATCTTTCGATAGCCATGTAGATAAACAAAACAGGCAGAATAAACGCCAACGCACCAAACAGCGCCTGGCCGGCACTGACCAGAATTTTCCCCAGTGCTCCGGTTTTAGCAGCCGGGAAATAATAAGATATCCCCAGGAATATCCCGATAGTGAGGTAAATGAGAGCGCTGATCTCCTGACGGCGGTCGACAGGTTCGGTCATTGGTTAATCTTCCTCCCTGGCGGCAGGATGGTCTTTTTCAATGGGACGGGGCTTCCAGTCGATGGAATCAAGGTAGCGTCTGGCTTTAATTAAAGCCAGCTGAGTTTTGGCGTCCTGAATCTCATTGCGGTCGACCATTTCCAGGGCCTCGCAGAAAGGCATTGAAACAATATCAAGATATTCACCCTCGTCAGGCCGGGCAATGCCTTTATCGAGATCCAGAGCCAGGTACAGATACAGTATCTCGCTGCAGTAACCGGGGGTCGGGTACATTTTTCCCAGCGGGATTATTGTATTGGCGATCCAGCCGGTTTCCTCTGTCAACTCCCGGGTGGCGCAAATCTGCGGTGCCTCGTCTTGCTCCAGTTTACCCGCTGGCACTTCCAGCAGCATCTGCTCAAATGGTTTACGGTACTGGCGCACAAAATACACTTGTTCATATTCATCAATAGCAACTACACAGGCACCGCCGTTATGGATCACAAGCTCACGGCGGGCCAGCTTGCCGCTGACTAGCTCAACTGTATCCAGCAAGACGTTGAACACTCTTCCTTCAAAAATGGTTTTGCGATCAATTGTCTTTTCAGTAAACATAGCTAAGTTACTCCTCTGCCTGCGTTTGGCGCAAAATCTTGATTTCCGCGACAGCTAAGGCATCGCAGCGGTTATTAAAGGAATTGTCACTGTGTCCCTTAACCTTGATCCATTCAATATCATGCGGTTCGGACAGGCGCAAAAGCTCTTGCCACAAATCCATATTGCTCACAGGGTCTCCGGCTGCGTTACGCCAGCCATTACGCTGCCAGTTAACCAGCCAACCCTGGTTAAAGGCCGAAACCAGATAAGCACTGTCGCTGTACAAGCGCACCCGGCAGGGGCGGGTAAGCCTCTTGAGTGCTTCGATGGCAGCTGTCAGTTCCATCCTGTTATTGGTTGTCGCCGGTTCAGAACCTGAGACTTCCTTTTCAGCGCAGCCAGCCATCAGGATAGCTGCCCAGCCGCCGGGTCCGGGGTTGCCTGAGCAGGCGCCATCAGTATAGATAGTAACTTCGGTTAATAGTTTAGCGCCTTGCGGGCGCTGTTGGGGTTCTTGTGATTCAGTCATGTGCCTCATTTGCAGCCATTTCAATTTTTATTTGGTTATTATTTTCTTTTGCCGGGTGCACAGGCAATGGCTGATCACATTCTGCCTGTTCCCTCATCTGTTCAGATTGTATAGCTGCGGCTCTTACTGCCGCCATCATAGCCGCCCGGGTTCCATGCAATTCCAGTGCGCTAATGCCCGCTATTGAAGTGCCACTGGGGGAACAAACCTGGTCTTTGATATGGCCCGGATGGCTGTTGGTTTCCAGTAGCAGGCGGGCTGAGCCGGCCATTGTTTGCGCTGCCATTGTGAGCGCGAGTTGCCGCGGCAAGCCCATTTCCACGGCGCCATCAGCCAGTGCTTCCAGTATTAACATCATATAAGCGGGGCCGCTGCCGCTGAGGGCGGTTACAGCATCAAACAGACTTTCTTCTACAACATGCACATTGCCGATGCCGGCAAAGATATCGCACAGAATTTGTTCGTTTTCCTGGTCCGGTTGCTCCAAAGCCAGCGCACTTACTCCGCAGCCTGCAAGCGCCGGCATATTCGGCATAACCCGCGCCAAAACCGGCATAGGACCGGCAAAACGCCGCAGGTTAGCCAGAGTAAGGCCTGCAGCAATCGAAACCAGAATTTGTTTATTGGAAAAAGCCACACGCAGTGGCGCAAGCGCTGATTCACAGACCGTTGGCTTGGTAGCAAGGATAATCACTTCTGCTTGCTCAATAGCTTCCATGGCGCTTTGAGCCGTGCTGACACCAAGTTCAGCTGCCAGAACTGCGGATTTGTGAAAATCTGTGTCAAATATCTTAATATCTGCAGGTGTGGCTTTTTGCTGACGGATAATCCCTTTGAGGATCGCCTGCCCCATATTGCCTGTCCCAATAATAGCCAGTCGCATGCTTAAAACCTCAAATCAAAATAGTCGTAAATGCCGTCAATTCAGCCGTTAACAGTAGTGGTGGAATCTTTGAAAATGATACCATTTGTGCCCAACACATGCAAACCGGAACAACTGCTGAAGAGTACAAAATACCAGCAAGTCGTTGACAGTTCATTTGCTGGATGTTAATATTGGTTGCGCTTAGGGGAGTGGCTCAACGGTAGAGCAACGGTCTCCAAAACCGTCGGTTGCGTGTTC
>CAYPHB010000057.1:0-11400 GCA_964410445.1 uncultured Oscillospiraceae bacterium
ATATCTAATTAAGTCCTCTTTAGATTCCTGCGTAAGCTTTGGTCAGCTTAACGCAGCCAGGCAGGGCGTCGCACATAGCGGCGCCCTGTTTTTTAATGCTAGAGCATACTCGGGTGTTATGTTAAGATAAAGCCACACGTAAAAGAGGTTATTATGGTTGAAAACACACTCGGTTCCTGCTCGCAAACCAAAACGGCTGCCGATCCTGTATCTACGGCCCAGATTTCCCAGTTGCGCTTTGATGTGGTGGCGATCGGGGAAGCTTTAATAGATTTTACCGAACACGGCCGATCCAAAAGCGGTATGCGTTTGTTTGAGCAGAACGCCGGCGGTGCTCCCGCGAATGTGGTTGCCGCGCTCGCCCGCCTGGGCTTGCGGACTGCTTTTATCGGCAAGGTGGGGGATGACGGTCCCGGCCGTTTTCTGCAAGGCACTTTAGCTGATATAGGTATAAATACCGACGGCATGGTTTTGGGCAATGACAGCTTCACAACGCTGGCATTCGTTGAAATCAGTGATGAAGGTGAACGTGAGTTTTCTTTTGCACGCAAACCCGGTGCCGATACTTGTCTTACCGAAGCAGAGCTACGGCACGATTTAGCTGCGGCAGGCAAAGTGCTGCACTTTGGCTCGCTTTCGCTAACTAACGAACCTACACGCAGCACAACCCTGAAGGCTGTTGAAATTGCCCGGTCAGCCGGTCGGATTATCTCTTTCGACCCTAACTACCGTCCGCTGTTGTGGTCGTCGGAAGGTGCTGCTGTTAAGCAGATGCTGGCTGGAATCAAGCTGGCGAATGTTGTTAAGGTTTCTATTGAAGAAGGTTTGCTGCTAACCGGGATTGCTGACCCGGCAGCTGCCGCCCAGCAGTTGTTGAGCATGGGCCCGGCTGTAGTTGTTGTGACTCTGGGCAGCTGCGGTGCCTTGGCCGCTACCAGTGAAGGCACAGTTCAAGTGCCGGAATTTCCCGGTAAAGTAGTTGATACAACCGGCGCAGGCGATTCCTTTTGGGGCGGTTTTCTCGCTGCCATGCTGGAACGCGGCCTGACTCCGAATACTATTGACCTGATGAAAGCCTATGAGCTTGCCCGAGTTGGCAATGCGGTTGCCAGCTGCTGTATCGGCCATCGCGGCGGAATTCCGGCAATGCCGGACCGTGCGGCCGTTAAGAAACTATTAGCCCGTAATGGTGAGGCCGACTTACTGCAATGACTTCAAATAAATTCACTTTTCTCCCTGGACGGGACGGTAAACGCCGTGCCGCGATAATTATTCTGCTTTGCATCCTGCTTACTGTAATACTGAGCGGCTGTTCTATGCTGCGGGTAATCTATGAGCCCTGGAGCGAAAGCAAAGCCACCGAAAAGCAGCTGCCCCGGCTGACTGAAACTGAGCTTACAGAATCTAAGCAGACCTGGCTGACCGAAGCTGAGCTTGGAGAATCAGAGCAAACCAGACCCACAAGCAAACGTCCGGCAAAAACGTCTGAACCTGCGCCTACAGCCAGACCAACACTCGCGCCATCTACCGCGGCTGCATTTGAAGCCCGGGTCAGTGCCATTATCCTGGTCGGCCTGCGGGATTTCGCCAAAGAAATCAAACTCGATGCCGCGCTTGCCGAAGTCCGGATTCCTGCATCGATGGCAGACGCCACAATTGAACGGATCTTTGACCTGTATCAAGCTATTTATTTCAGCCATCCCGAGTTTTATTTTCTCAGCGGCCAGGCGCATTCCAGCTACACCCTGCAACACGGCACGGAATCTACCCTCGAAGCGTTAACTCTCAAACCGGATTATGTTGATTCAGCAGCCGATAAATCTAATGCTGAAATCGCGCAAAGGCAGCGTCAACTGTTGACAAAAGCGACCGAACTGGCCAAAGCCGCCAAAGCAAAAAGCAGCAAACCCGAGCTCCAGTTGTTGGCGATTCATGATGCCCTGGTACGACTGATCAGCTACGATGAAGCTGCTGCCTCGAACCCCGAACTGAATCGTGAGCGCAGCCACGCCGCCAGTGCTTTACTCGACGGCCTGGCACTTTGCCAGGGCTATGCCGCGTCTTTTCAATTGGTCGCTCAGCAGCTGGGCTTTGAAGTGCTGATGCCTACAGGCACTGCCGGTGGCGTTAACCATGCCTGGAATCTGGTGCGCCTCGGCGATAATTACTATCATGTTGACCTGACATACGATGACCCCACCCCTGACGGCGGGCCCAAGGCCCCGGTTGAGCATGTGCACTTTTTACGTTCTGATGCGCAAATGCGGCGGACTCACATTTGGACGGCGGCCGATTTTCCGGCAGCTTCAGCAGATTCAGCTGCTTATTATAATTTGAACAATTTAGTGGTCAACAATCGCGATGAACTGATGCAGCGTCTTGATAAGCTGGTCGAAAATCTGCCTCAGCCTGTGAGCGAACCGGTAATGCTTGAATTACTCTATACCGGCGAGCCGCCTGATTTCAGCGCTGTTGAGGAAATGCTGAACGATGCGCTCGCGCTAAACTGGTATGACGGCGGAATCAACTACCGCGGGCGAGTAGATAAAGAAATTGTCCTTTTGGAAATTGTCCCTTAATAGTGGCGCTTATTCACATATGATATAATTTAGTGTTGTAAGCAGCGGCACGCATCACTCCAAATGGTTCAATATCAGAACGGAGACTGCCTGCCAGCCTGGCAATAAGTCAGCGAGGTAATGGTAAGGTGCGAGTCAGAGTTATTCTAAATCCGTCTGCGGGACGACAGTTCGCGCAAAAAAATATCGAACTGATTATTCAGGGTTTGTTGCAGGACGGCACGATTAGTCAGGCAGATCTGATTGAAACGCGCGGCCAGGGTGACGCATATCGCGCAGCCCGCTATTTCAGTCCTTTTCAGGTAGACCTGGTACTTGCGGTTGGCGGCGACGGCACTATGCATGAAGTTGTCAACGGCCTGGTCGACGGCCACCATCAAACCCCGCTGGCGATCTACCCGGCGGGAACAATCAACGATTTCGCCCGTTCTTTGCAGATATCGCGCGAGGTGGAGGATTTCAAAAAGATGATCCGCCAGTTCAAGGTGCGGCCTGTTGATGTTGGTAAAGCCGGTGACACTTATTTCTTTAATGTTCTGGCTGCGGGCATGATGACAGATATTGCCTACAAGACAACGCTGGAATCCAAAACGGTTCTGGGCCAGCTCGCGTATTACATTACAGCCACGCTGGATTTGCCCAACCAGCTGGAACGCTCAATCAGCGCGGTTTTTGAGTCGGAGGAATGTTCCTTCCAAGGCGAGATCCTGATGTTTTTAGTTTCCAACACTTCAAGTGTTGGCGGTTTCCAGTGCATGGCGCCGCAAGCCAGTTTTGATGACGGCCTGCTGGACGTAATTATTATCCATAAGCAAAATTTGCTAGAACTCCTGCCGCTGGTGGTTACTCTCGGTAATGGTGAACATGTTAAGAGCGAAGGTATTACTTACTTCCAAACCAAGTCGGTAAAAGTAAGCAGTACAGGCCCGGAGCCGGTCAAACTCGACCTGGACGGTGAACAGGTGGGCCAGCTGCCAGTTGAAATTTCCGTAGTTGAAGACGCGATCCGGATGTTGATACCCTAATAGAAGCAGCGAGCTTGCCCTATCAGAAGCTAATCTAACTCCTCAGCGAGTTCCAGATATTCAGCATACGCTGCTTCCAGTTCGCTGAGAAGAGAAGCGTAGGAGTCGTAAAGCTCTGGATCAGTATTGCCGCTGAACGACGACTCCAGATCAGCTTTCAATTGTTCGTCATTTTCAATTTGATTTTCCAGTTCCCGCAGCCTTTCCTTGCGCAGGGCTGTTTCCCGGCGCTCTTTCGCCCTGCTGGCGCCCATGGCGCGTTGTGGCGGCTGGCGGTTTTCAGCTGCAGCAGGCGGTGTGACGTCCGAAGCGGTAGTAGGATCAGAGGTAGCAGCCGGATCAGTATCAGTCGCCGGATTAGCTTTAAACGCCGGCTCCGCTTCAGCTGTGGCGGCTGAATTCGCAGACTTTTCCTGAGTCGAATTTTTCCCTTTTGTTTTTTCGTCAGGCGCTTCGCCGGTTGTGGTATCAGCTGCTTTATCCCGCGCTTTAGTGTAGGTGGCATAGCTGTCAAACGGCAGCACAGAGGTGCCGACAAAACCGAGCACACGGGTTGCCAGCCGCTCAATTAAATAACGGTCATGGCTGACAACCAGCAAGGCACCGGTATATTCCAGTAAAGCCGATTCCAGGATTTCCCTTGATCGGATATCAAGATGGTTGGTTGGCTCGTCGAGGAACAGCAAATCCGGCCGGTCGAGCAATAAGTGGCAGAGGTAAAGCCGGGCACGTTCGCCACCGCTGAGCACACCAACTGATTTATAAACATCAACATCGCGAAAACCATAGCGGGCCAGCAGATTGCGCGCCTGGCCTTCCGCCAGTTCATAACCGCTGGTCAAAGTCGAGACAACTGTAGCGTTTTCGTCGGGGAAGTTGAATTCCTGGCTCATCAAGCCAAAAACTGAACGAGAGGAAAGTTTAACCGTGCCGCTGTCTGCTGTCAGCCTGCCCAGCAAAACCGAGAGTAAGGTTGACTTGCCACAGCCGTTTGGACCCAGTAGAAACAGACGCTCGCCGCAACGCAGGTAGAAGCTGGCGTTCCGGAACAACACCCGTTCGCCGAAGCTACGGCTTAAACCCTCTGTCTCAAGCAGTATACGTTGGGGATCGCCCTCGTTGGCCGCGGGCAGAAATGAGAACTTCAGCCGTTGACCGGGGCGGTTGCTACGCTCGCGGATCTGCCCTAGCTCAGCTGTCAGCTTGGCGACAACTTTTTCCCGGGCATGATAGGAAGACATTTTACGGTGCGAAAGCATTGTTTGGGTGACATCTTTTTGATGCTCCAGCTCGCGTTCCATCTTCTTGATTTCCCGGCTTAGCGTATATTGCTCGGCGGCTTCGATTTCCCGGAACTGGGTGTAATTGCCGGGGCGTACTGTAACGCGGCCGGCCGCGAGCTCGGCCACAGAAGTGGCGGTGTGGTCAATAAATGTGCGGTCATGCGAAATCAGCAGCACGGCACCTTTGAAACTGACTAAATAACGCTCCAGCCACTCCATGGCCTCGAGATCCAAGTGGTTTGTCGGCTCATCCAACAGGAGTAAATCTGGATCGCTCAACAAAATCCGTGCCAGGGCGACACGCATTTTCTCGCCGCCAGAAAGCGATTCGACAGGTCGGGTTATCACATCTTCTGCCAATCCCAGACCGCGCAGCGCTTCATTCATGCGATGCTCGAAGTCGTAGCCGCCCAAAGCTTCAAAAGCCGCAGTAGTGTCCGCGTAGCTAGTCAGCAGTCTTTTTCCCTCAGCCTTAGCTGTTGCAGCTGATTTAAGTGCCGTTTCTATTGCCTCCGGCTCTGCTGACGCTGTAGCAGCTACTGCCTGCTGTTCAGCCGATTGGCTGCGGGCAGCCGCGTCGGCAATTTCATGTTCCAAGTCACGCATCCGGGCTTCGAGCCGCGCCAGTTGCGGATTAAGTAAGGAGCTTGCACCCGCGTATTCAGATAGGTCGATCTGCTGTGAGAGATAAGCGGTTACAGCCTGGCCGGCAAGCACAATTCTGCCGGCATCAGGTTTTTCCAGACCCACAATCAGGCGCATTAATGTTGTTTTGCCGCTGCCGTTTTCGCCGATCAGCGCCAGCCGCTCACCACGGTCCAGGCGCAGCGAAATGCCGGCCAGCACCTGGCGGCCGAAATAGGAATGTTCAACTTGTTCAATAGATAGTAGGCTCAAGGCAATGCTCCCGGATACTGAATCAGCGTAAAGTATAACATAAGCAAGAACATCACAGAATTAGCCAAAAACAAAACGGTCTCCTTGGTATGAAGTGGAAAACCAGCGGGAAACAGCTTTTTTTGGCGGAAGCGGCAGAAATGATGAAGAAAATAGCGCCTCTTTGTCCTTGTGCAATTCCGAGCTGCCAGCTATGATTTCTTTATTCAGCGGCTTTGCCGCGTTTTTGGGCAACATAAAATGAAAGGGGAGAGCTGGCATTGACTAAAGAAGTAAAAGCAAGACACATTGAAATTCTGGACACAACCTTGCGCGACGGCGCTCAGGCTGAGGGTATTTCATTCTCAGTAAGTGACAAATTTCAAATATTGGAGACACTGGTTGCTATTGGCATCCACTATATTGAAGCCGGCAACCCCGGTTCGAATCCCAAAGACCGTGAATTTTTCGCGAAGTATAACCAAGTGCAGCCGGACATGTGCACCAGCCGCCTCACCGCATTTGGCAGCACCAAGCGCAAAGCCATCCCAGCAGCCGAGGACCCCGGGCTACAGGAGCTGTTATCGGCGAATACGCCTACAGTGGTTATTTTCGGCAAGTCCTGGGACATGCAAGTCAGGGAAATCCTGCGCTGCTCCAACGAGGAAAACCTGGAGATGATCCGCGAAACCTGCCGCTACATTGTGGAGCAGGGCCGCGAATGTATTTTTGACGCCGAGCATTATTTTGACGGTGTTGTGGCCAACAGCGACTACGCGCATCAGTGCCTGCAAGCTGCGGCTGAGGGCGGTGCCAGCGTGATCACGCTTTGCGACACCAATGGCGCCAGCATGCCCGAGTTCGTGGCCGAAGAAACCCGGCGGGTGGTGGAGCTGCTGCCGGACATCCGCATTGGCATTCATTGTCATAACGATACCGGTTTGGCTGTGGCCAATTCACTGGCGGCCGTCCGCGCCGGTGCCTGTCACGTACAGGGAACATTCAATGGTATTGGTGAACGCTGCGGCAACGCCAATCTTTCGACAATAATCCCCAACCTGCAGCTAAAATATGGGTTTCATTGCCTCAGCGAGCAGGCCCTTGGCAAGCTGACGCATTCAGCCCGGCGCATGGCAGAGATCGCCAACATTATCCTGCCGGGCGGTGAACCTTATGTCGGAGCCTCGGCTTTCTCGCACAAAGGCGGCATGCATGTGGATGGTGTTAAAAAGAATCCGCTGACCTTCGAGCACATAGACCCCCAGCTGGTTGGCAACACCCGCCGCTTCCTGCTTTCAGAGGTTGCCGGCCGTTCTGCCGCCATGGATCTGATTCACAGTATTAATCCGGATATCCCGCGCGATGCACCGGAGGTTCAACGGATTCTCTACAAATTGAAGGCCATGGAGCATCAGGGTTATCACTTTGAAGGCGCGGAAGCTTCGCAGGAATTGCTTGTTTGCAAGGAACTCGGAATTTACAAACCTTTCTTCTCGTTGGAGAAAATCCGCATTGCCAGTGAGCAGCCGCAGATCGGCAGCAACAGCGCCTATACCTTTATCAAAATTCTGGTAGACGGGGTTGAGGAAGTTACAGCAGCGGAAGGCGAAGGCCCGGTTAATGCCATGGACCTGGCTTTGAAGAAAGCTATGGAAGTATTTTATCCCGAGCTGGCTCAAGTGCGGCTGACAGACTTTAAAGTCCGCGTTCTGAATGCTGAAGCAACTGCATCCATGGTACGTACCCTGATCGAATCGACCGATGGCAAGCGCGTCTGGCGTACTGTCGGCGTCTCCACCGATATTCTTCAGGCTTCCTGGGTGGCGCTGGTTGACTCACTCGAGTACAAGTTGCTGCAAAAACAGCTTGGCCGTGACAATGACGAAGAACCGGAACCACTGCCCTGCGAACCTGAATCAACTAATCCTTAGTAACTGGTAACAGCCGCTCAGTACCCACTCAGTGACTACTAAGAAAACTACAGCAATTACCACAATTGTATTTATAGGGAGGACCCAAAAATGGGAATGACTCTTACTCAAAAAATTCTGGCTGATCATGCCGGCCTGGCCAGCGTTGAAGCAGGCCAACTAATTGAAGCCCGTTTGAACCTGGCGCTGGGTAATGACGTAACCACCCCGCCGGCGCTCAATGTTTTTAACCAATCCGGTGCGACTGAAGTCTTCGATAAAGACAAGGTTGTATTTGTTCCCGACCACTTCACACCAAATAAAGACATTAAATCGGCTGAGCATTGCCGCCAGATGCGCCAGTTCGCGAAAAAATTCGACATCACCCACAGCTATGAGCAGGGTGAAGCCGGCATGGGCATTGAACATGTCATTCTGCCGGAAAACGGCCTGGTAATGCCCGGTGATGTGATCATCGGCGCCGACTCCCATACCTGCACTTACGGGGCTCTCGGAGCTTTCGCGACCGGCGTCGGCAGCACTGACCTGGCATTTGCCATGGTGACTGGCGAAACCTGGTTCAAAGTGCCGGGCGCACTGCGTTTTAACCTGACCAACGCTCTGGAAGCACCGGTCAGCGGCAAGGACCTGATTCTGCATATCATCGGCATGATCGGCGTCGATGGCGCTCTTTACAAATCAATGGAATTTACCGGGCCTGGCGTCGCCAGTCTGGAAATGTCCGATCGTCTGACAATCTGCAACATGGCGATTGAAGCCGGCGCCAAAAACGGTATCTTCCCCGTCGATGAAAAGACGGTTGCCTACCTTAACACCTATGCGCCCGACCGGGTTGCAGCAGAAGGCATTCAGGCGCTCACGGCCGATCCGGACGCCCAATACGAAAAAACCTACGAGATTGATCTGTCACAGGTACAACTTACTGTTGCTTTCCCGCATCTGCCTGAAAATGCCCGCACTTTTGATCAGATCGGCGATATCCCGATTGACCAGGTAGTGATCGGCTCCTGCACCAACGGCCGGATCGAGGACATGCGCGTTGCCGCGAAGTTCCTCAAAGGTCACAAGGTTTCAAAGGGGCTGCGCCTGATCATCATTCCCGGTTCACAAAGAGTTTACCGGCAGGCTCTGCGCGAAGGCCTGTTTGAGATCTTCATTGATGCCGGCGCAGTAGTTAGTGCCCCCACTTGCGGCCCTTGCCTGGGCGGCCATATGGGCATCCTTGCTGCCGGTGAGCGCTGTGTATCCACAACTAACCGCAATTTTGTCGGCCGCATGGGGCATCCGGAATCCGAAGTTTATCTGACCGGGGTACCTGTGGCTGTAGCATCAGCTGTAATGGGCAAGGTAGCCTCGCCCGCACAGCTGCCGGCAAAATCGCCTGCTGCGGTAGAGAGCGTTATGGCCTGAGAGGAGAAAGCAATGAAAGCAAAAGGAAAAGTATTCAAATATGGAGCCAACGTTGATACCGACGTTATTATCCCGGCTCGTTACCTTAATACCTCCGACCCTGACGAGCTCGCTTGTCATGTAATGGAAGACCTCGACAAAACCTTCCTGCAGCGGGTCGAAAAGGGCGACATCATTGTCGCCGGCCCCAACTTCGGCTGCGGTTCTTCTCGGGAACACGCGCCAATCGCGATCAAGGCTGCCGGCATCAGCTGCGTAATCGCTCCCAGCTTTGCCCGCATTTTCTATCGCAATTCCATCAACATGGGACTGCCGATAATGGAAAGTGCCGAAGCAGCCGCGGCTATCAATGACGGCGATATTGTCGAAGTTGATTTCGATACCGGTATTATTCACGATCTGACTACCGGCCAAGAGTTCAAAGCCCAGCCGTTTCCTGAATTCATCCGCAAAATTATCGCCGCTGACGGCCTTGCCGGCTACACAGCCAACAAACGAAAAAGCTGACCAGACAAGGAGTATCATATGTCTTCCTTTAGAATCGCAGTTGTTCCCGGCGACGGGATCGGCCCTGAAGTAACAAACAGCGCACGGGCTGTATTGGCAAAAATCGCGACACGCTTTGGCCACAGCTTTCAGTTTGACGAGCTGTTGGCCGGAGGCATCGCGATCGACGCCACCGGGCAGCCGTTGCCCCCGGCTACCGTTAAAGCCTGTCAGAAAGCTGACGCCGTATTGCTGGGCGCTGTGGGCGGCCCGCAATGGGACAATTTGCCAGGCGATCAGCGTCCGGAACGTGCTTTGCTTGGCCTGCGCGGCGAACTTGGGCTTTATGCCAACTTGCGCCCCGCCGTGCTATATAAGCCTTTGGCTGGCGCCAGCCCGCTGCATCCCGACATCGTCAGCAACGGAATTGACATTATGATTGTGCGCGAGCTGACCGGCGGCATGTACTTCGGTGAAAAAGGCCGCCGCGACGGCCCCAACGGCCTGGAAGCCTTTGATACTGAGGTCTACAGCGCATTTGAAGTTGAACGTATCGCCCGAACTGCCTTTGATTTGGCCCGCGGCCGCAAAAAACGCCTGCTCAGCGTCGACAAAGCCAACGTGTTGGAAAGTTCACGCCTGTGGCGCGAAACTGTCATTAAAGTGGCGGCAGAATATCCGGACGTGGAGCTAGAGCATATGTACGCTGACAACGCTTCCATGCAACTGATCCGCCAGCCCGCTGCTTTTGACGTCATGCTCACCAGCAACATGTTCGGCGATATCCTTTCCGATGAAGCGGCCATGATCACCGGCTCAATCGGCATGCTGCCTTCAGCTTCGCTCGGTGAGCCGGGCACACCGGGACTCTATGAGCCTGTTCATGGTTCAGCTCCCGACATCGCCGGCCGGGACATTGCCAATCCACTGGCTACAATCCTGTCTATAGCCCTGATGCTGCGTCTTTCCCTGGGCCTCAATGCTGAAGCTGCTGCTGTAGAGCAGGCGGTTAACCTTACACTGGACAAAGGCTACCGTACTGTGGATATTGCCCAGGCCAGTGACGCTCCCGAGTTTGTACTGGGGACAGTCGCCATGTGCGAACAGGTAATCTCTCAACTGTAAGCAATTTAATGAACCCCGAGGAGGTTGATTATGCGTAGTGATGCCATCAAAAAATCACCAAGCCGCGCTGCCCACAGGTCGCTGCTTTATGCACTTGGTCTGACTGAAGAAGAAATGACCAGGCCTTTTGTTGCTGTTGTTAATTCCTACAATGATATAGTACCCGGCCACACCCACCTGCGCGGCATCACCGAAGCCGTGAAAGACGGTATCCGCATGGCCGGCGGCGTCCCCTTTGAATTCCCGGCCATTGCTGTTTGTGACGGCCTGGCCATGAACCACGACGGCATGCGTTACTCGCTGGTCAGCCGCGACTATATTGCCGATAGCTGTGAAATCATGCTGATGGCCCACGCCTTCGATGCGGTGGTCTTTGTACCCAACTGCGACAAGGTTGTGCCCGGCATGCTGATGGCGGCCGCGCGCATGGACCTGCCCACTGTATTTGTCAGCGGCGGCCCGATGCTGCCCGGCAAAGTCGGCGGAGTCGGCCGGGTTGGCCTTTCCAACATTTTCGAGGCTGTCGGTGCCCATTCCGCCGGCACGATCAGCGACGAAGAGCTGCGCCAGTATGAGCTTTCCTGTTGCCCGACCTGCGGCAGCTGCTCCGGCATGTACACTGCCAATACAATGAACTGCCTGACTGAAGCCATGGGCCTCGGTTTGCCTGGCAACGGCACCATTC
>CAYPHB010000058.1:0-11239 GCA_964410445.1 uncultured Oscillospiraceae bacterium
ATCCGGCCGTCAACGATTTTATCGACGATTTTTTCCGGCTTACCTTCATTCAGGGCCTGGTTGCGGGCGATGTCACGCTCTTTAGCAAGTTCATCGGCGGGAATTTCCTCAATGGAAACCCAGCGCGGTGACATTGCGGCGATCTGCATCGCGACGTCACGCACAAAGCCACGGAACTCTTCGTTGCGGGCAGCAAAATCGGTTTCAATATTGACTTCCAGCAAAACGCCGATCCGGCCTTCAGCATGAATGTAAGCATCAACAATGCCTTCAGCGGCAATCCGGGTCTGCTTCTTATCAGCAGAAGCCATGCCTTTTTCGCGCAGCCAGACAATTGCTTTTTCCATGTCTCCACCGGATTCGGTAAGAGCTTTTTTAACATCCATCATGCCTGAACCGGTCTTCTCGCGCAGTTCTTTAATCATATCAATTGTAATGTCAGCCATATTAGTTCCTCCTGAACAGTCTTTCAGCCTTCATGCGGCTGGTTATTCTTTAAGCTGTTGGGTTGTGCCGCGCCTGTTAAAGGCCGCGTTCACTTAAGTCAGGCCTCTTCGGCCTCTTCTGCTTCCTGCTCGGCTTCCGCAGCAGCTGTTTCAGCAGCAACCTCATCCATCTGCTCGCCCTGACGTCCTTCGATAACGGCGTCAGCCATTTTGCCGGCGATCAGCTTGACAGCGCGGATAGCGTCATCATTACCGGGAATAATATAGTCAACTTCGTCAGGATCGCAGTTTGTATCGACGATACCGACAATCGGGATACCCAAACGACGTGCTTCGAGCACAGCTATGTGTTCTTTGCGCGGGTCAACAACAAACATGCAGTTCGGCAGTGTTTTCATATTTTTGATACCGCCGAGGTTCTTTTCCAGTTTTTCCATTTCAAGTTTGAGTTTGGCAACTTCCTTCTTCGGCAGAACATCAAAGGTGCCGTTTTCTTCCATCGAAGTCAACTCGTCCAGACGGGCGATACGCTTGCGGATGGTGGTGAAGTTGGTCAGGGTGCCGCCCAGCCAGCGGTTATTGATAAAGTACATGCTGCAGCGTTCGGCTTCCTCACGGATCGAATCCTGCGCCTGTTTCTTAGTGCCCACAAAAAGCACTGTGCCGCCGTTCATCGCGATATCGCGCACGAAGTAATAAGCTTCGTCGGCTTTACGGACGGTTTTCTGCAGGTCAATAATGTAGATTCCGTTGCGTTCTGTGTAAATGTACTCCGCCATTTTGGGATTCCAACGGCGGGTCTGGTGGCCGAAATGTACACCGGCTTCCAGAAGCTGTTTCATGCTGATAACTGCCATGTTTTGATTTTCCTCCTGTTTAATCCACCACAGCGCTCTGGTCGCGGCCTCGGGCCGGCAACAGGAAGGCAACTGTGTGCGTGATATGTTTGGCCAGATAATTTGGCCGAATAAAATTGTATCATAGACTCGAAAGGCTTACAAGCCAGCTTTAGCAGGTGTCAGCAGATATTCCCCTGCTAATTTTAACACCATTCTCCGCATCCGGCCCAAATTTGTCTATAATAGAGTAAAATTAGCTGTGCCATATAATGTTGCTATATAAAGAGTTAGTCGGAGGATATCATGCTTACAGAAAACCTGAACCGGTTCGCAGTTGAAAATGGCTGGTACCGAAACGAAAAAGAAGGAAGTGTCTACGGTGTTCATTGCGGTTACCCCTTCACCATTACTGACGGCCGTAATTTTAAAGCCTTCATAACACCGGTGGCCGGGATAAACGCAAATACTCTCGAGGCCTTGCACAATTACTTTACTGAGCACAAGAAAGAATTCAAGCTGGTCAACTACAGCATCAACGACAATTTTCTGGTTTTTCGGGTAAAGGAACCGGTTTTTTCGCTGCCAATTGAGATAATCCAACACATACTCGATACTGTCACGCTGTTTCTGGAGGAGCAGAAAGTACCGGCCAACGCCTGCGTGGTCTGCGGCCTGCCTGCTGAAAAACGCGGTCTTTATTATGGTTTGTACGCCTCTTTGCACCGGCATTGCGTCAATCTTGAGCCAGTGGATTTCACACCTATACAGGAAGATGATCAGGCAGATTCAAAAAAGAATGACGAGGCAACAGCGGCAGCAGCCGAAATCAGTGCTGCTGAGTTGGCTTTACTCGCCGAGAATATTAAACATCACTCGATGGAAGAATACATGCCGGCAATGACTCAAGCGCTGACTGAGCTCTGCAGCATTCCCAGTATTAAAGGCGAACCGACGGCCGAAGCTCCTTACGGGGCCGAAACGCTGCGCGCTCTGCAGGCATTTCTGGCGCTGGGCGAAAGCCTGGGCCTGAAAGCCGTTAACCTTGAAGGCCGGGCTGGCTATGTTGAAGCCGGCAGCGGTGAGCGCCTGATCGCCGCACTCTGTCACCTTGACGTTGTTCCTGCCGGTGAAGGCTGGACAGCCAATCCTTTTGAACCTCAGGTGCTAGCCGACCGTATCGTGGCCCGTGGCACCACCGATGACAAAGGACCTGCCGTGGCTGCGTTATATGCTTTGAAAGCTTTGCTGGATGAAGGCACTGAGCTGGGTGCCCGGGTGCGCATAATTGTCGGACTCGATGAAGAGAACGGCAGCACCTGTATGGACCATTATGTTAAGAATGCTGAACTGCCAACAGCCGGTTTTACCCCCGATGCTGACTTCCCGGTAATTTACGCCGAAAAAGGCATTGCCTGGTACCGTCTCTCTACTCCAAGGGATACTGACGCTGCCAATGACGCTGCCAGAAAAAATGTCAATGATGCCGTTAATGACGCCGCCAATAATGCCGCCAATAATGCTGCCAATGACGCTGCCAATCAGGCTGCCGGGCTGCGTCTGGTTGCTGCTAAAGCCGGTAATGTTGCCAACATGGTGCCGGATACCTGCACCTTAACCTTGCTTGACGCGGCAGGGCAAACAATAACTGAGCAGTATCATGGCCGCAGTGCCCACGGCAGCCGGCCGGAAGCCGGTGAAAACGCGATTGCCAAGGCGTTCGCCACGCTCGCTCCCCGCCTTGAAGCAGCGGGCACTGCCGACGCTTTTGTCACAGCTTTCAATAAACTGATCGCCGCTACAACCGACGGCAGTCTCGCAGGCCTGGCCGGTGAAGATGAATCCGGCAAGCTTACCTTGAATGCCGGTGTTTTAGCGCTGGATGAAACCAAAGCTGAGCTTGATATTGACATCCGTTACCCGGTTACCTGGCAGCTGATCGATGTGGAACAGCGCTTGCGTGACGCAACTGCCGAGGTGGGTTTGGAGGTCAGCCTTATTCGTGAACAGGCACCGCTTTATTCGCCGCGAGATCTGCCGCTGGTTCGCACCTTAATGCAGGTTTATACATCGATCACAGGTGACACTGAAGCCCAACCGCTGGCAATAGGCGGCGGCACCTACGCCCGCTCCATGCCCAATATTGTCGCCTTTGGCCCTGGTTTCCCGGGTGAGCCGGACAACGCCCATCAACCGGACGAATCAATTTCGCTGATTGCTTTCGAGAAAGCCGCACGTATATATAGAGAAGCTTTCCGGGCACTTCTGCCTTGAACCGAGGTCACATGGCTGCCAACGAGTATTCGTATCAAACTGATCGCCTCCGCCTGAGTGTTCTCGATGAAAGGGACGCTCAAGCGGTGCTCGATTACTACAAACACAACCGTGATTTTCATCAGACGTGGTTTTCATTTCGGGGCAAATCTGTTTTTACGTTGGATCACCAGCGTCAGCAGCTTGGCCTTGAATATAACGCGTTTCTTAGCGGCCGAGCCTTGCCATTATATGTATTCGCTACCAACGACCCCGGTCGGATTATTGGCAGAGTGGCCTTCACTAATATTATTCGCGGCAGCTTCCAATCCTGCTTTCTGGGCTACAGTCTGGCCGAGCAAAGCGTCGGCCACGGTTATGCTTTCGAAGCAATAACAGCAGCGCTGAACGTGATTTTTTCGGATTTCAGACTCCATCGTGTGGAAGCAAATATCATGCCCCACAATGCCCGTTCAATCTCGCTGGCACAGCGGCTCGGCTTCCGGCTTGAGGGAATTTCGCGGCGTTACCTGGAAATAAACGGCCGCTGGGAAGACCACCTTAGGTATGTCAGGTTGAACGAACCTGAATTTGTGACAACCTCGGAAGTCGCTGAACTCAAGGGCGAACGAATCATTGTCCGTCAACTAGATGAGCCGGATATACCTGCAATTATTAAATATTACGAGCGCAATCGTGAATGGCTTAGCCAATTCAACCCTGCGACTGATCCGTCGTTCCTGACTTCGGCATACTGGCAGAAGCAGGTTGCTCAGCAAAGGTGCATGCTGACGGAAAATGTCCAGCTCGACCTCGGCATCTTCCTGCCTGATAAACCGGACTATCTGGCGGGAATGATCAGCTTCAGCAATTTTGAGCCGTTGCCATACTCAACATGTGAATTGGGCTTTTCGATTGACAAACTGCTGGCTGGCCGGGGTTTCATGTTCGAGGCCTTACTGCTCGCACTTAACTACATCTTTGTCGGCTATGGTGTGAATAAAGTCAACGCCCGCGTCCTGCCCCGGCACGAACAAAGCCTGCGTCTGCTAAACCTGCTGGGTTTTCAAACAGAAGGCAGCCTGCGCCAGGGAATTAAACTGCACGACAAATTTGAAACAGTTTCCTTACTTTCGCTGTTAAGTGAAGAATTTGCGGTAAATTAGACAAGCTCCTGCAGATTGCAGGAGCTCGTTTCAACACAAAAGCAAATTCTTCTTTTTCAGATTTCACATTTATGCCAGTTTGTGACCGCGCTCAGGCTTCTTGAGCCAGTTCAAGTTCACGGTCCCGCTGTCTGATCATGCCCCGTAACAATCGCATTTCACGGGTTATCAGGACTGCGGTTATAACGGTCGCGGTTAAGTCTGCTATGGGCATTGCCATCCAGACTCCAGTTATGCCGAATATTGGCGGCAGAATCAGGTACAGCGGCGCCAGAACAATAATCTGCCGCAACATGCTAAGCAGCAGTGAAATGCGTGCCTTGCCGATACTTGTAAAATATATCGTGGAAATAACCTGAAAACCAATAACCGGCAGCATCAACATGACAATCCGAATGCCTTCAGTCCCAATCCGATTCAGCTCCACGTCCTTAATGAAGGCGCTGATAATCTGGTTCGGAAACATCTGCATTACCGCAAACCCAACCACAACAATTGAAGTCGCGAACATGACTCCAAAGCGCCAGGCCTGCTGGACGCGCTCGTAGTTGCGGGCTCCGTAATTGAAGCCCAGAATCGGCTGCAAGCCCTGGTTAATTCCGAATACAGGCATCATTACCATAATCAAGAGGCTTTGAATAACAGTCATCGCACCGATCGCCAGGTCACCGCCCTGGATTCGCAGTGCCCGGTTTGCCAGCACAGTCACCAGACTGGCAGCGATCTGCATCGCAAACGAGGATACGCCAATGGCGGTTATCTGCTTCACTACTTCGGCTTTTAGGGGCATGTTGATGAGCTTGAGCTCCACGACTGACTTTTTCAGGAAATAGAAGCTCATGACAAATATAGCCGAAGCGAACTGCGAGATAATTGTCGCCCAGGCAGCACCAACCACGCCAAGACCAAAGGTGAAGATAAATATCGGGTCGAGTACGACATTCATGCCTGCGCCCAGCAGCTGGGAAGCTGCTGCCCGGCGGGGAAAACCACCACCGCGAATTGTATGGTTCATCGCGAAGCTGATCGTATTAAAAACATTGCCATACAGAATTATTCGCATGTAACCCATAGCGTACGGCAGGGTTGCCGGACTGGCACCAAAGGTAACCAGAATGCGATCCAGGAACGGCAGTCCCACCAAAGTGGCGCCGATACCGACAACAATGCTCATGGTCATTGCGTTGCCCAGGACTACCTCGGCCTCATGCTTGCGGCGCTCGCCCAGACGGATTGAAATGAGTGAAGTAGCGCCCAGGCCTCCGAGCATCATCAGCGCTAAGAGAATATTGCTGAGCGGGGCTGTCAGGCCAATCCCGGACATAGCGTTGACATCGTTAAGCTGGCCGATCCAAAAACGATCAACTACGTTGTAAAGCGCGTTAACCATCATGGCGATGATCGCGGGTATAGAGTATTTAAGCACAAGCGGTTTGATTGGATCGAACGCCAATTCCCGCTCGCGAGCTGTCATTTCCAAGTAAGCACCTCGATTTAGATTCAGTTTGTTTTCTACAGTAAAAAGGCAGCAACCTCGGCTGCTGCCTTTTTTGAAAATATCATTCAGAAATTATTCTTGGCTTTTATCAGTGTCTTCTTCGGTTGATTCTTCAGTTTCTGCGGCAACGGCTTCAGTATCACCGATTATCGCTTTAGCTTCGTCAGCTGCCATTTCGGCTTCTTCAGCTGCAATGTCGACGCCGGCAACCTGTTCAAGTTCATCAATCGCGGCTTCCACTGCTTCAGGCTGGGCAGCCTCTTCCAGTTTGTCCTCGACAACAGAGTCAATCTCTTTTTCGGCAGCGGTCTCAATTGTTTCCGCACCGACGGAGTCAGCCTCAACTGCCGGAGCATCTTCGTCATCCTGCATAACGGTTACATTCTGGGCATCAAAGCTTTCAGTGGCAGGATCCTGATAAGCTACTACATCATCATTGGTATCCTGGTAGCTGTCCTGATACTGTTCATAACCAGTGTCTTCCTGAACAGGATCAATCGGCTCAACTTCCTTGATGCTGATGCTGACCCGGCGGGCTTCATTGCTGACCTCGAGTACGCGGGCATCAATTTCCATGCCTTCGTGCAGAACATCACCGGGTTTGGAAAGCCGGTAATTAGAAATTTGCGAAATATGGTTCAGCGCGTCAACACCCGGGGCGATTTCTACAAAGGCGCCAAAGGGGAACATGCGCACGACTGTGCCGTGGACAATTGAACCTACGGGGAAACGCTCCTCGACATCGTGATACGGATCGTCTTCGAGACGCTTGTAGCCCAGTGAAATCCGTTTCCGCTCCGGATCGAAATCCTTCACGTATACGTCGATTTCATCACCGACATTAACGATTTCCGAAGGATGGCGGATCCGCTTCCAGGAAAGCTCAGACACATGAACCAGACCGTCAACTCCGCCGATGTCCACAAAAGCACCAAAATCGGTAAGGCTGCGGACGATACCGCGGTATTCCTTGTTGACTTCGATTGTATTCCAGACTTCTTCCGCTTTTTCTTTGCGCAGGCTGTTAAGCAGAGCGCGGCGAGAGCCGGAAACGCGCAGACGCTTTTTGTCAGGATCATACTGGGTGACGAGAATATCGAGTGTCTCGCCTTTGTATGGTTCCAGGTCAGTCACTGTACCCATTTCCAGCTGGGTACGGTGAATGTAAATATCAACACCGCCGTAGGTGGCAATAACGCCGTCTTTAACAATATTGACTACTTTTACCTGAATGGGGGTTTTTTCGTTGAAAGCCTCTTCTATGAGGCCCTTATATTTGCCAAAATCGACTCGGGCCTTGGAAAGGATAATCTCCTTGCCCATGTCTGAATTACGAATATTCCGTACATAGACATCTATCTCTGTATGGTTGGCAATCGCCTCGTCCAGATCAAAATCCGGATCACCGTCAAACTCGTGACGGGGGATTTTGCCTTCAGATTTATCGCGTACATCAACATAGACGTTGTCATTGTCATAACGGACAATTACGCCTTTAACTGTTGCCCCTCGCTTAAGCTGGGGTATATTGTCGATAAAATCTGAGAAACTGAAGTCGTTCTGGTCTTGCTCATGCATGCCATCAATTTCACTCATTACTAGGGTTACCTCCCTGATCATCTGTTCCGGCGTAGACGCTCCGGCTGTAATTCCGACAGTCAGGTCTGTTAGATCCTTCCCGTTCAGGATAGCCCTGACGTCGTCAGTTTTTTCAATCAGATACGTCTCGCCAATTTCGCTGAGACAGACTTCCAGAAGCTTGCGCGTATTCGAGCTGTTGCGGCTGCCGATGACAAACATCAGATCAACCGCACGCGCGATTTCCCGCGCTTCCTTCTGCCTGCGTTCAGTCGTAATACATATTGTATCAAATATTTGAAGGTTTGCAATTTTTTTCTGGAGAACTGCTTGAGCTTGAGCAAATTCAGCAATGGAAAAGGTAGTTTGGCTTACCAGCACATACGGTTTTTGCTCAAATTCCAGATTTTCGGCTGCCGCTGCCTGTTCAATAATAATCGCTTCACAGCCGGCGGCGCCATTTATACCAATAACTTCAGGGTGGTCAGGCGAACCTGTGATTATGATACCCTTACCCTCCGCCCGGGCTTCGCTGACGATATCGTGGATTTTACGCACAAACGGGCAGGTGCAGTCGATGATCTCTGCCCGGCTCTGCAGCAGCCTGTCGCGGACTGACGGCGCAATGCCGTGAGCCCGCACTATCACCCTCGCACCTTGAGGCAACTCCTCAGGTGTTTCAATGCGGCGTAACCCTCGCTGCTCCAAATCATCAGTAACCTGGCGGTTATGAATCAGCTCGCCCAGCATGTACACTGGTTGATCGCCATTCGTCTGCCGCAGTGGATCAGCAGACGCGTCGTTGGCGCTGATAAATGGTTTAGCTGTTTCAGCAGGCGCGACAGTATTCGAGATTTTATAAGCTGTATCCACAGCCTTGCGTACACCTATACAAAAACCCGAGGTGCGTGCTTTAACTATTTTCATATTTCAGACTCCGCCGCCGGTATTCCCTCGTTGCCCTCAGTTGTCTGCTGCCCATGGGTTTGGCAGGGGAAAGTCAAACCGGCCAGAGAAAATATCCTGTTCATCAGTTCGCAGGAATAGTCTTCCAGTTCTTCATGCGTGTATTTCCCACGGGAATTCGCGTCCAGCCGGAACGGCTCGCCATAGATAACCCGCACCGTCCGGAACAGGCGGAACGGATCAACCCAAACCGGCACCAGAGGCACATCAGTCTTAATCGCGAAATGGGCGGCACCGGAGCGCGGCATCACTTCTGCCAGGCGGCTGTCAGGAACACGCGTGCCTTGTGGAAAAATGCCAACAGCATCGCCTTTTTTCAGATGCCCGAAAATTCCGCGGGCGGCAACTATATCGACCTTGTCGCGGTCAACCGGTATGGCGCCCACCTTGCTGATCAGGCTGCCCATCACTGGTATGCTGAACAGGTTTTTCTTGGCGATCCAGTAGATCCAGCGCTTAACCGTAACGTGAACCGCGACCACATCGAAATAATGCCTGTGGTTGGCGACGATCATCACAGGTCCTTCCGGGAAAGGAGTCTCAGGTTTAATAACCTTGATCCGATAAAGCAGGTGGAGTAAAACACTTAACAGACCGCGGATAAAGATGCGCAGACCGTGGTGCTCCATTTTTTGTTGATTAGGGCTGGTTTTCATTTTGCTATCCGTTGCCGTCTCTTTCATTCTTTGCTGATTTTTTATTTATCTCCTGAAGCAGCGTTTCCACTACCTGTTCAATCGTGAGATTAGTTGTGTCGACCAGAATCGCGTCGGCCGCTTGAACCAGCGGCGCCATGGACCTGGTGGAATCCTGATGATCGCGATAGACAATATCGTCCAGCACGTTTTCCAGGGTCGACACTTCATCACCGGCATGACGCAAGTCGCTGAGCCGGCGACGGGCGCGTTCGTTTGGAGTGGCAGTCAGGAAAAACTTACAGGGAGCATCCGGCAGAACATAGGAGCCGATATCACGCCCGTCCATTACCAAAGGCTGCACACTGGCCAATTCACGCTGACGTTCCACCAGATACTGCCGCACAACAGGCAGGGCGCTGATATCAGAAGCCGCGCGCGACATTTCCGGAGTGCGGATCAAGCCTGTGACATCGTTGCCATTCAGAATAACCCGCTGGCTGTTATCAACGAAAGCTATTTCCAGCTCTGTCTGTTCCAGCATTTTGGCAACAGCAACGGCATCGCGCGGTGAAATTCCCTGCGTGACGGCAGCGTAGCCAATGGCGCGATACATGGCCCCGGTATCCAGATAAAGAATTTTGAGCCGTTCGGCTATCCGCCGGGCAATAGTACTTTTGCCGGCGCCAGCCGGTCCGTCGATAGCTATGGCGTAAGACATAAAGCCTCCTAGATTACCCGGTGTCCAAGCCCAATGGCGATTTCGTTCAAGTGAAGTAAACCAATGCCAAAATAAATGCAAACGCCGATATGGTCTTCATAACGGGCAATGCCGATTTTGCCGCCAACGTTCAAACCAAGTGCCTTCTGCAGGATCTGAACCACAGCTTCGCGGGCAGCGCCGGCAACAGCTCCTTCTTCCGCATGTGTGGAGCCGATTACGCCCTCACGTTTGGCTGCGACAATGGCCCTCTCGATGATTTTGGGGACAGCGGTAATATATTCACCGCCGAAGTCTGCCGCGGCAACATGGATATCCAAGGCTAACGCTTCGGCAGCCAGCCGGTGTTCTTCTGCCCTGTCTTCGGAAAGCGCTGCCCGGATAGCCGCAGTGGCAGCGATTTTACTGCCAGGGCAGGGATGATCACTCATGATAAATCCCCCTTATCATACACATCGTATTCGTCCCAGATATGCTCGAGCTTTTCCAGGTGTTCGTTAACACGGTCCTTGAGCCGCAAAGCTACGGCGACAATTAAAGCATTGATCACGCTAAGCGGTGCGACCAGTGAATCAGCGAACGACATCATATCGCTCGGCGCGTACAGAGAAAGATCCGCACTGCCGGCTACTGGATTGTCCTTTTTATCGGTAATCGCGATTACCGTGGCGCCTGAATCGCGGGCATACTGCATTGCTTTAATTGTCCGCCGCGAATAACGCGGGAACGAAATGCCAATCACAACATCGCCTTCCCTGACTGTCAGAATCTGCTCAAACATTTCACTGACGCTGGTTGTTTGGACCAGACGGATATTATCGAAGATCAGATTGAAGTAAAAGCCAAGAAATGAAGCGAGTGATGCTGAGCTGCGGACTCCGAGAATATAAATCCGTTGAGCGCTTAGTAAGGCTTCAACGCATTCAGCAAAAGCTTCACGATCTATCCGCTCGTTGGTGCGGCGAAGTTTGTCGATATCCGCCTGCAGTACTGTTGTAAGGATGTCGTGTGTTTCAGCCAGCCTTGCTGAAGCCTTGAACCGCTGGGCTGCAGTCAGCTTTACCTTCAGTTCTTCCTGAAGAGCCTTTTGAAAATGAGGATAGCCTTCAAAACCCAGTTCCATGGCAAAGCGGACGACAG
>CAYPHB010000059.1:0-11140 GCA_964410445.1 uncultured Oscillospiraceae bacterium
ATAAAGCACATCACCGATTTCATATTTTTTTATTTCGTCCCGATCCAGGGGCAAACTTACATGGTATTCTTTCATATTTCTTCTCCCCTATATCGTTTTGCTGGCATGACGGCTGGCGTGGCATTGAAGATTAACGGCAACCGGCAAAGCTGTTATATGGCAGGGATAGTACTCAACATTAACTGCCAGGGCTGTTACTGTCCCGCCCATTCCTAATGTCCCGATACCCGTCCGATTGATTTCGTCCAGGAGGTCCTCTTCGAGTTGAGCATAAAGCGGCTTTTCGTGCGGTACACCAATTGGGCGCAGCAGCGCTTTCTTAGCAATCCAGGCACAGTAATCCATAGTGCCGCCAACGCCGACCCCGACAATAATCGGCGGGCAGGTTTTACCGCCTGCTGATTGAATTGTCTCCAGAACGAATTTCTTGACACCTTCAATACCATCACCCGGCATCAAAGTGGTAAAAGCGCCCATATTCTCGCTGCCACCGCCTTTCGGCATAACGGTTATTGTAACTTTATCGCCGTCAACTATTTCCGTATGCAGAATAGCAGGGGTATTATCACCTGTATTTACTCTGTCCAGAGGATCCGCCACCATCGATTTCCGCAGATAACCTTCTTCATATCCCTGCCGGATGCCCTCATCAACTGCCTCTTTCAGTGGTATGCCTTCCCAGGCGATCTCCTGACCGATTTCCAGTAAGACAACAGCGGAACCTGTATCATGGCAACAGGCAACCTGTTCAAGTTTAGCGAATTCGGCATTTTCAATCAGCAGCTGCAGCGTTTCTTTGCTATAAGGGGATTCTTCTTTTTCCAGGGCAGCTTTGAAAGCATCGATCAGATTGTCGCTCAGCTCATAACAAGCCTGCATGCTCAGCTGCTTGATCGCGGGGATCAGTTCCTCGGTGTTTAGTATTCGAGTCATGGCGGCCTCCGTGTTTGTTTTTGGGTTATAGAATATCTCTGTTGCCATTATATGCCTTTTAAAACTTAAACAGCAGTGGAATTTTTGATATTTCAGTTTCTGTCCTGAAGCTCATCGAAACGATAAGAGGGTAATAGCTCTGATCCCATGTCACTCCCGTACTGAAAGGCATCCAGCGGGTGCCAGACACGTTTCTTGAACTACGCTTTCGCATTCACGGCATCTTTTGCACTCACTTCAGATAAAAGCCAACTACCTTCATTTTGGTGTCAAAAGAAATAGTGTAGGTGATCTTTTTGTTGGCGTATTTAGCGACCGTGACCGCTGTCACGTAATCCTCACCTGTACTCTTGTCCTTGGCGCCGACTACGACCTCATTAGAATAAGAATCGAACGCTCCTGCATCCTTCAGAATCTGATCGGCCGCGCCGGAGAGAACCTGAGCCGATAAAGCCGATTTCAAATCCTCCCGAACCAGGTCATTGGAGATTGACTCATAGCTGCCAGCGTTCATTTTCTCGATTACTGTTCTGGCGGTCTCTTTGACGCTCTTTTCGTCAAAGCTGGAGGCCAGCTTATTGCCACTGCAACCGGCGAGGGATATGAGCATCGATAGCAACACGAGAAGTGTAACCCATCCCACATGGTTACGTTTGACCTGCCTGATGCGAGTCATGTGTCCGATCTGTTTGACCTGTCCGTTCATTCTTGTGTCTCCCCTTTCATGTCCAGCTGATCGTATGTCCTTTTCACGAATACTGTGTAAGCAATCAAAGGCACTGTGAACGCAGCGACAGCCAGCTCCAGCCCGATAGTTATGATACTTGTCAATGCTGGTAGGATGACAGCTGCCGCGTCAACCAGCATGTGGATCAGGATGGCTGCTGCCAGGAATCGCCATGGCTTGCCGACCTTGATGCCGGTCATCACGATCATGGTCAGTCCGATATGAAGTCCTACTGCCAGGATTCGCTCAATACCGGCGAGCGCCATGTTCAGCGGCGTGACAGCCAGGCACTGCTGGTAAACGGCATTGGCCGTGGTGGTATTGGTATTTGCCATCAAGGCGTCGAATGTCCCGGAGTTGATCGAGATAAACAGGACCAGAAGGTTGATCAGGGAGACGCCTGTGATCAGGATGGCCTCAATGCCGCCATGTCCGAAGCCAAATGCGAGGCCGTCCACATAGCGGCGATTATTTTTCATAAGCAGCCCGATCAGGAGAAACCGCCCGATCTCTTCAAACAGACCGGCGGTAAACCCGAGAAACAGGCCATACGCCACCGGATCCAGTGATAGGCGGATGTACCAGTTCATGGTCGGCAGGACGAACGTGATGAGCGGAATCCGGGTTACAACCTGGGAAAGGACGAACGCCAATGCGCCGACAAAAAATGCTCTCACAATCCGGTGTTTTTTGCCGGACATAATCAGCAGGGATCCAATCGGTAAAACAAAGCAGATAACCAGACTGATGGCACAGGCGACGATGACGGATGTCCGGATCATGATCGTTCCCTCTCGCATGCTTTTTAGAAGCCGGAAAGTCAGGAATGGTTGATGTAGTTCCCGATATCAACAGTATAACACCCGGATTCAGATCCGGCCGCACTCATTTTCCCGGCCGGTCAAAATCCCCAGAGCGTGCGTCAGCACCGGCAGAACAACCTCAAGGCTCTCGCTGACTGCTTTGGGACTGCCCGGCAGGTTGATGATTAACGTCCGGCCGCGGATACCGGCTGTAGCGCGCGAAAGCATAGCCTTATCGGTTATCGCCAGGCTGCGTGCCCTTATTGCCTCCGGTATACCGGGGGCTGGACGTTCAATAACATCGGTGGTCGCTTCAGGTGTTACATCCCGCGGGGAAAATCCGGTACCGCCGGTTGTGAAAATCAGATCGGCCTGATCCTGGTCGCATATGCACCGCAGCTCTGCAGCGATCAGAGCGCGCTCGTCCGGGAGGATCGACTTGAGGACAACCTTGCCTATTTCAGTTGATTTCTCCGCGATCAGCGGTCCGCTGGCATCCTCACGCAGGCGGGCCGCGCCTTTGTCGCTTATTGTCAGTACAGCGATCCGAAACATAAAATTGTCCTCTTCCGTAATATATTTTTTACTGCTAAAAATTCTGCCAGAATATTATCGTATAAGCAACAAAGGTTCTGTTTTTGGGTTACAATACATGTTAAGAATCCCGACTTCGAGTCTGTTGAGCTAAATCAGAAGCTGACACGTCTGCAGACCGGGGCGGCAATGGAAACGTTGCCGCCTTCCATTGTGAAAAGGAGAAGGTATATGAAAAAAGTCGTTTCAGTGGTCCTGATCTTGTTTACGTTGCTCTTTACCGCCTGTGCACCCGTCGCGGTAAATAATCCGGTTGTCCGTCTTTCCACAACCACGAGCGTGAATGATTCCGGCTTGTTACCGGAACTGGAAAAAATGTTCGAAGAAAACTCCGGCTACCAACTCGAAATCGTTGCCAACGGTACCGGAGCCGCCCTCAAGCTGGGCGAAACCGGCGATGCCGATGTACTTCTGGTACATGCCAAGGCTGCTGAGGATGAATTTGTCTCAGCCGGTTTCGGCGTCAAACGAATCCCTTTCATGCACAACTTTTTCATTATTGCCGGTCCCGAATCTGATCCCGCCAGAATTAAAGGCGCCAAGTCGGCAGCTGAGGCTTTCCGCCTTATTGCCGATTCTAAGACTCCTTTTATATCCAGAGGTGATGATTCCGGTACCCACAAGGCTGAAGTAAAAATCTGGGAAAAATCTGGGTTAAAGCCGGAAGGCGAATGGTACAATTCTGCCGGCAAAGGCATGGGGCCTTGTCTGACGATGGCCGCTGAAATGGAAGCATATGTTCTGACTGATCAGTCAACTTATCTTGCGACCCGGGAGCAAACAAAACTGGCGGTTCTGTTGGGACAGTCTGATGATCTGAAGAATACCTATTCATTGATCGGAGTTAACCCTGAAAAGCACGACGGAATAAATGCCGATGGCGCTAAAGCGTTCATTGAATTTATGCTCAGTGATGAGGCTAAAACATTTATAGAGATATATGGCACCAAAAAATATGGTGAACCTCTATTCATTTATGATGGTGCTCCTGCCTGATATGGAAATGCTCCGAATTCTCTCGCTGACCATTTTGATGACCGTCCTGAGTACGAGTTTTGCGGCCCTGTTTGGAATACCGGCAGGAGTGTTAATAGCCTCCCGCCAGTTCCCCGGTAAACGCATGCTCCGAAGGGTCATCCAGACCTTTATGAGCCTGCCGCCTGTGGTTGCCGGTCTTTTCGTTTTTCTGCTCCTTTCGCGCAGCGGGCCACTGGGCAGTCTGAGCCTGCTGTTTAGTCTGCCGGCAATGGTTTTTGCTCAGGTTATCCTGATTTTTCCGATTGTTACCAGCCTGACACTTTCAGCGGTTGAGGCCAAAAGACCTCAGCTGTTGGAAACTGTCTCAGGTCTGGGGCTCAACCGCCGCCAGGAGTATGCCCTCCTTTTCTGGGAATGCAGGCTGACGTTAATAACCGTCTTGCTTTCGGGTTTTGGTCGGGCAATTTCCGAAGTAGGTGCGGTAATGATGGTCGGCGGCAACATTGCCGGCAAGACCCGGGTGATGACAACGGCAATAATGTTGGAAACCAGCAAAGGCAACTTCACCGGCGCTATTCAGATGGGAGTGGTATTGTTAGTGCTTTCGTTTGGCATCAATATTGCTGCCGTGCGGCTGCAGGAGAGCATAAATGATTAAATTCGACGGCTTGCGCCAGGATTACGGCAGCCGCTGCGTACTTGATATTTCATCCCTGACACTGCGCTGTGACGGCCGCTATGCGCTGTTCGGCGCCAACGGAGCCGGTAAATCGACCTTGTTGCGTGTCCTGTTGACACAGCTTTCCTCTGGTTCCGACCCGGCCCGTCTGGGATACCTGCCACAGAAACCTTATGCCTTTTCCTTCAGCGTCAGGAAAAACATTGAACTTGGCATCCCGCTGACAGCCGGTCTGACCAGTCAACAAAAGCGAGATCTTGTTGACAGGCAGCTGACAGAATTCGGGCTGCAGCATCTGGCTCAGCAGCGGGCTGATAAAATGTCCGGCGGTGAAACTCAGAGAATGGCTTTGGCCAGACTGCTCGTCTATCCCAGAGAGGTTCTGTTGCTGGATGAACCTGCCAACAGCATGGATTTAAGCAGTATCCAGCTGGCATCCCGGGCTGTAGAACTTTATCTTCAGGCAAACCGCTGTCTTTTCATCCTGGCTTCACACCAGCTGTCGCTGATCAGTCAGCTGACAGAGGAAATGCTTTTTCTTGATCAGGGACAGCTTGTGGAAAAGGGCACAACACTGAAACTGCTGAAGCAGCCGCAAAGCGAAAAACTAAAGCAACTTCTTCAGTTGCAGCAACTGAGTGAACTTACCTGAAATAACCGGGTTGATCCACACTCGAAAAGATGAACTGAAAACGCAAATAACAAACTCTGACAAAAAGGTGAATTAAATGCTTAATGTCGTAACCCTGGCCGAAGCCGGTGAAATATTGCAAAGCCTCGTCAAACCGGTAAAACGCACAGAATTGATAACTCTGGAAAAGGGAGTCGGACGCGTACTGGCGGCTGATTTATGTTCGCAGGCAGATGTGCCCTCCTTTGACCGGGCAATGGTTGACGGCCTCGCGGTTCGGGGGGCTGATACTTTTGGAGCCAGCGACACTCTGCCGGCCATGCTTCATCTGGCAGGCACAGTCAAAATGGGAGAAACTCCTGACTTCAGACTTTGCCCCGGTGAATGTGCCCTGGTTCCGACCGGCGGAGCCTTGCCGGCGGGTGCTGACGCTATGGTAATGATTGAATACACGGAAAATCCGGGCGATAAGCTGTGGCTGGTGCAGCGATCTGTCTCCCCGGGTGATCACATAATAAAAAGAGGCGACGATTTCGCAGCCGGACAAGTTGTTCTGCCGGCAGGTAGGCAGATCCGGGCTGCCGATATCGGTACATTAGCGGCTTTGGCAGCCAATCAGATTCTGGTTTTTGAACAGCCCAGGGTTGCGATAATATCTACCGGTGATGAACTGCTGCCGGTTAGTGAGCCGATTGTTCCCGGTTGTATACATGATGTTAACAGCCCTGCGCTCTCTGTTCTTGTGCGGCAAGCCGGTGCCTTGCCGATCCTTTATGGTATAGTCGCCGATCAGCCGGACGAACTTGCCGGCATTCTGGCTCAGGCAGCCAGCGAATGTGATTTGGTGCTGGTCTCGGGCGGCAGTTCAGTCGGCGAAAAGGATTATCTGGCTGCGGCTATTGCGGCGCAGGGAGAATCAGACCTGCTTTTTCACGGGATTGCCGTCAAGCCCGGTAAACCAACGATAGCGGGCCTGGCCGGAGACCGGATTATCCTGGGGCTGCCCGGGCATCCCCTCGCCGCCTGGTTTATGACCTTTTGGCTGGCGCTGCCTTTGCTAGATGCATTACAGGGAACGATGCCTGCGGAACCCGAAACTGTGACTGCGGTAACCAGCTGTCGGATCCCCTCAAATCTGGGGCGCGAATCAATTATACCGGTAAAATTAGTTCCGTCAGCCGAATCCGGGAAGCAGTGGTTAGCGGAACCTGTTTTCACCAAATCAGGCCTGATAACAGCCTTGAGCCAAAGTGACGGTTGTATCCGGATCAGCAGAGAGCTGGAAGGAATTGAAGCAGGCTCGCAGGTCACAGTCTACCGGTTTCATTAAAGAAACTGCCATAAGAGCAGCAGCCTGAACTGCTAAAAGAGCAGCAGCCTGCCGTTTATTAACAGAAATATCGTCGGAATATTTCACTGCGATTCACAAAAGGAGCAACGCCGATGCCACAAGAGTATCTAGTCAACACACCACTTGCTGAAGCAGTCAGACTTTACCTTGACCGTTTGAATTCGGCCGGCGTCAAGCCCGTTGTTGAGAGAATCCAGATCAAAGATTCGCGCGGCCGCAGAATTGCCGCCGCTGTCTATGCCAGGCGCAGTGTACCTCATTACCTTGCCTCGGCCATGGACGGTATCGCGCTCCAGGCTGAATGGACTTTCGGTGCCAGTGAAACTGCCCCGGTTGAGATCCACAGGGACAAAGTCATCCCGGTGGATACGGGCGACTGCCTGCCGGAAGAGATGGATGCAGTGATCATGATTGAGGACGTGATCGAACACGGAGAACAGATCCGGCTGATTTCACCAGCTGTCCCCTGGCAGCATGTACGGCAAATCGGCGAGGATTTCTGTGCCGGCGACATGCTGGTTAGCAGCGGTACAATTCTGACGCCGGCGCTGATGGGCATACTCGCTGCCGGAGGTGTCTCAGAAATTGAAGTTTTTAGTCAGCCTCGTATAACACTGATTCCCACCGGCGATGAGATTATTCCGGCAACAGCCGAGCCTCAGCCTGGTATGATACCCGACTTTAATACAACTGTTTATGGTGCTGCTCTTGAAGCGGACGGAGCCGTGGTTACAGTAACGCCAATAATTCCTGACGACAGAGAAAAACTGCAGGCCGCGCTGGCAAAAGCTCTCGAAATTTCAGATATTGTCATATTGCTGGCCGGTTCTTCCGCCGGTCGCGACGACTTAACAGTCAGTACAATTTCCGCGCAGGGGGAAGTGATTCTGCATGGAATTGCCATCCGACCGGGCAAACCTACGGTTCTTGGGCTCTGCCGGCAAAAACCTGTTATCGGCCTGCCCGGCTATCCTGTTTCGGGATTAACAGTACTGGAGGAGGTTGTGCGTCCGCTGCTCGGCAGCTTATATAAGCTTGATATTCCAGCCAGGCCTGTGGTCAAGGCACGCCTGACCCGCCGTCTGGTATCCTCGCTTAAGTATCTGGAGTTCATCCGTGTTCGCCTGACCCGGCATTTGGGGCAGCTCAATGCAACGCCTTTGGAGCGCGGTGCCGGCGTACTCAGCAGTTATGCCCGCGCCGACGGTCTTCTGACTATTCCGCGTGACAGCGAAGGTATTGTTGAAGGAACGCTGGTGGATGTTCGACTGCTGCAGCCGCTTGCCCAGGTAGAAACCGCGCTCAGTGTAATCGGCAGTCACGACCCTCTGTTGGATGAAATTGCCGACCTGCTTTATTATTCCGGTGAACCCGTCGTTACCCTGTCCTCCAGCCATGTCGGCAGCATGGGCGGCATTCTGGCTGTTCGCCGCCGGGAAGCCCAGATTGCCGGAATCCATTTACTGGCTGAAAACGGTGAATATAACGTACCTTTTATCCGACGCTGCTTTAGCCGCAATGAGGTCATTCTGCTTGAAGGCGTACGACGCTCACAGGGTTTACTCGTGCAGGCCGGCAATCCACTGGGAATCCGCGATCTGGCCGATGTCGCCCGGCGCGGGCTGCGTTATGTCAACCGTCAGAAAGGCGCCGGCACCCGTCTTTTGCTTGATCACCAGCTGGCACTGGCAGGTATCCGGCCGGAAGAGATTTCAGGCTATACCCGCGAAGAGTACACACATACGGGCGTAGCGGCGCAGATTGCCGCCGGAACAGCGGACGCCGGCCTCGGTATACTCGCCGCGGCTCGTATTGCCGGGCTTGACTTCCTGCCGTTAGCTGAAGAAAACTACGATTTTCTGATTTCTGCATCTGCCTGGGAATCACAGGCGGTACAGAGATTTATCGCGATCCTCCGCTCCAGAGACTTTAGTCAGCGTCTGGAAAGAATGGGCGGTTATCGCCTTGTGCAACCCGCCCGGATAATTTTAGACAAGGACATGGAATAAAATATGTATGACCGGTATGGTCGGAAAATAGAATATCTGCGTCTTTCGGTCACGCCGCGCTGTAATCTGAACTGCTTTTACTGCCGTCCCGAAACCTGCCCGGACGGAGAGAGCGAACAGTCGGCACTCCCCTTGCTTTCGGCTGCTGAATGCGGCCGCATTGTCAGGGCCGCGGCACTGGCAGGAGTGCGCAAAGTTCGTCTGACCGGCGGCGAACCACTGTTGCGGCCTGACCTGGCGGAAATTATCCGCCTGATCCGGCAGATTCCCGAAATCACAGACCTGTCCATGACAACAAACGGCCATGGGCTGGCCAAACAAGCCTTATTCCTAAAGCAGGCAGGCCTGGACAGGGTTAATCTGTCGCTGGATTCACTGCGGGCAGAGCGTTTCCGGCTGATCACCGGCGGCGGCCTGTTGGACGAGGTTTTTGCGGCCATAGATGCCTGTCTTGAGGTGGGCCTCACTCCCCTGAAGCTGAACACTGTTCTGGTACGGGGTGTAAATGACGATGAAATCGGCGCCTTGATTGAGCTGACCCGTAGCAGACCAATAGCTGTCCGTTTTATTGAACTGATGCCAATGAACCCACTCAGCAGAAATAATGACAATCTGGTCACTGGTGCTGAAATCCTAGCAGCTTTCCCGGCCCTGCAGCGGATCCCTGCTTCTGATCCTGCAGCTCCCTCAGAGGATTACCAGCTGCCGGGCTATGCCGGCAGCGTTGGCTTAATTCGTCCAATTTCTCATCGTTTCTGCTCGTCCTGCAATCGGATCCGGATTACAGCCGATGGCATGCTGAAACCCTGTCTGGGTGATGCAGGTGAAATTTCGCTGCGAGCCGCGCTTGCTGACTTCAATGAGCAGACTCTGAACGAAACCATAAAACAAGCTATATTCAATAAGCCGGCGGGCCATTCATTCAATCCCGGCTTCTCGCCCGCCCGCAGTATGAACAGGACCGGCGGCTAAGCCTGAAAGGGTCATTATATGAAAAATAAAAAATTCAGTCACTTGAATGACAAAGGTGAGGCTCACATGATCGATGTCAGCGCCAAGCCTCTTACCTGCCGCAAAGCAACTGCCGAAGCGAGGGTGCAGATGCAGCCTGCTACGCTGTCGTTGATCAGGAATCAGGCAATAAGCAAAGGCGATGTGCTGGCCACAGCCAGAATCGCCGGCATTATGGCAGCTAAAAAAACATCGGATCTGATTCCGCTCTGCCATCCGCTGCCGATAGACAACGTTGAACTTGAAATTCAACTCCGCGAGCCGAATACCGCAGTCATAACTGCCACTGTTCAGACAGTCTGGCGCACCGGAGTTGAAATGGAAGCTCTGACAGCTGTTACGACTGCCGCTTTGACTATTTACGATATGTGCAAAGCACTTGATCGGGGAATGAGGATTGAGCAGGTTATACTGCTGGAGAAAACCGGCGGCCGATCAGGTCATTTTCAACGCTGACACGGCATAGAAAGACAAAGTAAAAAACAATTCATAGCAAGACAATGCAGAAGGAGCAATCATGGCCAAAGTAATCGCAATCAACCGCAGCGAAAAGAAAGGCACGATAAAACAACCAGAACCAGAGGGTAATTTCATTGTTGATTTCGGCTTGGAAGGCGATGCTCACGCCGGCAACTGGCATCGTCAGGTTTCCCTGCTGGGAGCTGAAAGCATTCGTAAAATGGAACAGCTGGGCATTGAAGGATTGTGTTCCGGCAAGTTTGCCGAAAACATCACCACAGAAGGTATTGTTCTGTACGAGCTGCCGGTTGGCAGCCGCGTTCGCATAGGTCCCTGTGTAATGGAGATTACTCAGATCGGCAAGGAATGTCATAAACACTGCGCGATTTATCATCAGATCGGCAGCTGTGTGATGCCGACTGAAGGTGTTTTCGCTCGCGTACTTACAGGCGGCATTATCCGGGCCGGCGACGAAATAACAGTATTAAAGTAATTTCAGCCGGCCTCAATCACCGGAATGAGCGCGATTTCATCTGATTCATTAAGTCGCGTTTCCATTCCGTTCAACAGGCGCAGATGATGGCCGTTGACGAGGATAAAAATCTCAGGGTTCAATTTAGCGCCATCCGAGGTCAGCACTTTGCTGCGAAATGGTTCGTCATAGCGGGCAGCCAGCTTTTGCAGCAGTACCTGAACAGATTCGCACTCAGCAACAATCTCCTGTTCACAGCCGGTGTAATCACGCAGCTGAGCAAAATAGCGCACAATCATTAATAACCTCACTCAAACAGGTGCGCGCAGACAGGACAGCTCTGTTCCCGTGCGACCTTAACCCGGTTCATTGTCATGTCCTTGCTGAAGTAGTAAATAATTTCGTCCTTAAGCGGCGTCTGCAGTTCCAGCAAACTGAATATCGCTAAAGCTGCTTCGATGGAGCCTGTTACACCTGCTGTCGCCCCGATAAT
>CAYPHB010000060.1:0-11034 GCA_964410445.1 uncultured Oscillospiraceae bacterium
TGGTATTGCTTCTAACCGGGTACTTCCTGGCAGCGCAACTGATGAAGAATAGTTATATAAAAAAGTATGGCTACTGGATTTAGGCAACAGGGTTACATTTGATCAAGCGCAGCTTTTAAGTAGCAGAAGCCGATCCGTTCTTGCTCCAGTCGGATCTTATTGCCCAGACGATTGTCACGCAACTGGTAATAAAGTTCAGCTTCTTCTGTGTTCAAGCGAGTCAGATTCCCTCTCTCCGGTTGCTCTTCGACTACCCACAGATTCTGATGTGCCAGCAATGTCCGCTGATCCATCAGAAGCGAACGTGCGTGTGAAAAAAAGCCGCGCAGTTGATTGAGAATGGCAAACCCATGTGTATCTATGTCGCCCCAATAGTAAATGTCCTTTTGATTTAACCAGCTCGCTGATGCAAGATGATCAAAGCCATAGCCAGCGCCGAAGATCAAGATGGCGTCCTGTACAAATGGGAAAGCCAGAAAATTGATCTCATTTTCAGTGATAAAAACCTTACTTACTGGCAGATCCAGAGTCGCGAAGGCCGTTGCAGTTAATGTAATATCTTGATCGCAACCTTGAGGTAACAGCCGGAGGTCGGGATCAAGCAGCCGAAAGCGCACCCGAGCCGGTTTATCCAAAAAACCGTAACGGCGGCAAAATCCGCTGGTACCGGTAGCAGTTAGATTGATTTGTTCCAGCGGCAAAATCAGATCAAACAGCTCGGACAGCACACCGCGATGTGCCTCTATAAATTTGGTGTGAACTTCAGGCAAATCAATCTGACGCAAATATATTTTCGGGCAGGGGTGATTTTTCAACCAAGCAACAACAGAGAGCAACTGGGGCCACGACTGCGCCAACTCCAGGGCACGTAAAGGCCGTTTAGCCAGCCAGGGCAGCAGCTCCGGTTGTTGCAGCCTTGTATGTTCCAAAACAATCGCAAACTGGTCAGCTGATTTTTGTCGACCTATCAGGCTTAGGGCATCACCGAGCTGATCGATCCAGATTTCTGCAGGAATCAGATTGACGCCAAGAATTCGGTGATTGACCTGCTGCCAAACCAAGCGATAGTGCTTGGCGCTTCCGGACAACTCGGCAATCCAGGCGCGAACCTCGGGGAATTCCTCGCTCAATTCTCTTGACGTTGGCCTTTTGATTACCAGACGCAGTGGGAAGAGTGATTCCCGACCTGCCATCATGGATAGCAAAACACCGCGGTCCCAGAGCTTCTGCACCTGTTTTTTCAAGTCATCGGACGTAGTCCATCTCATTCATTGAGCCTCTGTTTTTCTAAATGATATTCCTGAATGCTTATATTTCGCAAAACCGAACAGCTGCCATCTTCATTATGTACATAACCGACATTTGCTACAAAGGGTTCGATTATATGGATCTTTTGCAATGGCGTAATAATCAGAAGCTGTAGATTAAGCTGCGAGAAGAGTTCCAGACCGTACTGCGCTGATTCATCGGAGCCGCGTCCAAAAGCCTCGTCAATCACGACAAAACGGAATGAGCGAGAGCGCACAGCGCCCCATTCGAGGCCGAACTGGTAAGCCAGGCTGGCTGCCAGTACTGTATAGGCCAGCTTCTCCTTCTGGCCGCCAGATTTACCGCTCGAGTCGGTATGGTGTTCGTATTCCGTGTTGTCTTCGCGCCAGCGCTCACTGGCAGCAAACATGAACCAGTTGCGGACGTCTGTAACTTTATCTGTCCAGCGGCGGTCGAGTTCAGAATATTCTACCCGGCCAGAAAACCGTTCAATAATTTTCTTGACTTGCAGAAATTTGCTATCCGAGTACTGGGCATCCTCTGAGCCTGTCAGCGTTCCTTCAGTACAGGCGCGCAGTTCGGCTTGAAATTCGCGAATTTCAGCGTCGGGAGCAGGCTGAGCTTCCAGACTTATGTATCTGCCGGGATTATAGTCAATCCGGGTCAGCGATTCATTAATCTGGGCGATGCGGTCCTTGATGGATTCCCGCTCGCGATTGAGCTGGGATTGGAATTTGGCAACTTCACGTATGGTGTTTTCATTCAACAGCTCTTTAAATCGCCCTTCAAACCTTGGCAAATCATCAGCTTTCAGTTGATCAAGCATCATTCTGAATTCATTTCCAGCTGCCAGATGAACATCAACATCACGCGTTTCCAGAACCCAGACCTGTTTGTATTCGGTCATTGCCCGGATTATTTTTTCTCCCAAACGGCTGAGTTTCTTTTCTTCTGCGTCGATCTTAGATTGCAGCCAGTCCCGCATCTCGCGTTCACGAGCGTCGCTGGAATCTATGGTCAAATGTGATCCACCTAATGCTTCTTCTCGCATGCCATCCAGGCAAGAAAAACATGCCTCTTCATCTGGGGTTTTGTCTTTCCAGACTGTATAAGCCGCTTCATATTGCACAGTGCGATCGCTGATCATCTGTTCGATCTTTGAGCTTTTATCCTGCCTGTCTTTTAGTAACTGTTCAGTCTCCAGCTGAGCCTTATTGAGAGTTTCCAACTGGGCGGCAAGCGTCTTGAGCAAATCGGACGCAGCCTCCAGTTCAGCCTTTTCCGCCTGTAGCCGCGCAATTGCAGCTGTAACAGGCCGCCAGTCAATTTCACGGAAATCAATATACTCACTAAGTTTGGTGAGAATGCTGATTCGCACCCGGAGCATAGCTTGTCTGTCAGTCAGTGAATCTCTGCGCTCAATCAATTCTGTCAACTGCTTTTCCTGCAAAACAGCCTGCGCCTCCAACACCTTGATTTTTACCGTGTTGCTCCAGCCCAGAACATAACTTCTGCGGTCATCAAGACGATGTCGATCATCTTTTTCGTGTCTCTCACCCGGCGATTTGACCTGGCCGGCCCGTGTTATCGCTCGAACTTCACGACGAAACTGCTCTTGATTCAAGCAACATGCAAGGTTGAAACGGTGCGAAATTTCGCGTTCAATCCAGTCCCGGAAAGGCGAATCAGGCTTGACGATCAGCTTATTCACCAGAGAGTCCCGGTGAAGAATAACTTGTTCGGCGCGCATTGCGTCCCGTACGCGAAAATAGACCAGTCGGCCTTTCAAGTTAGTTTGATCAACCCACTCGGAAACACGTGAATAGTGGTGATCCGGTACCAGCATCGATAAGCCGAAATTGCGTAAAAGCCTTTCTGCCGCGCCTTCCCAGTCCCGCTCAGTTTCACGCACTTGCAGTAGTTCACCCGCGAACGGCATCGCCTCTTCTGCCAGCCCGAGCGCGTCACAAAGTCGCTTTCGCAGCTCGACTTGTTTTTCGTCAATGTTACTGCGACGGGCTTTCAATCCTTTGATTTCTGCTTTCAGCTGATTCAGTGCCGGCTTCTCTTGTGCCAAAGCGTACGCTGTTTCATTAATTTCGTTTTGAATCAGTCCCTCATCGTCTTGCGCGGTTTTATACAATTCATCGATTTGAGTCCGTTGCCTATGAAAAGCATCTTGCGTCGATGCTGGCTGCAAGCCAAGCTGTTCGATTAGTTTGAGATAGCGTTCAGATTTATTACGCCGACGATCCAGTTCTGTCTGAAGTTGGCTGATTTCAGTATCCAGTCTGCCTATCCGGCCACCACCATTAAGGGTTATGCTGCGTTCAAGCTCGCGTATCTGGCCTTGCTGCTCCCTTTGCTTTTCTTCATGTCGTTCTATGGCGGCAAGATGCCTGATCAGTTCTTCTTTAAGTGTCTCTATGCGTTTCTTCAGCAACTCAAGTTTTTGGCCGGCAAACCACGACCTTAAAGCATAGCGGCATAAACGTAAATTGTCAGTTGTTTTCAGCAAATCAGCGTGACGATCGCAATCGGCTGTTAATGGTTCCAGCATTTCAATTTGACGCTTAGCTTTAAGAACAGCCTCATGCGCACGGTTCAAGTTTTCAAAGTGAGCCGTTAGTTCATTAATGCGTGACTTCACATCAAACGGTTCCAGCATATGTTCGCGTACAAAAGTGGTAAGGTTGCCAACTGATTTCAACGACACAGTCTGATTAAACAAGTCGAGGGCCTGTTCATTGTCAATGCCGAAATAGCGACGGAACAAAGCACCGTAGGGCGGGAAGCTGTCAAAAAGATCAACACCTTTAGCGCGCAGCTGCTTGCGCAGGCCAATCATTTCGTTACCGAAGCCGGAAAAATCGTCAGCTATAGTCAAATCTTTTTCGCAGACTGTGTATAGCCGGACAGGTGGCGAAGCAGGATCCTTCAACCAAAAAACCTGCGCCAGAGTGACTGTCTTTTCATAACCGGCATTAAAAAATATGCCTAAAATGACTGAATAATTATTGTAATCGCGGAGGGCTACTGGCTTGGCGCTGTTCAGGTTTTCCTGACGTTCAGTTTTGTAAAAACCAAGAACATACGAGCGCAGTGATCGCTCGCGGCTGTCAGCGCCAGCCGCTTTGTTATAAGCAGTCTTTTGAGCGGGCACAAGCAGCGTCGTAATCGCATCAACCAGCGTTGATTTACCTGACCCAATATCTCCGGTAAGCAGAGCGTTTTTACCGTCCAGACGTAAGGTCCAAACCCGACCGGTGAATGTGCCCCAGTTATAGACCTCAAGGCGTTGGAGGCGAAAACCTGCTAACTGGTCATCGGTCATCATTTCAAGAAGTATTTGTTCAGACATCTTCAGCTCCCGCCAAGGCTCCAGTCAACATCTGCTGGTATTCCGCCAGTCTCTCATCAAAATCAGACAACCACTGAGCGTCAATAAAGGCCTTGATAATACGACGTACTTCAATCATTTGGCCTTGCCCCCGCAATCGTCGGATAAATCCCAATTCGGCGATTTTGTTTAGCGTGGCATCAACCTGATCAATCAGTTTGACCTCGTTGCTGCCGGCCGGCAGAAAAATCCGGATCAATTCCACAATTTCATCACGGGAGAGGATTAAACGTGTTTCGCCGCCTCCGGCATCAAATTCCGCCAGCTTTTTGCGTAATAGCGCTAACAGTAGACTGACCGGGTAGGAAAGCTGTCGCCGGGCCACCAGACGCGGAATTTTACTGGAATCATTCGCATCTGGATCCTGTCGCGACTTTAAGAAAGCATAGCCCTCTGCCTCGTCCAGCATCAACTCCAGACCGATGACTGACATGTAGTCCTGGATGCCAGCCTGTTGATTCAGCAGCGCACGCCATATTTCCTGATTGTCCTCATGGTAAAGGATGCCCTTCAAAAGTGACACTGCCACTGTTGAAAGCTCTTGAGCGGGATTAGTAAAAGTGCCGGTTTCAGCTTCATTAATCATGATTGTCTGCTCCTTGCCTGTTTAAGCCTGACTCTTTTCTCAGGAAAATTACTCGTGGCAGAATCGCCTGGCGGTTTATACCGGTTTCAGAAAGCCAGTTTACCTGTTCTTCGATTTCTTCATCCACAACAGCCTCAAGTCCCGTCCCCCTGTCTGCTCCAACTATCTGCAGATAGGCAATCAGTTCCGCCAGTCCGAATCGAAGCGGGTGCTCTTTGATCACAGCCGCCAGACTGACCTGACTGCCTGCTTGAAGCTCTTGCTGGATAAAGTTCAGGAGTTCGTTGCGGTCAATCCTAACCTGTGCATAAAGAGCCGCCGTGTCTATATAAGCATCCCCTTGATCTGTTACAATACTCTCAAGTTTTTGTTTTAGTGAAGGCCGGAACATAGGTCGTTCCAATGGCATGTCAATCGAAGCAGAAGTATCGGTCAAAGGCATGAAATCACCAGCTGGCAAATTATCCCTCAGTGCCAGCGCGCGGGTTTCGATATTATGCAAAATATCCATGATGCGCCGATTTTCCAGCCAGGCCTGATCATCAAGGAAATGCCGCAACTGCTCTGACAATTTTGCCACCATTTTCTGGGTGTGCTCACCAGCTTCAAGCCAATCATAGTGAACCCGATGCAGGCGACGGCCCTGCTGCATCTCCTGAACCGGCTCCAAGGCTAAAACCTGTTCTATTTGCCTACCGAATTCTTCTTGTCGCGATTGCGACATCAAAAAATCCCAGAACGCCCGGAAACTTCTTCCCTGATCGGAATCCGTGATCGCATCACGTTCGTTCATGATCTCCTCGAGAAGAGCACCTTTGGTTCCTTCCCGAAGCGCAATCCTTTCGCGCACACGCCGGTCAAGTAAGCGAAAATTCTGCTCAACCTCGCGGAAATCCATCAATAATTCCTTTGCCAGCTGCAGAAATTGCTGGAATCGATCTTTAAGCTCTGTATCATCCAAAAGCGGGATATCACCAGCAAAAATCCGGTCAATTTCCGCATCAATATTATTACGCCGTTTTTGTAATTCATCTATACGCACCTGTGGATCAGTTTCACGTCCCTCACTCATCTGCCGCAGCAGTTCAAATATCGTGAGTAAACGCGACTCCGTGCCGACAAAAGCCCGTTCAGTCAAGCTGTCCAACCACGTCAGTGACTTCTCAGTTGCCGGGGTCAAATCAAAGTACGGCTCATCCGTCCCTGCCAGATAAAATTTTCGCAGCCAGCCTTTATCATTTTCAGCCCATTCATTCAGATAGCTTTGAGCAGTTCCTTTGTAGACTTCCAAACCCCTTTGTTCGCGTAAGTTAAATAAAGTATCCTCAAGTAGTTCAACCAGATCAGCCTGCGCCATCTGGCGGACATTTGGCACAATAAAAACCCGGTGCAGAAAACTGGCGATCAGCGGTGCATGCTGAGCGTTGAGCAATCGCCAGGCCGGGTGGTTCCTGCGTAATATTTCAAGCGTTTCGTAGTCAAGGGGCATGGTTTCTCCGTAATTACGCCATCCTCGCGCTTCAAACAAGCATCACAGAATAATAATTATAGCATTTCATGGGCAGGAACGTTCTGGTTGATCCTAATGTTTGTTGCTTAGGTCTCAGCTAAATGGGACCCAGCACATAATTATCCAGAATAGCCGGTTCCGGCAATAACAAAACCCCTGAAAAAATATGTTTTCAGGGGTCCGGCTTTCTGGCGGAGAGTTAGGGATTTGAACCCTAGTTACGATTGCTCGTAAACATGATTTCCAGTCATGCGCCTTCGACCGCTCGGCCAACTCTCCATACTGCGCACAGCAAAAAGAATACTATCACTGGTGCCGGCAAAAGTCAATTCGCTGTACTTGAATAATAAGTGACTGCCCCGTAAAATGAAAAGGTATTTTCCGCAAAGTTTGCAGCTGATCAGTTCAACTGTTTACCGACCACAAGAAAAGAATCAGGTCTTTACCCACAACAGGCAGTACAAATTATTTAACAGGCAGATTATTACTGCCGGGGAGTAATATAATGGGATTTTTCACACCGAACGAAAACGGCAACACACCGGCAGCACGTCGCCGCCATTTGATAAATATGCGGCTGTTAGCAATACTTGCCGGTGGCTATATTCTTTATGAAGGCATTAAGCAGGTAATAAACAATCAAGGGGATACACCGGCCTGGTTTTACGTTTATCTGGTAGCGTTCACAATTGCGATTATTCTAGCAATCCTGCTCAACGAGCGGAGGCTTAAGGCTGTAGATAAATTAATTGCCGAAGAAGCCGAAGAGGCAGCTCGTGAAGCAGCTGCAGCCGGAATTGAAGAGCCTAACGATTTAGATGTGCCGGCGAATTTTAATTAAAGCCAGATAATATCAGGATTAATAATCATTTGTTTTGCAATTTCACGTTGATCGACCAACTGACTGCCTTCGAGCTGGCAAACGGTCTGTAGAATTTCAACGCTTTTTTCACATATCAGAACCGGCACGCTTAACGTAATGTAACGCAACAGTGCTGCCTGCGCCGGGTTGTCAGCCGTTGCCAGATCAACGCCACGGCCCTGCAGAATTACTGCAGTTGGCAGGGCTTCAAGTTCGACAAACTGATCCAGCAGATTTGCCATTAATCTACATCCCTCCGGCGCTTCAACGTGACCGAGACAATTGTGCTGCACTACAATCAGAGGACGTTTATTGTGGCTGATGGTTGCAGTCATTTCTGTCTCAGGCAAAATAGCTGTTTGCATGTCACTTAGCTCAAAAGGCCGCATCTGCAATGTCTGCATGTTATTACTTTTATTAATGTCCATGTTATACCTCAAAACTGATATTTAATAATCTATTATACTATAAGAGTTTTCAAGAGTTTTCTTAAGTGCATTGGCTGCGCTTTTACAGGCACTGATTAAAGAAAATTTCTTTGTCGGATTATTTATCCTGACACACTCTGGACACAAAGAACAGGCAAACTATATTGAGATAATTCCAACCCGGAGGTTGTAATAGATGAAAAATAAAAAACGCTGGATTGTACCGGTTGCTATAGTTCTGGTAATTGCGGTTCTGGTTTTCGTGCTGGTTCGTTTTATCGAGAACCGGGAACGTCGGACTGCCTTTGCCAATCTGGAAAAATATGAAATTCATACGGTTTCACTTTCAGATATCGTGCTTAAAGTTCAAGGCAGTGGACCGGTTGAGGCCGCTGATACTATCAGTGTGACTTCAACTCAGGCCGGCTCTGTTACTGCAGTTTGGGCTGAAGACGGCGATCGTGTCCGGAGCGGTGATATTCTGGTTGAGATCGAGTTGCCTGATCTTGAAAGTGAAATTGCCGCTTTGCGCAGTGAACTGCACGCTGCAGATCAGAATATCAGCAGGCTTAAAGCTTTGACAGATTCAAGAACTGTGACAAGTCCCGTTGGCGGTTTGATTAAAGCGGTTCAAGTCAAAAAAGACGATTTAATCGACGCGGTTATGCTGGAACATGGCTCCTTGCTGCTGATATCTGTTGATGAAAAAATGCTGGTCCGCCTAAACTCTTCTGTCCCCAGCCAGGGAACAGCAATGCCTCAGCCAACTGGTCTTGTACCCGGCCAGGAGGTGGAAATCAAACTGGGGGATGAGTCAGCAAGCGGCCGCGTACGAGAAATAACACCGGCAGGTGAAGTAATTATTGAATTTGAAGATAAAGGCTACGAAGTGGGCATCGAAGCCATTGTCAGTGACACCGAAGGTCAGGAAGCGGGTCGAGGCAAGACCGAAATCAGCCGTCCTTTCCCGATCGTCGCCCTTGGCGGCACCGCCAGATCAGTCTCGGTTGAAGTTGGTGATTCAATTGACGCCGGTGACACACTGCTGCGGTTACATGACAATATACTGACTCCGGATTATGTGCAGGCCCTGGAGACTCGCGATCAGCTGATTACTGAACTTAACAAGAAAACTGCCCTGACTGAGAAAATGACAGTAACTGCGCCGGTTGACGGAATTGTCAGCGGCCTTAAGCTGCAGGTAAATGACAAAGTGAATGAAGATCAGTCAATCTGCTCGCTGATTGACGACACAAAAATCGAGCTGACGATGGAGCTGGATGAACTGGATGTGCCTTTAATTGAACTGGGACTGACAGCCAATATAACACTCGACGCGCTGCCCGGTAAAACCTATACAGCCAAAGTGACCAGGATTTCTGCCGCCAGCACTTACAGCGGCGGTGTTGCCAGCTACCCCGTTACTGTCCTGTTTGATGATCCGGACGGAGTCCTGACCGGTATGAGCGCGAATGCCAGTATAACAATTGTTGCCAGCAGTCAGGTACCGGTAATTCCCCTGAATTCCATTCAGACAATCGATAACCGGAAGTATGTTCTCTTGGCCGAAGCCTTGAATGACAATGGCACCCTCAAAGCAAATGAAGCCTGGCGTGATTATCTGACAGAGGTGACCGTGGGCCGTTCTACTAATGAAGGCGCTGAAATTATCAGCGGCATCAAAGCCGGGGACCGGATAGCAATCGCACCTCCGACAAGTAACCAGTTTAACTTTGGCTTCGGTGGCGGCAGTAACGGCCGGGATCAGTTCTCCAATCCGCCGAATAACCAAGGTTCGCCTTCGAATGGCAGGTAATCTGATAGATGATTGAACTGAAAAACATTGATAAAACCTATGAGATGGGTGATAACGTGGTGCGGGCGCTGCAGGATGTAAGTCTGACTATTGGCGACCGCGAATTCGCTGCCATAATCGGGCCATCCGGCAGCGGCAAGTCAACCATGATGAACATTATCGGCTGTCTGGACCAGGCAGACAGCGGTGAATACTTGCTGGACGGCGAGAATGTGACCTGCCTGAGTGAACGAAGACTAAGCCTGATTCGCAGCCGCCGCATCGGCTTTGTCTTTCAGCAGTTTAATCTACTGCAGAAACTGACAGCTTATGAAAATGTTGAACTGCCCTTGATATATCAGGGAATGTCACATAGCGAAAGAAAGGCGCGTGTTCGGGAAGCCTTAACAGGAGTCGGCCTGGCCGACCGCATGCGGCATCGGCCGAACGAGCTGTCAGGCGGCCAACAGCAACGCGTCGCCATTGCCCGTGCTTTGGTTACCAGGCCCAGTCTGATACTTGCCGACGAGCCTACCGGAAATCTTGATTCACGCTCAGGTGCGGAAATAATGGCATTGCTGCGCCAGGTTCATGAGGACGGCAACTGCGTTATTGTAATTACCCACGACCAGTTAATTGCTGATCAGGCCGACAGGCGTATCAGACTCTCTGACGGCATGGTAATCGCCGACGACGGCGCAGAAATTGCTGACACGAATGACAGCCGAAAGCTCAAACCTGATCCCGCTGGCAAAAATCAGGTTATTGATGATGCTGAGGAGGTCGGATCATGAAATTGACTCAGGCCTTTAAAATGGCCTTTATGGCTATTTTCAGCAGTAAAATGCGTTCGTTTCTGACAATGCTGGGGATTATCATCGGTGTTGCATCGGTCGCTCTGCTGATTTCGATGGTACAAGGCACAACTGCACAGGTGACAGACAGCATCAGCGGTCTGGGCAGTAATTTACTGTCGGTAAATATAAGGTCAGAGAAGCCGACCTTTATAAACGCTGATGATGTTATCGCCTTGAGCGGCAAAGGCGGCATTGGCTACGTATCGCCTTTGGTTTCAACCTCCAAAACAGTTAAAGCCGGCCGTCTTTCAACAACCGGCTCAATTGAAGGGGCAAACCAGTATTATGCGGAAATCCGCAGCATGGAAGTGGCACGCGGTCGCTTTC
>CAYPHB010000061.1:0-10773 GCA_964410445.1 uncultured Oscillospiraceae bacterium
CATCTGCTTCCCCTCCTTATGACATCAGCAGCAGCGAGATATTCTCGAGCGCTGTCTTGAGATCCTTGAGGAAGCGGCCTGCAGGAGCGCCGTCAACCGCACGATGATCGAAGGTCAGTGAGAGGCCCATCGCCGGGTAAGCCTTAAGCTCACCATTCACTTCGCGCACTTTTGTTTCGATCGTATTAACACCTAGGATGCAGGTTTGCGGTGGGTTGATTACCGGCGTAAAGCTTTCAATTCCGAGCGTGCCCAGGTTGGTGATTGTGAAAGTACCACCTTGTAGCAGATCGGGGTTAATTGTGCCTGTCTGGCAATCAGCAGCCAGCTGCTTGATTGTTTCTGAAATCTCGGTTACGCCCATCTCGTCACATTTAAAGACAGTCGGAACCATCAGGCCGCGGGGCGTATCTACAGCAACGCCCATGTGGACATTGTGGAAGAAAGTCATTTTTGTCTCATCGTAATGCGCATTGCAGGCAGGGTGACGTTTAATCACCCGGCTGGCGGCATATACAATCAGGTCGTTGAGAGTCGGTACTTTTTCAGCAAGAGCAAAGCCGCCTTCAGCAGTCAGCCCCTGTTCGCCGGCCTTTTTGAGGCGGCTGCGCAGGGCCATGATATCCGTGGCGTCAAAGCTGGTATTGAGTGTCAGCTGTGCCATATTGCTAAGTGAAGCATGCATTGAGCGGGCAATAACCTTGCGGATATTGGTGTGTTTCTCAGTCCAGGTATCGGCTTCTGATTCAGTTGCTGTCGGGGCGGCTGTAGAGGCAGCAGCGGCAACATTGGCAGCAACTGAACCGACAGCCGAAGCAGCGGGCTGTGCCGTTGCCGATGCGGTCGCAGCTGCTGCGATGTCAGCAGTTGTAACGCGTCCGCCGATACCGGTGCCGGTGATGCCGGTAGGATAAGCGTTGCCGGCTGCACTGGTTGCCAGGCGGCCAGCTTCGATCAGAGCATTAACGTCACGTTCAATAACACGGTTTTTGGGGCCACTGGGTTCGGCAAAACGCAAGTCGGCGCCACTGCGGGCAGCAAGAGCGCGGGCGCGCGGGCTGATTGCTTTGGGCATGTCGCCTCCGGCAGAAACATCAAATCCGGAAACTGCCGAAGCCGTGGTAGCTGCAGGCGCTCCCCCCGTCTGAGTTGCAGCTGGAGTTGAGCCAGCGGCCGGTGTTGCTGCAGCGTCTTGCTGTGCTGCCTGTGTTGCGGCCGGTTTGCTTGCACCGCGGGGATCAAGCTCGGCAAAGGAATCGCCAGGTTGGCCGATCGCGCAAACATTGGTAAGAACCGGTACATCGTCACCGGCTTCAAAGAAAATGGCTAAAAGAGTACCGTCAATAGTGGCTGTTTCATCAAATGTCGCTTTGTCGGTTTCATAAGTGAAGAGCTTGTCGCCCACTTTAACTTCATCGCCTACTTGTTTGTGCCACTCACCGATAATGCAGCTTTCAACTGACTGCCCTTGGCGCGGCATAATAACAGGGGTTGCAACCGGTCCGGCAGGTGCTGCGGTTGTGACAGCCGGGGCTGAAACTGCAGCCGCCGCTGGGGCCGTTGGGGCTGCCGTTATCGGGGCAGCTGATACTGGTGCCGCCGCTTGAGCCGCGGGGGCTGCGCTTTCTGTTGCTGCGGTAGCTCCTGTGGGAGCAAATTCAGCAAAGGATTCGCCTGGCTGACCAATTACGCATACATTAGTCAGTACGGGAATATCGTCGCCTTCCTCAAAAAAACGCGCCAGCAGTGTTCCCTCCACTTGCGCGGTTTCATCAAAAGTTGCTTTGTCTGTTTCATATGTGAACAGCTTGTCGCCGACCTTAACCTGGTCGCCAACCTGTTTATGCCATTCACCAATAATGCAGCTTTCAACCGATTGGCCCTGTTTGGGCATAATGACTGGAGTTGCCATTTTCCGCCTCCTTTTGTTTGATTACACTTTGCCTTAATGATAGCACGGAATGTTAGTAATGAACATACAAATGTGACTTGCAAACACTAATTTCCTTATTTTTGATTAATACGAACAGATTCAAATTGTAATTACGGCTTGTGTTTGTTATTATCATACTCGAACTTAATGATAAACAGCAATGGATTTAGGCTGTTCCCGGGAGGTAAAATGGCATCAGAACGCAGGAACGCCGTTAATGAATTAATTCAGGAGCGGGGCGAGGTTCGCATGGCGGAACTGGAAGCCTGTTTTCCCAAGGTTTCGACCATGACCCTGCGACGGGACCTGGAATACCTTGAGAGAGAGGGGCTCATTGTGCGGATCCGCGGCGGTGCCAAGTCGATCGCCCATCTGTCCACAATCAAGGAAGCCGCGTATCCGCTGCGGCAGGTTGAGAATACGGCCGCCAAACAGATTATCGCCGCCAAAGCAGTTAATCTGGTTGAGTCCGGCCAGTCAATTTATATCGATTCAGGCACTACCTGTTCCATGTTTGCTCAGGCACTTCCCGACAGCTCTCTTTTTATTCTGACGCCGGCACCGATCACAGCGATAGAGCTGAGTAAAAAACCAAGTTTTAAAATAAATCTAACCGGCGGCCATCTTAACCGCGAAACCATGACTTTAACCGGATTTAACGCCCAGGAACATGTCCGCGGCCTGAATATTGATATCGCGTTTATTGGCACCGGGGCTTTAAGCCTCAATAACGGTTTCACCTGCGGTGATTATTATGAGGCTGAATTAAAAAAACTGATTATCCGCAAAGCGCAGAGGGTTGTCATGCTGATGGATAATAGTAAAATAAACTTCAGTATGCCTTATACTTTTACCAGACTTAACCAAATCCACCTGCTGATTACTGAATCAGAGCTGCCTGAGGAGTATGTCCGCGCGGCTCAGCAGGCCCATTGTCAATTGCTCTAAATTAAATTTTGCGGAGGTTTTATGCCTGAAGTTCTGCTTATAAACAGCTTTACCCACAATCCCTGGAATAATCTGGCCCTCGAAGACCATTTGTTTGAAATATTGGTGAACCGCGCTGACAGCAGCTCTGCTCAGTTAGGCGCGATCCTTTATCTTTGGCAGAACGACCAGACAGTCGTAATCGGCCGCAACCAGAATGCCTGGGTGGAGTGTAACACTGCCCAGCTGGAAGCAGACGGCGGTTTTCTGGCACGCCGCACCACCGGCGGCGGCGCTGTTTTTCACGATCTCGGCAACCTGTGTTTTTCGATTTTGCTGCCGCAGGCGAGTTTTGATGTTAACCGCAATTTTAACTTCATTACCAAAGCGCTGATTGCTGAAGGCATTCCCGCCGAAAAATCAGGCCGCAATGATATTCTGGTGGATGGGGAAAAGTTTTCCGGCAACGCCTTCCGACTCAATAATGGCGTCGGACTGCACCATGGCACTTTCCTGGTTCATTCAGAATTTACCCGCCTTGCCCGTTACCTGACTGTTAACCCAACCAAGCTGCAGGCAAAGGGAATAGCTTCTGTGCGTTCCCGCGTGGTGAACCTGATAACAGTCAAACCTGACCTTACAATTTCCGCGCTGGAAGCATCAATTCAGAAAGCCTTCCTGGCTGAATTTTGCAGCGAAGGCGACTGGACCGTGATTAAGCAAACAGATGCTGACTACAAAAACGACAAAGCTTTTCAAGAACGCTGCGCCAGGTTTGCTTCCTGGGACTGGCGCTATGGCGCTACCATAAAGTTCGACGCCCAGGTTGAACACCGTTTTAATTGGGGGCAGCTGCAGCTGGGCTTTTCGATCTGCCGCGGCCGGGTGGAGACGGTACAGATCTGGTCCGACGCGCTCGACACCGACTTTATTGAGGCAATGGAAGCTGCCTTGCCTGGAACACCTTTTCATTCGGCAGAGCTGGCAAAAGCCGTGGCAAATGCTGTCCCGGATGGCGACAGTCCCTTTGGCGGCTGTTCGCGCCAGGAAATGGCAGCAGAACTCCAGACGTTATTATTGGAACAAGGCTGGTAGGGCTGATAGGTTTTTAACCCCAAGGGCGCACTTAATCATATTCGGAAGCCATGTTCCCCTGCATGTTCCCCTGCTTAATGTCTGGCAGCTAAAAAACTGCTATTATAAAGGCAGTATGTCCGGATCGAAGGGGGAATTTTATGCTCAGCCGCTCTGAAGATCACCCCGGCCGTTCATTGGCCTTTGTCATTTTCGGGGGCACAGGTGACTTGACTCACCGCAAACTGTTGCCTGCTTTATACAATCTGATGACTGAACAACTTCTGCCGGCCGATTACATTGTCTACTGCATTGGCCGGCGTGAAAAAAATGATTCGATTTACCGGGCTGAAGCTGCTGAATCAATCCGGAAACATTCACGCAGCAGCATCGACGATTCATGCCTCAATTCATTCCTTAACCACGTCCATTACCATCGCCTGGAATTCCGCCGTGACGAGACTGGCTACGATTCATTATATAATCGCCTCAACACGGAACTCACCGATTTTGAAAAACCTGTTGCCAAACTCTTTTTCCTGGCGGTAGCACCGGAATACTTTAGTGTTGTAATCGCCCACTTGCATGCCCATAAACTGATCGAAAAAGGAAATCCTGACCACAGAGTTATGGTGGAAAAGCCTTTTGGCTCCGACCTCGCCTCAGCCCGTGAGCTAAATGACGGCATAATTGAAGTTTTGGCTGAATCGCAGATTTTCCGAATCGACCATTATCTGGGCAAAGAAATGATTCAAAATATTATGGCAATCCGTTTTGGCAATTCGTTGTTTGAGCCTTTATGGAACCATTATTACATTGATAATATTCAAATTACTTCCACAGAAAAGCTGGGAGTAGAGAGCCGCGGCGGTTATTACGAGCAAGTTGGAATTTTGAAAGACATGCTGCAGAATCATCTGCTGCAGATGCTGGCTATTATAGCCATGGAACCTCCGGTTGATCTTAGCGCAGAATCTGTGCGGGACGAGAAAGTTAAAGTCCTGCGTACATTGCGTTTTATAAACTCGGATTTGGCAGGCAGTGGCATTATTGCCGGCCAGTACGCAGCAGGGAACATAGATGGCAGACCTGTTTTGCCTTACCGCGCTGAAGAAAATGTTGATTTTGAATCGAATACTCTGACCTACGTGGCGCTCAAAGCCGCGATCGACAATTTCCGCTGGGGAGGCGTACCAATCTATATCCGCGCCGGCAAGCGACTTGACCGTCAGCGTACACAAATAGTCATCGAATTTAAACGACTGCCCGGAATCAGCTTTTATGAAGAATTCAAGACACAAAGCCCGAATCTGCTGGTTATAGAGGTTCAACCAGCAGAAGGCATGTATTTTCAGATCAATTCCAAACGTCCCGGCAATGAATTCGCGATGGAACGGATAGAGCTGAATTATTGCCAGAACTGCCGCTTTCAGGGCAACGTACCGGAAGCCTATGAACGTTTGATTTTGGAAGCTTTTCGAGGTAATTCCTCGCTGTTCACACGTTGGGACGAATTAGAGCATTCTTGGACTTTTATTGAGGGTATTGAAAAACTGCTCCTGGAAAAGCCTGTTACTTTACCGAACTACGCAGCCGGCAGCCGCGGCCCTGAAACTGCTGACGAGTTAATTGAAGCAGACGGCCGTCATTGGTGGGAAATCGATATTGACAATGGAATTTCGTAATTATCAATAAGCAATGCTTGACACTAGTCAACAGGTATATATTCGGGAGGCTGTTATGAGAATCATAGACATTACCGCAACCATCGCGCCTGATATGGTAGTTTACAAAAACATCGACAAAAACCGTCCGGTGCAGGAAGTTACACGCCAAATGCCGGAAGACAGCGCTAACGAAACTGCTCTGTGGTTGGCGATGCATACAGGCACCCATTTTGATGCCCCTCGTCATATGATGCCGGACGGAGGGCTGATCATGGAATCCCTGCCTTTGGAAAAGCTGATTACCCGCTGCCGGGTGTTTGACTTAACCCATCTGCAGGACGGCATTACCCAAGCGGATCTTGAGCCATTTGGCATAAAAAAGGGAGAATTCATAATTCTCAAAACACGGAATTCGGCTGAAGATTTCTTCAACCCTGAATATATATATGTCAAAGAAGACGGTGCCCGTTACCTGGCGCAAGTAGGGATTAACGGCGTTGGCATTGATTCGCTTGGCATAGAGCGGGCTCAGCCGAACCACGAAACACACATAACCCTTTTCCAGCACAATATAATTATTCTCGAAGGTCTGCGTTTGGCAGAGGTAGAAGCAGGCGAATACATTCTGATTGCCCTGCCGCTCAAAATTCGCAATGCTGAAGGGTCTCCCACTCGCGCCGTTCTGATTGAAGGCGAGCTCACGCTGTAATGCGAATTTCATTTGTGAGTAAGTAAACATTCAGTTGAATATAAAAAAGTCTAAAAAATATTCACCCCTTCAGCTGCAAACTGAAGGGGTGAATTTGTGTTAGTTATCTGGTTTCTTAAAGATCGTTTTGTCAGGTTAGTCTACCTGATTAGTTTTACTTGCGGGCGATTGCTTTTTCAGCGGCCTCTACGATGTTTTTTGCCACCAGGCCAAAGCGTTCAGCCAGGTATTCCACAGGACCAACTTCGCCAAACTCGTCTTTCACGCCAACCATTTCCAAAGGTGTCGGGCACTCCTGAGCCAGAACTTCGGCAACCGCTGAGCCAAGGCCGTTGATTACATTATGGTTTTCCGCTGTGACAATAGCGCCTGTTTCCTTAGCCGCTTTGATTACAGCTTCACGATCGATCGGCTTCACAGTGAACATGTTGACAACGCGAACACTTATACCCTTGCCTGCGAGGATTTGAGCCGCTTTGAGCGATTCAGCAACGCAATAGCCAATGGAGAAAATTGTGACGTCCTTGCCGTCCTGAATTTCCGCTGCCTTGCCGATTGTAAATTCAGTTCCGTCAGCGAAAATTTTGATCGCGTTTTTGCGGTGGAGACGAATATAGTACATACCATAGTTGTTGATGATCTGGGGCAGCAGTGAGACCAGCATGGTGCTGTCCGTCGGCTCGACAACTGTCATTGTCGGAATGCCTCTCATGATGCCCATGTCTTCAAAAGGCATATGGGTTCCGCCGTTCAGGGCTGCTGTTACGCCAGGATCCGAACCAAGTATTTTGACATTCAGGCGGGCGTAGGCGCCGGAAAGGAAGATCTGGTCACAGGCCCGGCGGGTTGAGAACGTACCGAAGGTGTGGGTAAAAGGTACCTTGCCGCAGGCAGACATACCAGCTGCTACACCAATCATGTTGGCTTCCTGAACGCCGCAGTTAATCCCGCGGTCAGGATACTGGGCATAGAATGGTTTGGTTCCGGCAGCTGACATCAGGTCAGCATCTAAGACAACAATCCTTGGATCAGTCTCGGCGAGCTTTATCAGTGTATTTGTTAAAACCTGTCGCATTTCAGAGGTTTCAGGTTGTAAAATCTGCGTATCCATTTGATTATCCTCTCCGATCATATTGCTGCCAGGTCCGCTTCCATTTCTGAAATAGCGGCTTCCATCTGCTCTTTACTAATACTGGCGTTATGGCTGCTCGGTTTGCCTGCCATCAGGCTCCAGCCGTGGCCCTTGATTGTGTTCAAGACGATCAGCGAAGGCTTTCCCTTTTGGGTTTTTGCTTTTTCAATAGCCTCGTACATAGCTGCAACGTCATGGCCGTCTACTTGTTGTGTATGCCAGCCGAATTCGTTGAATTTGCCTGCTATATCGCCCATATCACAGATATCGCACAGATATCCGTCAACCTGCATGCCATTGGAATCAACAAAGGCGATGAGGTTATCAAGCTCCTGCTGAGCGGCGAACATCGCCATTTCCCAAACCTGACCTTCCTGAAGCTCACCGTCACCAAGAATCAGATAAATCCAGTTATCTAACTTGTCGATCTTATGGCTCATGGCAACGCCGGCAGCAAGTGATGAGCCTTGTCCCAGAGAGCCAGTTGTCATGTCGATGCCGGGGGTAAGATTACGGTCACAATGGCTCGGCAGACGGGTGCCGGGCTTATTCAGGGTCATCAGCTCTTCCAATGGGAAGAATCCTTTAAGGGCGAGAGCTGCATATAAGCCAGGTCCTGAGTGTCCTTTGGACAGAACCAGCCAATCGCGGTCCTCCCAACGGGGATCAGCAGGATTGTACTTCATGACTTTTCCGTAAAGCACGGAAAGAACATCAGCGATTGACAGCGAACCGCCTATGTGGCCGACACCAAGATTACCGATCATGCGCACAGTCTCGATCTGAATCTGTTTACCAAAACGTCTGATTTCTCTTAATTCTTCATTTTCTAACATGAGCTCCTCCAGTTTCATGGTTCTGTTACCGCGCAGTAGAATCTCCTGCACAAGGATATTCCAATGCGCACATAGTCTACAGTATCATTATTCACAACATGATGCAATATAAAATAACGGCACGATAAGAATTTCCGGCAACGTTTTCGGTAATGCTTCCATGTCGCCAAAAATTTTTAAATGCCCAAGTAGGCCTTCTTCAGATCATCATTTATCAACAGATCCGCACCTTCACCTTCGAGCACAATGTTGCCATGTTCAATGACATATGCCCGATCGCAGATCTGTAATGCCTTATAGACATTTTGCTCCACGAGCAGAACTGAAGTACCGCTTTGCCGGACATGCTCGATTGTTTCGAACAGTTCAGCAACCAACAAGGGGGCAAGACCCCAGGATGGCTCGTCCATTATCAGCAGCTTGGGGTTTGACATAAGCGAACGGGAAGTTGCCAGCATCTGCTGTTCACCGCCGGACAGAGTGCCCGCCATTTGCGTCCGCCTGTCTTTCAACACCGGGAAAATACTATACATTCGTTCGATATTTTTGGCCCGGCTCTTGCGGTTTTCTTTAGTGCACGAACCTACATATAGGTTTTCTTCCACCGTCATGAAATTAAACAGCTGCCGGCCTTCAGGCACCAGCGAGACGCCCAACTCAAGAATCTGATTTGTGGACAATCCGGTAAGTAAATTATCGTTAAAAAATGTTCTGCCGCCGGTTGTCGGGATCATGCCTGTGATTGTTTTCAGCAGAGTAGATTTACCCACACCGTTTGATCCTACAATTGCCACGATTTTTCCCGGTTCAACAGTAAGCGAAATTCCATTAATAATTTGAATATCACCGTATCCTGAGAAAACATTGTCAACTTTAAGCATTGTGATACTCCTCCCCCAGGTACGCGTTGATTGCCCGTTGGTCGTTAGCCACTTCCTGCGGGGTTCCTTCAACCAGCTTCTCGCCGCGATGAAGGACAATGATCTTTTCGCAAAGTGTCATAATTGTTTTAATATCATGCTCAATAATAATTATTGTTACTCCACCGTCGCGAATTTCTCTAACTACGTCAACCAGCTCGTTTTTTTCATGCGGGTTACAGCCGGCCATTACTTCATCCAGTAAGAGCAGTTTGGGGCCAGTTGCCAAAGCGCGGGCAATTTCCAATTTTTTCCGGTCGACAGTAGTCAGGTTGTGCGCCAGCTGATCACGGCCGCAGTTCATGTCGATCTGGTCGTAAATTTTGTTGGCAGTTTCGAGGGCTGCTTTGCGGTCATTAGTTTGCCGGAAAGCTCCAACCATAATGTTTTCTGTTACGCTCATATCGCCAAACGGTTTGGTGACCTGGAATGTCCTTGCCAGACCCAGTTTAGCCATATCATGAGTTTTTCTACGTGTGATATCCATACCATCATAAATTATGCATCCGGAAGTGGGAGGGAATGTCGCGGCAATCATATTGAATAAAGTTGTTTTACCAGCTCCGTTTGGACCAATCAGGCCGACGATGCTTCCCTCTTCAATTATTCCGGTGAATCCTGAAACGGCTTTCAGGCCTCCGAATTGTTTACTGACATCCTGAAGCTCTACGATCGCCCTCATGACCTCACCCCCTGATCCAGATTCGCCTGTGATTTAGCACTGCCTGTCATTTTTCCGCCAAGCCATTTGAAAGCTCTGATGATGTAGTCATTGATTCCCTTAGGCATAAAGAAGACAACCAGAATCATGATAATGCCGTAAATGAAGAGGTTCAGACCCGGAATTGAGCCTCCAAAGCGTTCTGCCAGAAATTCACTTACCGGGACAAGCAATAAGGCTCCAAAAAACGGTCCGAACACCGTGCCCTGACCGCCGATCAAGCCGATCAGAGCGATCTGGATTGACAGGTCAATGCCAAAAACGCGAGTTGGGCCGACATAGCGGAAATACTGCGCATAGAATGTACCGGCAAAAGCAATCATGAAGGTGCTGATAACCATGGCGATTGTCTTGTACTTGGAAAGCTGGATTCCCAGCGATTCCGCAGCGTCAGGATCACTCTTTATGGCCGTAAGGTAAAAGCCCAGTTTATTTCTTTTAATGAAAAAAGTCATGACAATGCCTATGATCAGGAAGCCGAGAATAATGTAGTAGTATGCGAGTTTGCTTTCAAATTCGTAAGCCGCGAAACTGTAGCCATACTGGGGGAGAACGAGTCCCATTGAACCCTTGATATCAAGACCGAAGAGGAATTCATTGTTCTCAATCCAAATTCGCAGGATTTCCGCGAAAGCAATAGTTGTCAGGGTGAAATACGGCCCTTTGAGGCGTAATGCCGGGTAGCCGATTACCAAGCCAAATACAGTTGCCAGCGCAGCGCCGACAAACATGCCAAGCCAGGGCGTCAGCCCAGTGTACATCAGAAGCAAAGTTGAAACATAGCCGCCTACACCAAGGTAAACGGCGTGCCCCAGTGAGAGTTCACCGATAAAGCCGCAGATCATGTTCCAGCA
>CAYPHB010000062.1:0-3454 GCA_964410445.1 uncultured Oscillospiraceae bacterium
TGGCTATCAATATGGTGACCTGGCGCATGGCGATACCTTTTCCGAAAGCATAGAACAATTAACTTAACAGAATAATTAGCTTTGCGCTGACGGATTTTTTTGATCAGCTATAATTGATGTTTAGGGAATAAATGTGGGCCGGCGGAGGCATTCGCGGCGGTATTACTGCTCCGGTGAATACCCATAAAATTATTGTAAAAGAGCTTGATGTCAGGGGTGAAATTTCCCAAATCCCTTATGACTGGACGACAGCGATCAAACTGGTTGAAGCCGGCAGTGTGCAATTGGACAAGCTGGTTACTCACACATTCAAACTTGATGGTTGGGAAGAAGCTTTTGATTTAGCTGCAACCAGCCACGACAATTTACGTGTTGCCATAGAAATTTAAGGCTGAAAGCGAGATATAGATATTCCAAATAAAAGCCCTGAAGCACTTAGGCCTCAGGGCTTTAAACACGAACTTTGCAGTTACTACAAGATGCATAAAGCAATCATTCTGCTCTCAGCTGCACAAATTGTTTTACTGTTGTTAAGGAAACAAATCGTTAGCTGAATTGACCTCGATAATACTCGGATCAGAGCGCAGGCTCTGCTTCGAGTTCTCTTTTCTTAGCTTTATCTACGTCCGCGATTTCATCGAAAGCAGTCGGCATGTCGAGATTAACGATGCCTTTTTTCAGCTCAATTTTGTAGATAAAGTCAACCAGGAGCGGGATCAGGATGGCTGTAACAACAATTGACGCGGCAACCTGGGCGGTTGCGACTTCGGCGTATGGCAGCCAGGTGGGGTCGATGGCGGCGATGGCGGCCGGTGTGGCAACAGCGTTGCCGGCTGTGGTTCCGATCGCAGCGCCAACAGCGCCGGAATGACGGAATTTTTTCTTAATGAGCAGTCTGTAGAAGAAGTAGCTGGGAACTCCAGTGGCAACAACGGTGAAAATGCCAAGCAGCACGCCTGCAGGACCTGCCTTGGCAATTGTCTGCAGACTGAGCCCGGCGCCAAGCGGGAATGCAAACAGGAAGATCGCGATCATCATGCCGGGTTTAAGGAAGTCGCGAATTTTATCATCCAGATTACCAAGCAGCATGCCCAGCAGGATCGGGAAGATTGTCGCAAAAAGTGCTTCCAGCGGGATCAAGGCAACACCGGCAATGCCCATGAACGCCATTTCAAAGAACGGGCCGTCATTTGCAGAAATAACAGCGATGGCACCGAATTGCTTAACCTCCAAGTTGGTGTTTCAGTTAATTCTTGAATCGGCTTCAACAACAGCATTCAGTAAGAGAGCAGTTTCTTTTCGCAATTGCATGCCAGGGCAGGTTCAACCATCACTCCTTCTTTTTTAAAGTGCGTCAATTCTTTTTCCAGCTTACATTCTTCCTGCTCTCGGCAAAAATTCCACTTGCTGGTTACCAAGAATAACACCATCTCTCAACAAGATCGGTCAAATGAAAACTCTATTTGTTGAAAATGTATCGCATAGTTGCACAAACTGTCAACCATATTAGTCTAAAGGTCATTTATTTTTGTTGGATATGTTGCATTTGTACATATATTGATACCTTTACAGTACATTTTATACATACTTCTCTTTGTTCCTTTGTACAAATGTTGGCAACTGAATTTCTTATGCTAATATTAAAATATGTTCGCGATAAATTTCGCGTTGAAACCTGACCATGCGAGGTGAAAGTATGAAACTTAGTTTTCCTTACGGTAAAGAAACATGTTCAATTGAACTGCCCGACGATCGGGTAAAAGGTGTGCTTGTCTCCGATATGCACCATTACAATTCCGGGAAAACACAAATTGAACTTGTAGAGGAAGCATTGGCAAATCCGATCAACTCTTTGCCACTGGCGGAACTGGCTAAAAGCAAGAAAAAAGTTGTGCTGATCGCCAGTGACCATACACGTCCTGTTCCAAGCAAGGTGATTGTGCCACCGATGTTGCGCGAAATACGCAAGGGCAACCCGGACGCTGAAATTACTATTCTGATCGCAACCGGTTGCCATCGCAATATGAGCCAAGCTGAAATTGTAGACAAATTCGGTGCTGAAATTGCTGAGAACGAGAGTATTGTCGTTCATGACTGTGATACTTCACCCGTCGTAAAAATTGGTATCCTGCCCAGTGGCGGTGAATGCATTCTTAACAAAATGGCAGTTGAGGCAGATCTGCTGGTTGCCGAAGGCTTTATTGAACCGCACTTTTTTGCGGGCTTCTCAGGCGGCAGAAAAAGTGTTTTACCGGGTGTTGCCAGCCGGACCACTGTATTGGCAAACCATTGCTCAGAATTTATCGCTCACCCCAAATCCAGAACCGGACTGTTGGACGGGAACCCGATTCAAACTGACATGGTCTGGGCTGGCAGAGAAGCGAAACTGGCCTTCATTGTAAACGTGGTAATAAATGAAGCCAAAGAAGCTATCTACGCTGTAGCCGGTGATTTTGAAGCAGCGCATCTGGCTGGCTGTGATTTTCTTTCTTCGTTGTGCAAAGTGGACGCCAAGCCGGCCGATATCGTCATCTCTACTAACGGCGGGTATCCGCTCGATCAGAACATTTACCAGGCTGTGAAGGGTATGACAGCTGCTGAAGCCACTGTTAAGCAGGGCGGCGTAATTATTATGCTGGCTAAATCAAACGACGGTCATGGCGGCGAAGGCTTCTATAAGCAAATGGCTGATGAAGCAGATATTGAAAAGACATTGGCACAGTTCCTCAGCAGGGGCAGGAATGAGACCGAAGCCGACCAGTGGCAGACACAGATCTTCATCCGCGTGTTGCAGAAAGCAACTGTGGTTTATGTCTCCGAAGCACCAGATGAGATTGTTCGCGGTCTGCATATGACACCGGCCCACAGCCTGATGGAAGCGCTGGCGATTGCTGAAGATATCGTTGGTTCAAAAGAGGCCAGCATCACCGCCATCCCCGATGGCGTCGCTGTAATGGTTATCGAATAGTTTGCTGAATAACCGAGTAACAGCGGTAACGACGCTTTAACTGATCACCCCCCATAATGGTCTTATCTGGTTATGAGGAGGTGCTTAGCTATGAAGGATCGTAATCTAAGTGATTCCCAGCAGGATGAGTTGCTGGGAAAGCTTAAAACGAGGTTTGAGGAAAACTCCGCCGTATTCTCACAACTCGGCTGGGATATTGTTGAGCAGAAGCTGAAAGCTAATCCCGAAAAGCTCTGGTCGCTTCAGCAAATGGAAGAGACCGGCGGCGAACCAGCGCTGGTCGCGGTTGAATCTGATACTTTCGTTTTTATGGATGCTTCCCCGGAAACTCCCGCCGGTCGGCGCAACGTCTGCTACGATCGGCAAGCTTTGGATTCACGTAAGGCTAACAAGCCGGAAACCAGCGCGTTGGATATGTGCGCCGACATGGGAATCGAGCTTTTAACTGAAGCAGAGTACAAACAGCTGCAAGAATACCGCGAGGTT
>CAYPHB010000062.1:3464-4440 GCA_964410445.1 uncultured Oscillospiraceae bacterium
TGGCAATGAAATTTAGTGTTCAAGGGAAATATTTATCAAAGGTTAATGATTTATATACCAGGTATGAGTTCAAGCCAGGCATGTCATTTGAGGCTGGAAGGCATCAGTTGGAGACAAATGGTTTCGGGATAAGTCGCGGAGTTGCAACATGTGAGCTTTTAACTGAAGTAGAGTACAAACAGCTGCAAGAATACCGCGAGGTTGACCTGAAGACGTCCAGCTGGATAAAAACACCGGATAAGATTCGTCGGCTGGGCGGCGCCCTTTTCTGTGACAGACGTTATGATACGGTATTTGTCTATCATAATGGGGCTGAATCGTATTATTCCTCCCGTGGATTCCGGGGAGTTTTGAAAGTATAGTAAACGCGCAGGTAACCAAAAGTTTAAAAACGCGCAGACATCTATAAACTATTGTCTGCGCGTTTCAATTATTGTCGGCAAGCATTGTTGTTTACATGCTTATATTTGTGAAATTTAATTCAATCGTGTTGAGAGATGTTTTCGATCCAGTCAGCAAATTTTTGCATAAAATCTGTCAGGAAAGCGCGGGTATCGGGATCACTCAGTTTGCCTTCAGCATTAAACAGCTTACCTACACTGTGAATGTAAGCTTCAGGCTGCGTCATGGTTAATACATTAACAAATACCAGTGATTGGCGCAGATGATGATTGGCAGCAAAACCACCGATCATTCCCGGGGAAACGCTGGCGACAGCGCCCGGCTTATTATCCCAAACGTTGAAACCATAAGGCCTTGAACCGACATCAATCGCGTTCTTTATTACTGCAGGTACTGAGCGGTTATATTCGGGTGTAACAAATAAAACCGCGTCAAAATTTCTGATTTTATCCCTGAACTCGGTCCAGGCAGGCGGCGGTGTTCCAGAATCATCGAAATCCTGGTTATACATTGGCAACTGGCCGATATCTACTTCTTCCAGTTCCAGATTCTCCGGAGCCAGGCTCATCAACAG
>CAYPHB010000062.1:4450-10720 GCA_964410445.1 uncultured Oscillospiraceae bacterium
GTTTTGAAAGTATAGTAAACGCGCAGGTAACCAAAAGTTTAAAAACGCGCAGACATCTATAAACTATTGTCTGCGCGTTTCAATTATTGTCGGCAAGCATTGTTGTTTACATGCTTATATTTGTGAAATTTAATTCAATCGTGTTGAGAGATGTTTTCGATCCAGTCAGCAAATTTTTGCATAAAATCTGTCAGGAAAGCGCGGGTATTCCAGATTCTCCGGAGCCAGGCTCATCAACAGGCGGGCAGCTTTGCGGGTAAATGATGCTTTGCGCAAACTTCCTACCAGTACTGCGACTTTATAAGTTGTCATATAAATTCTCCTCTCGTTGGCATAACTCTTATATTTTATAAGTAAACTCTGGTAAAATCTGTACCATCCTTTACCTACGAGGTGAACCGTGGCTTATTACCGTTATTTCAGTAACCGCAAGTGTGAATTCTACCCTTGCCATCAGACAGACAGTCTAAACTGCCTCTTTTGCTACTGCCCGCTTTATTTTTTGGATTGCGGCGGGGACTTTAGTTTAACGGAACGAGGCATTAAAGATTGCTCCGCTTGTCTGTTGCCTCATTCTGAGAATGGTTATGACTTTATCGTCAAAAAGTTAACCGCGGAACTTGACTCGCGTTCCACACCTGACCATAAAAAAAAGGACCCAGCCGAATAGCCGAGTCCTGAACCTGCTTTACACTCCGGTTACTTAAGCTTCAACTTCTGAAGCCTGACCGGCAAAAAATGTGTTAAGTTCGGTGATCAGATTGTCGCAATCGATGCCATGAACCATGCAGGCTTCTTCAATGGTCTCGCCTGAGGCCATTACACAGCCAAGGCAATGCAGGCCATTCTTAAAGAAAATCGGCACTGTGCCACGATTCATATTGAGCACATCTGAGATAATCATGTCTTTTGTTACAGTCATGTGATCCTCCTCTTTATCGAGTTGCACCGGCTTAACCGGTACTCATTTTTTAATTCTCAGCCTGCTTCAAGTTAATTACCGACTGCAGACTATTAACGCGGTGAAATCGCAAGCATCAAAGCGCTTGAAATTTCAGACAGATATATTGTAACACGCATGAACCTGACTGTCATGGTTTCGCTGTAGGCGGCTGAGCAAATCTTTGTCGGCCTGCCTGATAAAGGTCATTACCTTCAGCATCAATCAGAACCACAACAGGCATATCTTTAACCGTTAGCCTGCGGATTGCTTCAGCGCCGAGCTCCGGAAAGGCGATAATTTCAGCCTCGACAATACAGCCGGCGATCAGGGCGCCTGCACCACCGGTAGCGCCTAAATATACAGCTCCATACTGTTTAATTGCTGCGATTACCTGCTCGTCGCGGGCGCCTTTCCCGATCATTGTCCGTAACCCCAACTCCAGTAGACGCGGTGTGTAACGATCCATCCGGCCGCTTGTAGTAGGACCGGCTGAACCGATTATCGCTCCCGGCGGCGCAGGACAGGGGCCTGTATAGTAGATCGTTTCCCCGGCCAGCTTAATGGGTAACTCAACCCCCTGGGTATCAAGTTCAATTAAGCGGGCATGAACTGCATCACGGGCAGTGTATAACTGGCCCGACAGCAACAACTGATCTCCTGCCCGGAGACTGCATACTGTGTCCCTGCTTAAGGGCAAGGATAATTTGCGTCGTTCCGGATTTGGGTTCTTGTTTGCTCCTGGAGTGGATTTATTCATGGTTCTGCTCCCCTGCCGGCGCGCCCAATATGGCTTCAGCATGCCGCGTGACATGGCAACTCAGGTTAACTGCCACTGGCAGTCCCGCGATATGAGTCGGGAAGGCTTCAAGCTGCAAGCCCAGGGCGGTCACCCTGCCGCCTAAACCTGAAGGACCGATACCGAGCCGATTAATCTTTTTTAATAACTCCTGCTCCAGTTCAGCCAGATGAGGCTGAGGATTATGCGAACCCAGCGGTCGTAGCAAGGCTTTTTTTGCCAGCAGTGCTACCTGCTCAAAAGTACCGCCCAGGGCAACGCCGACTACAATTGGCGGGCAAGCGTTCGGCCCTGCTCGCTCTACAGTATCCAGCACAAAATCGATTACCCCCTGGCGACCCTGACCGGGACTCAACATGCGGAGCGCACTCATGTTTTCACTGCCAAAGCCCTTAGGCGCTACTGTGAGCCGTAATTGAGCGCCGGGAACAATGCTGACATGAATCACAGCCGGGGTATTGTCGCCCGTGTTTTGCCGCAATAAAGGATCGTCAACAACTGAAGCGCGTAAATAACCTTGCTTGTATCCGGCCGCGACACCCGCGTTGATGGCAGAAGTAAAGTCGCCGCCGACAATTTGAACGTCCTGGCCCAGCTCAGCAAATACTACGGCCATGCCGGTGTCCTGACAAATCGGCAGGCCCAGTTCAACAGCTGCTTTGGCATTTTCGTCGAGTTCGGCGAGCACAGCCTTGCCCGTCGGCGAAATTTCCTCTTCTGCAGCCGAGCTTAAGGCGCAGCGGACATCAGCCGGCAGATGCACATTTGCTTCGATGCATAAGCGGCTGATGGCGGCAGTAATTTCTGCTGCGGAAATTTTCTGACACATAATGCTCTCCTGTCGGCTATAATTACGCGGGTTATTATAGCGCAGCAGCTAAAAATCCGCCATGATTTAAATTCTATTGCGCAAATGTCTGATAATTAAGCCTTTTCGGGTGATTTCAACTTGACACAAGTTAAGGCATGGTAGCATAATGACCATGAAATATTCCTGAGGAGGCACAAAAATGAACAAGACTGATTTGGTTGATTCTGTATCGAAAGTTGCCAAGCTAAGCAAGAAGGATAGTGAAAGCGCCATCAATGCTGTGCTTGATACAATCAGTGATGCTCTGGCCAATGACGAGAAGGTTGTATTGGTTGGCTTCGGGACTTTCGAAGTTCGCAACCGTGCCGCTCGTAAAGGGCGTAACCCCAGTACCAAAGAAGAAATTAAAATTCCGGCCTCAAAGGCTCCGGTCTTTAAAGCTGGCAAAGGCTTGAAGGAAAAAGTCAACAAGTAAGCAAATTTCGTGTTGTCTGGTGATTACCGACAAAAAGAAAAAACATCCGGGAATGACAAATAACTAGGGCAATTCTGTGGTTAAAACCAGCAGGATTGCCCTTTTTTTGCCCAGGTAATTGCATTGTTTACGGCAGCAGCTTATTGCTCAGAAGATTATTGCCCCTGTAGGCGGCGCAATTCACGCTGTACTTCTACACACAAATAGGTAATCCGGGCCGTATTGCCAGTGCTCAACTCTGGTGGCCAACTGCCACGTTTACCGACACTGCTGAAAGCGTACCGGATATCACGTTCTATTTGACTGGTGCGCGCTTTGAAGTGTTTGGCAACCTCGGGGTACAGTGTTTTACTTAATGGTTTAAGCTTGCGTTCGTCCAGCGCCGCCAGATAAAGAATATACTGCAGGTAAGCCCGGCCTTTCAGCTCATGGCGGATACCGTTTTCGTCGAGCACACGATCAATAGCTTCCGGCAGCTGACTTTCAATTTTGTGCATCCGGCTGTCATTTTCCTCATGACAACGGTCAGCGCGGTCAAGTATACGTCTGGCCGCATATGGTGTGCCTCTGCTGCCGTCAACCACGTAATGCAGCCGACCGGCAGTGTCCGCAACTCCGACAATACCGCTGTTTTGCATAAAGGATCGGACCTGCCGCAATAACTCCTGGTCGCTGGCGGCAATATAAAAGCTGATAGCTTCCGGTTGATAAACAAGTGGTCGTTGCTGGTTCATTGTTCGCCTCCCGTATAATAAAATTTCAAGGTTTTATTATTTTGGCGTCTGAGAGGCGGGCAAACAATAAGCTATATCCGAAATTAGCTCTTAAGTCACCGGTTTATTCCGGTTTATCCGAAAATACCAGGCAGAATAAACTTCTCAATCGCAATGGCAACCCCATCATCGGCACAGTTGGGAGCGATAATATCTGCGACCGCCTTCGCCGCGGGTGTTGCCTCCCCCATCGCAAAACCAGTGCCTGCCAAAGATATCATGCTGGCATCATTGTCATGGTCGCCAAAGGCGACTGTATTTTCCAACCCGATCCCAAGAATTCGGGCCAGTTGTACCATGCCGGTTCCTTTAGAGACATCCGGGGCCATCACATCGATCGCGCCGCTCATCGAGGCAATAACTGTGGCAGAGTGACGCGCTGCCAACTCCTCGAGCAGCGCCTTTTCTGTCGGTGTATTATACAACGCCAGAATTTTAACCATGCCCCGGCGGGCAGCTGACCGCACACCATCCGCGGTCAAAATCGCTGTTTGGATCTGCTCGCTGCCTTCAGCCGCAGCTTTCGCGTTGTATAGCTGCATGACTTCAACTTTACGGCTGTATTCCGGATGCATAACGCCATCAGCTGTATAGCAGAGGAAGTCCAGCTGATTGGCCAGCAGGTGGTCCAGCACCTCACTGCTCAACTGCTCGCTCATTTGCTTCCGGTAGACATCCTGCCGCCGCTTATGGTCGTAAATCACAGCGCCATTACAGGCAATTATCGGCAAATCAACGTTAATTTGTTCGGCGAACAGACGCATGTGCTGTTCTGTCCGGCCGCTGGCAAGCGTGAAGCCGATGCCGGCTGCGCGTAACGCATCCAGTGCCTGCAGATTGCGCTTGGAGACAAACTGCTGCGGATTCAGCAATGTTCCATCCAAATCAAAAACAATCAGCTTAACCGGAGCCCGCTGTTTTCTGGCAACATTTGATTTTTTAGTATCGTTATGAAGATAGCCTTCAGATTCACAATCAGCTAATGGACGATATCCTTCAGTTTTATTATCCTGGTTCATTTTCTCCCCCGTCTGCTGTATTTTCGGCTATTGGCTCAAGACTAATAATATGCCTGCTGTTGGGCAAGGCAGTTATCTGGTAATCCTTACCCGGCTGAAGCTCATACTGCAATCTGTTGTAGATATAGTTTTTGTCTTCAATCTCTATTGTTAACCAATGAATCTTACCTGCAGTCAATTCAACTTCCTGCATTTCCAGATTACCGGAGAGTAAAAATACCAAGTCCTGCAAGCGTGGCATTGTGAAAAACGCTGCAAATAATATCAGAACTATACTCAAAAACACTGGTGCTAAATAACTGATAGCCCGTTTATTCCGCCGCGAATTATTGCGCTCCAGACTGTGGCTGAACACCAGATACAGCGCCCCCGTGCCCACAACACCTATTAGCAAGCAGATTATAAATAAAAGCATCACTACTCCTGTTTCACAAATATCTAATAATTCTAGTGTGATGTGCCCGGCCATACAATTATCACCTTCAGCACAAACACTAACATTATAAAGGACTTGACAATTAGTTGCATCAGGGTAAAATGTTAACCGTAACTAACTTTTATGCGCACCGTAAGTTATAGACACGATACAAAGGGACAGCGAAAACAGCTTGGATATAAAAATTAATTATACAGACGCAAGCAAGAAATTACATTTGGAGAAAATCCCGTTATGTTGACAACATTAAAGCAGCTAAAACCCGGTGAATCGGGAATGATCCGCAGTATCGGCGGCAGCAGCAACCTGCGACATCGCCTGATCTCAATGGGAGTTACGCCCGGCGCCTGCCTGACAGTACGCAAACTGGCACCCCTGGGTGATCCGATGGAAATCCGTATCCGCAACTATGCCTTGGTTATCCGGCAACGTGATGCCCAGGAGATTTTAGTCGAACGGATCGCTGACTTAGCAGCTTTTAAGTGTGCACGAACCGGCTCTGTTAACTAAGAATGGAAGAAAACGAGACTTGAAACGCAAGCTGGCAACAAAATGAAGAAAATTCATCACCGGTTTGGTCTCAAGCAAGGTAGCACGAAGCAGAAACAGAAGCAAGTTTGGCAGTTTGCGAAAAGCAGGCAGATCAAACAAGCCCATCGTCAGATGTGGGACATGAACCTTGAGAATTGAATATTACTTAAGCTATTAAAAGCCAGTTATTACGCGCACGCCTTGAGGTCAGATGACCAGCCACTTGTGCCGGTGTGAGACCGTCCAGAGCAGTGTGCGGGCGCAGGAAATTATGAAAGAAGACAAAGGTAGCAATCAGGCGATTGGCACTGTCAAAAGAACCGAATCCACGTCTGGGTTTGTACCAGGCTTTGAACTGGTTGTTGAAAGCCTCAATGAGGTTATTGGAAATGACATCGTGGAAGTCTTCAACCTGAATGTGACTAACGTGTGGGAAGAATTTTCTGGCTGGTTCTGTATAGCAGTTGTAGCGGTCGGAAACGACTG
>CAYPHB010000063.1:0-2789 GCA_964410445.1 uncultured Oscillospiraceae bacterium
ATTCAAACCGTCAAAAAATTGCGTCTGCCCCGCTTGAGCATTTAAGACAAAATCTGCAGTATTGCTGTCTGGATTCAGGTCTTCGAGCAACGCTGGAATCTTAAGTGCATTAAAAGTAGAATCCAAATTCCGGGCAGGGGAGAGGAATTTGGAAACAACAAAAAACACAATGACAGCAAATATCGCTACCAATATAATTAAGGCTACAGATATATAGATTAAATTTCTAGTTTGCTTTTTCATATGCTGGATCTCATAACAAAATCAGTAATTTTTCATTAATACACCTTCAATAATATCAGCGACATCCTCACAGGAATCGAGCACATTTTCCATATCATCATAGATATCCTTCCACTTGATTATATCGATAATTAATTCATTTTCCGTGAAAAGATCTTTAACAATTTTGCGGTACAGTCGGTCACCTTCACCCTCAATAGTATTAACATCCTTGATAAGATTATGGACTTTTGTTGATTTCTTGAAGGTCTTGAATTCCACTAGCGCTTCGTACAACACGCTGGTCGCACGGACAATGAGTTTGCTCATCTGGATAGCCTCAGGCCGAACAACCTGGATATTGAACATATCAAAGCGGTTGGAAACATCCTCGATATGGTCCGTGATGTCATCAATCGACTTGATCATACCGTATAGGTCCTCGCGGTCAATTGGGGTGATAAAAGCTATGTTGAGCGCATCAGTTAAGCGGTGGCACTCATCGTCAGCGGCATGTTCCAACTCGTGAATAGCGTTAGCCTTGACAGCGACATTAACATAGTTGTGCAGCAGTTCTTCAAGCGCGACAGCGGCCTGATTGGCGTAGGAAGCCGCTTTGATCAGAACGTCGAAGTAATTGATTTCCTTTTTGCGAACCATTAGCGCCACTCCTTGTAATTTGATAATTTTCCGTCAAGCACAGGTTATGGTGGCTAAAAAATCCACAGACAAAGCCTGGCCATTAAATAGCCGATAAGTCCACAACCAGGAAAAGTAAGCACCCAGGCCAGAACCATATCCTTGACGATTTTCCAATTGACCGAGGACGGCCGGCGGGCGCAGCCAACGCCCATAATCGCAGTAGTTTTGGTATGAGTTGTGCTCACAGGAATTCCAGTTAGTGAGGACAACAAAAGACAACCGGCAGCAGCCACATCCGCCGCAAACCCCTGGTATTTTTCTAATTTGACCATGTCCATGCCTACTGCTTTGATGATCCTATAACCACCGGCCGAAGTGCCTAACCCCATTACAACTGAGCAAAGCAGAATCAGCCACCATTGGATCACGAAGCTGCCGTCCGGATTTTTGTTTGCCGCACCATTCAGAAACAACGCGAGCATAAACACACCCATAAATTTTTGCCCGTCTTGGGCGCCATGCATAAAAGCCATACTGGCAGCGCCGAAGATTTGTCCCCGGGTGAAAAAACGTGTCGCTGTCTGACGTTTGACTTGAGCGAAAATAACGGCTATCAGCTTAACGAATAAAAACCCGCTAAAGAAGCCAAGCACCGAGGAAATACCCAGCCCGATCAAAACCTTGCGCCATTCCTGCATATTAATGGCACTGAAGCTGTTGCCTAAAGCAATCGCACCGCCGGTAATTCCGGCGATAAGCGCGTGGCTTTCGCTAGTCGGGATGCCGAAATACCAAGCGGCTGTGGCCCAGATAACAATAGCAGCGAGGGAAGCAGCCAGAACAATCAAGGACTGATTAACTCCTGCAGCGCTTGCATCGAAGTGCACCATTTTAGTGATGGTCTCGGCTACCTTTGCATTAAATAAAGTCATGACACCTGCGCCAAGAGTGTTAAAAACCACGGCCATAATGACCGCTGCACGTGGCGTGAGGCAACGCGTGGAAACTGCAGTGGCTATCGCGTTAGGTGCGTCAGTCCAGCCGTTAACAAAAATCACGCCTAGAACAAGGACAATGCTAACAACAAGTGCTGTTGATATCATGCCGGACCTTCTCCTAAAACATTTAGATTGAGGCAATGCAATTCAGAGAATTTTTATACTCTTAACGAGCTCATTTTATCACGTAAAGGGACAATTTTGTCAGGTCTACTAATCTGAATGTCGCTTTAGAATACCAATCAGCATTAGTCTGAAATGTTGGTCGGCTTGTCCCTCCAAATCAAAATCGGGGTATCTGATACACCATTCATAAGCAAGACCGCGCATGCTTAAAACCATGTGGTTAGCGAGCTCGTCCAGAGCCGGATTTGTTGTGAATTCTCCTTTTTCAATCCCTCGGGCTAAGAGGCCTTTAATTGTAGAATAAAGCAAACGTTGATCGCTGGCTGCAGTTCCAGTACGGTCAATAGCAGTAAGCTGAGCTTTATAAAGCGCTTTCATTTTATCCACGCCAATATAATCCTTGATAACTGATGAAATTCTCTCCACCAGAGCCAGAAGTATTTCCGCAACGGGAACCTCAGCTGCGAAGCTCTCAATAAACTCCTGATAATCTAAATCTACAGCTTCAACATAATCAGAAATCAAGGATATCAATAACTCGTCTTTGGACTTGAAATGCACATAAAAAGTGCCTTTCGCCAGCCCGGCTGTTTCTACAATTCTATCTACACTGACACTATCATAGCCATGTTTGGTAAATAGACGTTCAGCAACAGCAATAAGGTTGTTCCTTGTTGTCAGCGCTTTATCTTTCCTTGAAATTTTACCTGCAATTTCCATCTTAACACCTATGATTTTATTGTTTGATGTTTTAATATTATTAATGACAGTGACTATAGTCAGTGACTATGGTCATAACTT
>CAYPHB010000063.1:2889-10596 GCA_964410445.1 uncultured Oscillospiraceae bacterium
CGGTAATTCATTGACAATCTATGCCCAGGAAGCTGGGACAGGAAAAATTATTGTCCAGGGCGGGCAATACGGCGCAGGAATCGGTGGCAATAATGGAACGGCCGGCGGTAAAGTTAATATCCACGGCGGAACAATCCTGGCAACCGGCGGACAAAATGGCGCGGGGATCGGCGGCGGGAACAACACAAATGCCGGTACTACAAATATTACGGGCGGAACCATTACAGCCAAAGGCGGCACGAAAAGTGCCGGCATAGGTGGTGGTACAGGACAAGCTTATGGCACGCCAACTGGTTCCGGCGGCACGATCAGCATTAGCGGCGGAACTGTAACAGCCAACGGTAGCGATGATGGCGCCGGAATTGGCGGCGGTAACCTGGGAAGAGGCGGTTTTATCTCAATTTCCGGTGGCACTGTAACAGCAACAAGTGGAGATGTTGTCACTTCTTCAGGGCCGGCTGGCATCGGCGGCGGTTCTGAGCGACAGGCCGACAGTATCCTGATAACCGGCGGTACGATAACTGCCAGGGCACTTGATGGTGGTGCGGGAATCGGGAGCGGCTCTTACGACAGAATTGGCAGCAGTATCGAAATTTCCGGTGGAGAAATTACCGCCAGCAGCCGCTACCGCGGAGCCGGGATCGGCGGGGGTATGTTCAGTGACGGCGGGTGGATTGTTATCAAAGGAGGGATCGTCCGGGCTACATCTGAATACGGCGGTGCCGGTATTGGCGGTGGAAGTCTGGGCGCCGGTGGCAATATCACTATTGACGGTGGCGATGTCACCGCAAAAGGCGGCAGCTGGGGTGCCGGTATTGGCAGCGCCAGTGATCGTAACGGCGGCAACATAACGATAACAGGTGGTAATGTGAAGGCTTACGCCGGAGATTATAGCAACCCCACGATGTACACTGGAAGTGCTGGTATTGGCGCCGGCGGTAAGAACAGCCCAGGTACGCATAACGGCGGCGTAATCAGAATTCTTGGCGGTAAAGTGACTGCGGCGGGAGCTTATTACAGTTTGGATATCGGACGAGGCCGCGGCGGTGTTGACGGCACAGTTGAAATAGCAAATGATGCGGTAGTTATCCTGGCGAAAAAAGGAATTGAGCCATCTACAGTATCTTTTGGCGATTGTCTGCTCAGAGGCCCGGCAGCGGGTACATTGGCCGGCTTGTACGAAAATGGAATCCGGCTCGACGCGACTTTGATTGACCTTGAAGCCGAGTCCTTGGCCAGCGGGGAAGGGTATTTAGTAGACGGTAATAAAGTGACATTGCAGGGCATGCACAGCAAGCCATTCCTTTTGACCGGTAATACAAACCTGCGCAGTGTAAGTACATTACCGGGAAAGGTTGACTTGATTCTGGTTCGTACGAATATTAATCCCATACTCGATTCCGCTTTGAGTCTTGTTGGGGTAAACGCAAACATGCGTCTTTTGTTCGAAAACAATCTGACAGGTTCACCCGGGTTTGCTGGTATCAGCGTGTCACGCGATTCACTATTAACTATTCAGGGTTCCGGCAGTCTGGTAGCCAGCGGCGGCTTCAATGGTGCTGGCATTGGCGGCAATAGCGGCTTGCCTGCCGGCAAAATCGGAATTTACGGTGGTACAGTTGAGGCGTTTGGATTGGGCGGCGGCGCCGGAATCGGCGGCGGTAATGGAAGCGATGGCGGCGATTTGCTTATCCAAGGTGAAGGAACATCACTTACAGCAACAGGCGGCATAGACGGATTTGATATTGGTTCAGGGAACAGACAGGTTTTCGGCGGCAGTATAGTTTTGCTAAACAACGCGACAGTGAACCTCACGCGCAACGGCACAGACTCGCTTAAAAATTATGTTACTGGTACAGTCAGCGGCGCCGGGGCGCAGCTTGATGCAGGGTATTATCTGAATGGAAAAAAGCTGTTAACCTGCACAGCTGTTCAGGCTTCGCCGGCAAATACCGCCAACGCCTATGAGCCAGTGGAATTGTCAGCTTGTTTCAGTGGCCTTTCAGCACAAAGGCCGCAAGGGCAAATTGTATTCCGCAGCAACGGCTGGGAAATCGGCCGTGCGAGTTTGAACCGTACGGCCGATGGTTCTGCCCAGGCGATGTCCGCCTTGCGGCCAAGTTGGGTTTCCGGCGCGGGAACTTACATTATTACAGCTGAATATGAACCAAACTCTGGCTGGGACAGCTACTATACTGCTGCTGACGGCAATTTAAATTATGTAGTTTTACGTTTAGAGCAGGCTCCTCTGGCTATAAGCGGCCTGCCTGGCGTGCTTACTGATGGTGATGGCCCGTTTACTCTGGTTGTCAGCGGCGGCAGTGGCTTTGGGCGTTTTAGTTTCAGCGTTACGGCTGGCGATGCTGTCGCTGTGCATCCCTCTACAGGTGTCGTAACCGTATTGAAAGCCGGCACAGCGGAGATTTTGGTTACTAAAGCAGGGGATGAAAATTACCTGCCCATATCTGCTAAAATAACGATAAGCGTTTCGCCTGCGCCTACACCTACACCAACGCCTACACCAACGACTACGCCTACGCCAACGCTTACGCCTACACCAACGCCTACGCCCACACCTACGCCAACGCCCACACCTACGCCGACGCCCACGTCCACGCCAGCACCTACACCCACACCGACATCTATACCGGCACCTACACCGGCACCAACGCCCACTCCGACGCCTACTTCGGTGCCTACGTCTGCGCCGACGTCAACGCCAACGCCGGCACCAACAACAACGCCGATACCTACACCTGTGCCGGCACCATCGCCAACATCGACGCCAACACCAATACCAACACTTGAACCGGCACCTTCACCGTCGTCTTTTCCAGCGCCCACGCCGATGCTAACTTCGGCTCCTACGGTAATACTTTCACCAGAACCAACAACTGCGTCGAGCAATACAGAGCAGCCGCTATCGACGTCAGCGCCAACCCAGGCACCGGCGGCGCCAATTTCAACTACACAACCAATCTCAACTGTACAAACGACATCAACCACGCAACCAACATTTACTACCCAACCAACGTCAGTACCAATGGAGAAAGAATCTGCAGATAATCTTCAGTCGAATCCTGGTTCAGGCCTGATTTTGCCTGCAGTGCTTATCATTATTGGAGCCGCCGCCTTGATTCTTAAATTAACAAGCAAGAAACATTGATGCCAGAGCTTCTTTAATGTAATCCTTTGATCGGTTAAATCAGGATATGTCGGAGACTATAAATTGACTGATATGCTAAAATCGAACCTGATAGAAAACGTAGTATTTGTGCTTTAGTCACAACAACTCTAACCGCTTGCCGGTAGATTTGTTTGCAGCAACAAACAGTGTTATCGGCAATTGAGAAGTAAATAATAAGGTGAAGTATGAACCGGAAATTATCTTCTGCTCTTGATACTGAAGACCTTTCATTGACTATCTATAACGGAGGTTTCGGCGCCGTCAAAGAGCTGCGCACAGTCAACCTCGATGGCTCTGAAACTGAGCTGGTGTATGCCGATGTCGCCCAGCTGATCGAAACCGATTCTTTGCTGACTGAAGGAATAACCATTCAAGAGTTCAATTACGAGTATGACCTGGTAGGCCGCGGGAAATTATTGCAGAAGTACCTTGGCCGGGAAGTTTTCCTGAAAGACCGGAAAACCGGTGATCGCAGGGCCTGCCGTCTTTTGGCAGCTGAAGGTGAAACCGGTTGCGTTCTGGAAGACTCTGAAACAAAGGAAATATATGTGGATTCCAGTGACGAGCTGATATTGCCTTCATTACCTGCCGGGCTTCTGGTTAAGCCGGCTTTAATCTGGAAAATTGAGCCGACAAAAGCTGAAGCGCTGAAAGTTTCCTATTTGAGCAAGGGCTTCAACTGGCAAGCCAACTATGTTATCGAACTCGAAGAAAAAGTCATGAGCTTAGTCTGCTGGGCTCAGATTGAAAATGAAAGCGGCACGACCTTTACTGATGCCAGGATTAAGCTGATCGCGGGCGATGTTAATCGAATTGAGGATGAGTTTGAAGACAGGATTATAACCAGTAAGTTGATGTACTCGGCTGCGCCCGCTGCCGAGGAAAAAACTTTCTTTGAATACCATATGTACACTCTAAATCAGCCAACAACGCTGAAGAACAACCAGTCCAAGCAGATCTGCTTATTAAGTGCTGCTGATATACCGTATCTGAAACGCTTTGAGTTTGATCAATTTAGTGACAAGGCTGAGGTAATTATTGAATTTGCCAATCGCAAAGCAGGCGGGCTTGGGTTGCCGTTCCCCAAAGGTAAAGTCAAACTATATCAGGCCGATGAGGCAGATGGATCGCTCGAATTTATCGGTGAAGATGAACTCGACCATACTCCGGTTGATGAGGATATCAGGCTCTGCATAGGCAATGCATTTGACATAACTTTCGAATATACTCAAAAGCAGCATCGAAAACTAGCAGGTTTTGAGCATTTCTGGTATGAGGTCAAAATCAGGAATCACCGAACCGAAACCGCGGCAATCCGGTTCCGCCATCATATGCAGAAGGGCAACTGGGAGATGGTTTCTGCAAGCCATGACTTTAAGCCGAAGGATGCCTGGCAGGTGGAATTTGACCTGCCTGTTAAAGCAGATAGCGAGGAAACCGTCAGGTTTGAATATAAAATCGACATCACGAAGGAAATTATTATCAGGCGGTAAACTAAAATTGATTTAACCAAATTCGCTGTTTTTCAGGGTATAATTGGTATTCAGCAAACAATTATGAGGATCATTAATGTTCCTGATTATTAATCAGCACCGTTGAAAAAGTATTTGCTGCCGGTTTCGACACGCAACTGAGGCGGCATACAGAGTCGAGAGGAGAAACAAGCAATGAGACCAGTTATCGGAATTACAATGGGGGATCCGGCCGGCATTGGCGGCGAAATTACAGTTAAGGCACTGAAGTATCAGGACATTTATGAAAAATGCGTGCCGATTGTCATTGGCGATTATGAGGCTATAAAAGACGCGAACAAGTTTTCCCACACCAATTTAAAAATCAATCTGATTGAAAATGTCGAGGATGCCAAGGGTGAATTTGGCACGGTCGATTTGATCAATCTGAACTTCCTTGCACCTGGCAGCTGGGAATACAAAAAGGTGCAGAAGCTTTGCGGCGAGGCTTCTTTCCAATATGTCGTCAAAGGTATTGAATTGGCTATGGCAAAGAAAATCAGCGCCGTAATAACCGGGCCGATCAATAAAGCGGCTATTAACCTGGCGGGGCATCACTATAGCGGTCATACGGAAATATTCGCTGATTATACAAACACTGAAGATTACGGCATGCTGCTGATCGGTGAAGCGATTAAAGTCATTCATGTAACAACTCACTGCTCGATGCGACAAGCCTGCGATCTGGTAAAGAAAGACCGCGTGCTAGCTGTTATCCGGTTGGCGGATGAAGGTTTGCGCCTGCTGGATTATGAAAATCCGAAAATCGGTGTTGCCGGCCTGAACGCTCATTGCTCAGAAGATGGCCTCTTCGGCTGGGAAGAAGAGCAGGAAATTATTCCGGCAATTGAAGCGGCGAAAGCTGAAGGTATTAATGTTGACGGGCCTGTGCCGCCCGATACAGTATTTGTTAAGTGCCGGGCAGGCCAGTACGATGTAGTTGTTGCCATGTATCATGACCAGGGCCATATTCCCCTGAAACTTGACGGTTTCAAGCTTGATCTGAAGACCAATCAGTATTCATCCATGAGCGGCGTAAACTGCACCATCGGACTGCCGATTATCCGTTCTTCAGTTGACCACGGAACTGCCTTCGGTAAAGCCGGTGAAGGCAGAGCCAATGAAGAAAGCCTTGTCGATGCCATCAATATCGGCCTGACAATGGCAAAGAACAAATTCGGTAAGTAATAACTATGAGGTAGATTCTATGTCGATCCTTGCAGGTTATATAGTACCGCATCCGCCGTTGATTATACCTGAGGTGGGTAAAGGCGAGGAACACAAAATCCAGAACACCATTGATTCTTACCAGCAGGCAGCAAGGCAGATCGGAGAGCTAAAGCCGGATACTGTGGTCGTTATCACACCTCATTCTGTGATGTATCAGGATTATATCCACATTTCACCCGGCAGCGGAGCTGTCGGAAACCTGAGCCGGTTCAGGGATTACAAGACCAGCATTGAGGTTGATTACGACAGCGAACTGGTCAATTTGATCGAAAAGCAGGCGGCAAAGGCCGGACTGGCCGCAGGAACTATGGGCGAACGCGATAAACAGCTGGATCACGGCACCATGGTACCGCTTTATTTTATAAATCAGTACCTGAAAAACTATCGTCTGGTTCGCATAGGCATCTCAGGGTTGACATTGCTGGAGCACTATCGGTTCGGTAAATGTATCAGGGAAGCGGCGGCAGAGCTTTCACGCAGAGTTGTCGTTGTTGCCAGCGGGGATTTGTCACACAAACTTAAGCAGGACGGACCTTATGGTTACGCGCCCGAAGGTCCTGATTTTGATAAGCAGATTACCCAAGCTATGGCCAGCGGGGATTTTCAGCTGTTCCTGGAATTTAAAGAGGATTTTGCTGAAGCTGCAGGCGAATGTGGCTTGCGATCATTTATCATCATGGCCGGAACGTTGGACGGGATTACTGTAGACTCTGAGCTGCTCTCCTATGAAGGACCGTTTGGTGTGGGCTATGCAGTGGCTTCGTTTCTGCCGGTCTCTATCATCAGAAAAACTGAAAGCCCGATTGTTAATCTGGCCAGAACCTCGCTGGAATCATATGTCCATGATGGTAAACTCATCAGCCTGCCAACCGGGCTGCCGGCTAACCTGACAGACCAAAGGGCAGGCGTTTTTGTTTCAATAAAAAAAGCAGGCCACTTAAGAGGCTGTATCGGCACGATAAACCCGGTAGAGGACACTATTGCCGAGGAAGTTATTCGTAATGCTGTCAGTGCAGGAACCTGTGATCCGCGTTTTGAACCGATAACATCGGCTGAACTGGATAAACTGGTTTACAGCGTCGACGTATTGGGTGAACCTGAACCGATTAGCTCCATTGCTGAACTTGATGTTGAACGATATGGCGTTATTGTCAGTCAGGGCAGAAAACGCGGTTTATTGCTGCCTGATCTGGAGGGCGTAACAACACCGCAGCAGCAAGTGGAAATAGCCTTGCGGAAAGCGGGAATTTCTCCTGATTCAGCCTATAATCTGGAGCGGTTCGAGGTGGTGCGTTATCAATGAGCAAAGGCATATTATGCGAAATCTGTCCTAAGGCTTGTGTTATTCCTGCAGGTCACAAGGGATTTTGCGGTGCCAGAGCAAATCGCGCTGGTCAGATTATCGCGGATAACTACGGCAAAATATCATCTATGGCGCTTGATCCGATCGAAAAGAAGCCTTTGAACCGTTTTCATCCCGGCAGTTACATTCTTTCAGTAGGTAGCTACGGTTGTAATCTGCGCTGTCCTTTCTGCCAGAATTATGATATTTCGATGGGCAATGAATCAGTCGTCTACCTGGAAATTACGCCGGAGGAACTGATTTCACGAGCTTTGGATCAAATTCCCCGAGGCAATATCGGCGTTGCCTATACCTATAATGAACCCTTGATCGGTTATGAATTTGTTCGTGATTGCGCCAGTCTAGCTGCCGAAAAGGGCTTAAAAAATGTTGTGGTTACAAATGGTACAGCGAAGCCTTGGGTGCTTGAGGAATTG
>CAYPHB010000064.1:0-10417 GCA_964410445.1 uncultured Oscillospiraceae bacterium
CCTGCGGTTTAGGAAACCGACGCTCTATCCTGCTGAGCTACGCGACCAAATGCAGAAACATTCTAGAATATCAAGACGGGACTGTCAATTTAGTTAAATTGCCAGTATTGTTGAAATTAGTAGCACACTTGCCATTGTTCGTCGTAAAATAGCAAAGGACAGGAGGTTAAGTATGCAAATAGCGGCAATTCGCATGACTTTATATGTACCGGAGTCACATTCGCTCAAGGATAAGCGTCAGATTGTGCGTAGCGTTCTGGATCAAACGAAGCGTCGGTTTAATGTCTCTATCGCGGAAATTGACGCCCTAGATCGCCAGCAAAGCATTGTGCTTGGCCTGGCTGTTGTCAGTAATTCCAGTCCGCATGCTCAGGCATCGATTGATGAAATCGTGCGCTTTATTGAAGATATCGCTGAAGCTGCCGGCGCGGAATGTGTTGACATCGAGCACATTCTTTAGAATTTTTGTGAGCTGAAGCGCGGTGAGCTGAAGACACGGATTTCCGCGCTAACAGCAGCATGTGAACTAGCATCAGCTATTAATGTGAACTAGCATCAACTATTAAATGGAGTATAAATGGGCACATCAAAATCTCCACAAACAAAAACAGAAAGGCGCCTTCTACCAGCTGAGTCGCAGCCTTGGTACAGGCGCCTGCGCTGGGGAGACTTTTTTGTCACGGGATTGATAGTCATGCTCGCTATTGTCTTGCTGCTCAGTGCACCACAAGGATTAACCAGCCAAGCGCGAGTCGCGGTGCTGACTTCTGACGGTCGTACCATATTCACCCGACCGATTGCAGAACTTCAGTCTGAAGGCTCTTTTACCCACGAATCGCAGGGCTACCATTACTTGATTGCTTACGGTAACGGCCAGATTCGTTTTGCTACAGTTGATTGTCCCGACCAGGTTTGTGTGCGAACCGGCTGGGTAGAACGCAATGGGCAGGTAGCTGCCTGTGTGCCAGGGCACCTTATCTTGAAAATCACTGGTCCCAGCGCGCCAAATGATGATATCGACATTGTTATGCAGTAGGTGTTATTGAGTGAATGCAGTAAACAACAAAAGCGGCAGAAACCGTTCGGTAAGAGAAAGTGAGGCATTCACGCGCAGACGAGCACGTCGTCTGACGCTTAACGCCGTGTTGATCGCGCTTGCGCTCGTGCTTTCAATTATCGAACGTTGGATTCCCTTGGAACTAATCGTACCTGTCCCAGGCATAAAGCTGGGACTTGCCAACATCGTAACCCTATTTGCGCTGCTACGTCTGCAACCGCTGGATGCGATTGTCATTCTGCTTGCCCGCTCCCTGATTATGGGTATGATTCTGGGGCCAACAACGTTGTTTTTCTCACTTAGCGGCGGTGCTTTGGCCCTGCTGACCATGTGGGTGCTTAGTCACTGGGAAGGGCGTGCCTTTTCCCTGATCGGCCTTAGTATTGCCGGCGCCGCGGCACACAACGTCGGCCAGACCATTGTCGCGGTTATTATACTTGCCGAACCAATGTTACTGCTGGCCTACCTGCCGCCACTGCTTCTAACCAGTGTCATAACCGGCACATTGACCGGCATTGGCGCCTATCCGGTTATCACCCGATTTCCGAATTACCAGTATTCTGTCCCCAAAAAAGCTTCTGCCAATGACCACCAGACAGGAGGTGGCTGATTGGAACCAGTTAGAGTAATGGCACTGGCAGTATTATTGTCACTTTATATCTTGCTGGCTTTGATTAACCCTCGCCTCGCTGGTATTAATGAGCGTTTTCGCAAATTTATCAAAAGCCGACGCAATATCAGGATGCGACCATTGATGATTTTTACTCATCGCTGGAATGATGCACCAATGCTTTCACTGCAGGTACTGCTGGTATCACTGGCTGTTGGCTTTACAACCAGCGAGTGGCTCCGGCCCTTCATACTTTCTGCCGCCATGTTTTGGCAGACAACACTGGTCAGCGTTACCAAAAAGATTTCAGCGATCAGCCGCCCGCCCCAGGATCTGACTCACCGCATCATGAAATCCGGCTCTTACCCCAGCGGCCATACTGCAGCTGCAGCCACCTTTGCACTTCTGGCACCTTCTGTTTTAGCTCCGTATCTATCCTTGCCGACAATCATTCTGATTTCCGTTTATTTGACGTTTAATGCTCTTATTACCGCCTATGGGCGGCTTTATCTCGATGTTCACTGGCTTTCCGACATAGTTGGAGGTGGATTGCTTTCTCTTGCGACCCGCGTGTTCGTCGGCATATATTTACCGTGATGCCTCGAAAAACCACGATTCGGCATTTTGGCATATATTTGCCTTGATGCTACCCTCGAAAAGACACGATCAGCCAAGCCTGCTATAATAGTTGCTAATTATCTGATCATTTCTAGAAAGGCGGCAGCTTTATTTTTGCTACCGATGGTGACGCGATGAAACTTGTGGCAACAGCGCTTTTTGGGGTTGAATCAGTTGTGGCAGATGAGTTAGTCGCGCTGGGGTATCCGCGGGAAAACATCAAAGTTACTGATGCGCAAATCATACTCGATCCAGGTTCACAAGCAGCTGCAGCCCAGGCAATCGCCCGGGCCAACATCTGGTTGCGCTCCGCGGAACGTGTGTTAGCAGCGCTGACTTCTTTTATAGCCAAGGATTTCGATGCACTTTTCGACAATACCCGTGCCTTGCCTTGGGAGGATTGGATTCCCAGTCAAGCTGTTTTTATTGTTAACGGTTATTCCCGCAAATCGATCCTTTTCGGCATTCCGTCTTGCCAGCGGATAATCAAAAAAGCGATAGTTGCCCGTCTACTGCATGCTGCCGGGTTGCCGGATAACGCTCAGCTGCCGGAGAAAAAAGAACGCGGCGTTGTGCGGATTCAGTTTTCAATTGTCAATGACGAAGTAACTTTTATGGTAGACACCAGCGGCGATGGTTTGCACAAACGCGGTTATCGTCCGCTGCGCCACGAGGCGCCGATCCGCGAATCGTTGGCGGCGGCCATGATCCAGCTATCGCGCTATCAAGCGGCCAGCGATGAAGTGTTATTTGATCCGTTTTGCGGTTCGGGCACTTTTCCGATTGAAGCTGCTCTTATTGCTACTAATCGCGCCCCGGGCCGTTTTCGTAATTTTGCCGGTGAAATCTGGCCGATTATAGGTAAAGCTGCCTTCGATCGCGCCAGGGAAGAAGCTGATGATTTGTATCAACCTGCTGAACGGGCACTGCCATTTCTGTTTGGCACCGATATTGATCCCGCCGCCATTAAAGCCGCACGCGGCAATGCCGAGCGTGCCGGTGTCGAGTCCTTAATTCGGTTTGAACAGGCAGACGCCCTAAGTTTAACCTCGGAGCGTATGCGGGAGTTGTCTGGTTTTGAACGCTTTCTGGTGATTGCGAATCCGCCTTACGGTGAACGGATGCTGGACGAGCATGAAGCGGAGGAGCTCATTGATGGCATCGGGCGCACTTTTCTGGAAAATGGCAAAGCCCGCCCCGATGTGCGTTTGTCTGTACTTTCACCCGAGGTCCGTTTTGAACGCATTATTGGCTTACCTGCCGATAAACGCCGTAAGCTATATAACGGTAATATCCGTTGTACCATGTATCATTATTTCAAACACCCTTATCGAAAAGCAAAGGAGTGACTGCACGTGATAGGAGTTGTCTTAGCAGCCGGTTATGCAACCCGGCTCTACCCATTAACAAAGGATCGCCCCAAACCGCTTCTGCCTGTTTCCGGAAAGCCGATTATTGATTACATTGTCGATGAAATGGATACCTTACCCGACCTGGAAACAATAATTGTGGTAACGAACAACCGTTTCGCAGCCCATTTTGAAGAATGGGCGGCTACCCGCAAACTAACAAATGGGAAAAAACTGATTGTTTTGGATGACCAGACAACCGACGACACCAATAAGCTGGGAGCGATTGGCGACATTAAGTTGTGCATTGAACATTTCGGTATTGATGATGACCTGCTCGTAATTGCCGGAGACAATCTGTTTACTTATTATTTAAAAGATGCCTACGATTACTTCAAGGAGCACAATGAAGATACAATCCTCGCCCGCGAGATGGAGCCAACTGAAGACCTGACCCGTTATGCCATTGCTGAACTTGATGAAAACAATCACGTTTTGGATCTGGTGGAAAAGCCACAACAACCGAAAACGAATATTGCTGTATTCGCTACATATTTCTACAAACAGGAAACAGTTCCAATGATCAGTCAGTATCTGGCAGAAGGCAATCCGCCCGATGCTCCCGGTAACTTCCCGGCCTGGCTTTATCAGCGTAAACCCGTGCGTGTCTACTTATTTGACGGTGATTGCATTGATATCGGCACTCCGGAGTCGTACGACGCCGTAAAAGATACCTTCACATTGAACCGTTAACTTTCTACAAGCACAAAAATAGTATCAAAGGCCGTACCCAGCCGTGTGAATTGTTGGGCAGCAGAAAAAGTTTATATGCTCAATAATTCACTAATCAAGTTGTTATGACAAGTTAACGACAATGTCCGCCAGTTAAGGACAAAGCACGACAAGATAGCTTGGTAGAAAAGTGCTAAACCTGCTGAATTCAAGCTCTAAGCCTGATAGACGAATATATGTACAGTTTTTGAGCTAATTAAAAATAAATTGTGAAAGTCAGCAGTTTCAGGCGTTTAGAGAAGCGAAAGTCTAAAACCCCTTGTCCTGCCGGTTATACACAGAGTTATCCACATTATCCACAGGAGAAAGCTTGGATTTATCCAGATATCCACAAATGTGGAAACGCAATTTTCAGGCAAGAATGACTGTGTCATAAATGTTGGACCGCAATTTTTAAAACATATAAAGTAAAAATCCAGTCCGCAAAAAAGGAGTGCCAAAATGAACCACGTTGCAGAATCCGCCCACCAGGCCAGATTAGCAGCACGCCAACTAGCCGCTGCTGATATAAAGCAGCGCAACGAAGCTTTGAAATTGATTGCCCAAACCCTGCTTAATTCTCGCGATAGAATAGTTGCGTCAAATCACGTTGACCTTGAAAGAAGCGAACGGGAAGGGTTGGGGGCGCCGTTGCTCAAGCGCCTGGTTTTTGACGACAGCAAAATCAAGAACTCGGTGGCGGGAATTGGTGATCTGATAGGTTTGCCTGACCCGTTGGGGCGGGTTACTCTGGATCGGGCTCTGGATGAGGGGCTGGAGCTGCGCCGGGTAAGCTGTCCGATCGGTGTTATTGGAGTTATTTTTGAATCCCGACCCGATGCATTGGTCCAAATCGCTGCTCTCTGCCTTAAAAGCGGCAACAGCGTTTTACTTAAAGGCGGGTCAGAAGCGCTGGAAACAAATCGCGAATTAGCCAGTTTGATCGCAGAAGCCGGAGCTGAAGCCGGTTTACCGGCAGGCTGGATTCAACTGCTCGAAACCCGTTCTGATGTAAATGACTTGCTGGCACAGGATAAGGATGTTGATTTACTAATCCCGCGCGGTTCCAACGAATTTGTGCGCTATATAATGGACAATACCCGAATTCCTGTGCTCGGGCATGCAGACGGTGTTTGCCACCTTTATATTGATCAGGCCGCAGATCCGCAGATGGCTATTGAACTTGCGGTAGACAGCAAAACTCAATACGTTTCTGTGTGTAATGCGACAGAGACCATTTTGTTGCATGAAAGCCTGGCAGAATCGCTTTTGCATCCCTTGGCTGAAGCCTTGCGGGCTGCCGGCGTGACAATATATGGTGACCCACAGGTTTCCAGCCTGTTGAACTGTGGACCAGTTAAAGACTGGCACACTGAGTATCTGGATTACAAAGTATCGCTGAAGATTGTCCCCTGCCTTGAAGCCGCGATCGATCACATCAACACATATAGCTCTGGCCACACGGATGCCATTGTTACCTCTGATGACTCTGCCGCCGCGCTCTTCCGCCAGCTGGTTGATTCGGGTAATGTTTTTCATAATGCTTCAACCCGTTTCAGTGACGGCTATCGTTATGGTTTCGGTGCAGAAGTTGGCATTAGCACGTCAAAAATCCATGCGCGCGGGCCGGTCGGACTGGATGGCCTAACTACTTACAAATATCTTCTCGAGGGTAACGGGCAAACAGTTGCTGATTACAATAGTGGGCGTCGCTGCTTTATTCACCGCGACTTGTAGCTGTTATATTGCCTCAGCTCGTGTACAAGTGCTAAAATTACACAGGCGATTTTTCGCCGAAAGGAGTCAGACATGAAAATTGCATTAGGTAGTGACCATGCGGGGTATCCGCTAAAAAAACTGATCATGGATCATTTAAAGAAAAGCGGCCACGAGCTGATTGATTACGGTGCGCCCAATGGGGTAGATTCCGCCAGCTACGTACCCTTTGCCCAGCAGGTTGCCAAAGCTGTTCAAGCTAAAGAAGTAGATTTCGGAATTTTAATCTGCGGCACTGGTCTTGGTATTTCCATAACAGCAAATAAGTTCAAAGGCATACGTGCGGCTATTGCGACCAATGAATATATGGCGCGTATGGCCCGTCAGCATAATAATGCCAACATTTTGGCCCTGGGTGGGCGCGTTGTTGGCTCAGCGCTCGCTTTTGCCATTGTAGATGCTTTCCTCGACGAAGAATTCGAAGCAGGCGGCCGGCACCAGGTTCGCGTTAATGAAATCATGGCCCTAGAGGATGAAAATTTCAAATAATTTTGCAGCATTTGCAATTGGGGGAGTACATATGTCAATGGAAAACGTCTTTATATTCGATCATCCGCTGATTCAGCACAAAATATCCCTGATGCGTGACAAACGAACCACCACGAAAGAATTCCGCGAACTGGTATCTGAAGTCTCCATGCTGATGGCGTATGAGGTAACTCGCGATATGCCGCTGAAGGATGTTGAGATTGAAACACCAATCGCGATTTCACATTCAAAAGTTTTGGCCGGTAAAAAATTGGCTCTGGTACCGATTTTACGCGCCGGGCTCGGCATGGTGGACGGTATGCTCAACTTGCTTCCAATGGCAAAGGTTGGCCACATAGGCCTTTATCGTGATCCTAAAACACTTGAACCAGTTGAGTATTACTACAAGCTGCCAGAAGATGCCGAGGAACGCGAAATTGTCCTGCTCGATCCAATGCTGGCAACAGGAGGCTCTGCTTCGGCGGCGGTCACATTTCTGAAACAACGCGGCATTAAAGCTATCAAATTCATGTGTCTGATCGCAGCACCTGAAGGCATCAAGCGGCTCCATCGTGACCATCCGGACGTGCCTATTTTCTGTGCCGCTCTCGATGAAAAGCTGAATGACCATGCCTACATTGTTCCTGGCCTCGGAGATGCCGGTGATCGCCTCTTTGGCACAAAGTAACTAAAAGCTTTAAGCTCCCACAGGCAGTTTTTCTGCCTCGAAATAAAAAAGACGATCAGCAAATTGCAGCTGGCAGGTATCAGGCAATAATATGGTTTCCATTTTATTAAGGCGCTCGCCATTCAGGCGAGTGCCATTTTTTGATCCAAGATCAGTAATGAAGAACGCTGCGCCTTGTCTGGTAATGCGCGCATGTTGCCGCCCGATAGCATAACCGGTCAAGCATAAATCGACGCTACGGGAATCACGTCCGATGATAAACTCGTCATTTAGGATAAAAGCCCTCTGACCAGCGGTTTCAGCTTTAGTACCGATCATGCCCTCAGACAAAGTAGCTAAGCGGAACAATTCCTGGCGGCAGCTTAGCAACTCCGTCGGCAATTCACACATTTTCTCCTGATTTACCGGGCTGGCATCAGCCTTTTTCTTAATCTCCATGATCAGCTTTTTGAAAAAAGGCAAAGGATTGATTTCAATTTTCTGCGCCAACAAATACTTTAACAGTAAAGGAATAACTAGGATAAGGACTGTAAGCACCAAAATTTGCCAATTGTGCTTTATCAACAGACCAAAATTCCAGTCAGCTTGCCTCTTTAAAATATTGGCCTGCCAAGCCACAATCCAGAGCAATATTACTGCGCAAAGCGCAGGCAACAGAAATGCAATTACCTGTTGCCAAAACTTTTTATTAGATTTTCCAATCGGCTTATTACTTGTACTTTTCCAATCGGCGATCGTGCTAGCAATTTTACTAACGGCTGCATTGCTGGTGCTTTTACTAACGGCTGCATTGCTGGTGCTTTTACTAACGGCTGCATTTCTTTCACTTTTATTATCGCTGGCGTGGCTTGTAGCGGCATTAAGTAACTGCAATGCCTGTTTTCCCCAACGTTCCTTCAGGAGGCGATTACCAGCCACTTTTTGGGCAAGCCAACTCACTAGTTCACAAATTGATCCGCCGTCAGATGCTGGTAAAAATGGTCGAAACACGAGCTGTAGTTTGTCATCAGAATGCAGGAAAATGCTTTCAGGATTTAACAAAACTTGATAGGTAGATAAAAGTTGATCTTCAAGCAACGGCAAAACCTGTAGCAATTCTTCGATTAACCTTAGTGACTCTTTTCGTCCTAGTGGTTTCTGCGCAGCCCGTTCTGCCAGACTTTCCATCCCGGTAACCGGATAAGCGTAACGATGACCGCTTGCTGTTGCCTGGCGAAAAACCGGCAGCAGAAACTCCGGACGGATCTGTATCATAATGTCCATCTGATAATCAATTTCCTGGCTATGTTCTAAAGGATAGACAACAAATTGAGCTCCATAAGGACCGCGTTCTATAAAATCACTCATTTCAGTTGGCAAGCGGGTCGCCGGCGAAGACGTCATTGATTAATCTGGTTGCATATTCACTTAGTGTTTTACGGAAGAGCAGAGCAATGGACAGGATTACCGCAATGATAATTACTGCTTCCAAAGTGCCGAATCCTTTTTTCAAACGGCAGATCTGACGCATACGGCATAAATTGGTTTGAATTGTTTGTAGCATAGAGTACCTCCTCAACGAAAAAAATTGGCTATTTGCGGCTGAATTTCTGAAATTTGAAGATATATCGTGCTTCAGCATGTGACCTCCTTAACTAGTTCTTATCAAGTGCTATCGCCCACTGGAAGAGCTGCTATGTGCTGGTGGCAAGCATTATTACTGCCGGTGTCAGGGAAATAATCAAAATTACAGTCAAATCCAACATCATTGGCAAGAAAATCCGCAACGACTGCTCATCCGTGCGGCTGCGGGAAATATTGCGATAGACTGTCCAGCAGGTTTGGGCTTGCTGCAGCAACTGCTGCAGTAATTCGACACCGCCCAGCTGGCTATAACGTAAGAGCATCTGATAAGCGGCTCTCAATTCTGATGTGGTACTGTGCTTGGCTACTTGATGTAAAACCTGTTCGACGGGCCAGCCAGCCTGAAGCCCATTTTTAATTTGTCTGGCATCCCTTGCCATTGGTGTAAGGACATCATTTGCTGCTAATTGCTCATCCATAGTCCAGTGCCTATTTGCATCAGTTTCTGCAAACGCAGCAGAGGTAACGCTGAGAACATGATGTGTGGATAATCCTGTTTCCAACAAAGAAACACATACTTGCAAGAAATAGGGGAATGAGGCTAGCAAATGCAACTCTTCCTGCTTTGCCTGTTTGAACAATTGCTGATCCTGCAGGAAAATCAAAGCGATTGATGGAATCGGCACTAATAATGGCTGTAATAGACCAACCGCCAGCAACAAGCCAAGCAGCAAGCCGGCGATAAAAAAATTAAGTTTTTGTATGTCATATTCAATTCTGGATCGCGCTGCCTCACCTTTAGTCCTTAGCAGCGCTTCATTGAGCTGACGATTCCATCTCTCTCCAAGAAATCGGGTAAGAATCTGACGTAAACTTTTAGCCAGACTCAAATAACGCTGGCTGACTTGAGGTTTGCTGCTTTTGCGTCGTTTTTGTCGAGGCTTTTTAGATTTTTGCTCTTGAGGTGAAATTGCTTGCGGTATCATTGCCAATGCCAGTACCGAAACCAAGAAGGCAGAACTCAGAATCATTGAGCCGGCTGGATGACTGAGCGCCGGTTCAAAATAATCGCCGGACTGATTTAACATAAAAGCCAGGCCGAACGGCATGAACGCGAGAATTACTGCTTCCGCTGCTGTGCGGGCGTGTTGGGCAGCGATATCACGATTAATCTCAATCAAGTCAGCCAGAGATTGATTAGCACGACGCAAATATATAACAAGTGGGGATCCCGATAACGGCAACCGACGCAAGATGCCAAGACCAATCGTTGCTTCCGGACATTCAAGATTTTTCACTAGCTGATCCACAACAGCTGCTGCCGATTGATTCCCCAGCACCTGATTCTCTGTCTGCTGCAATATGTGGTTGAAGGGATGCCGACTGGGATAGTCCGCTGCCAGATCTGCCCGGGCAGTGGCAAGGGATTGTGTCAATGAGTGTCCTGTGCTGGCTTGTGCTAAAAGATATGAGAGCAAGGTCTTGTACTGCTCCCGCCTGTTACTGCTTTGGCGAAG
>CAYPHB010000065.1:0-10033 GCA_964410445.1 uncultured Oscillospiraceae bacterium
ACGGAACCGCCGACCGGAATAGTTGTCGCGGAAAGTGTGATCGCGCCGCCCAGCAACGGGTCGTTAAGCGTTACACCAGTCAAGGGCACATTGCCAGTGTTGGCAACTGTGAAGTTGTAAGTAATGAGCTCACCCGGCTGCGCCACGCCGTCACTGCCTGCAGCAAAGCTGCCGGTCTTGGTGAGGTTGAGCGAAGGGGTAGGCACCTTCACAACCAATGCTGCGCCAGTTAGCCAATGGCCCTGCCCCTGGCCGCTGGTATCAGCCGAAATGGTGATAGAATGTGTACCACTGCCTAGGGCTGTAATGGCAGCAAGACTGAACCTGAAAACCGTCCAATGAGATGACGCGACATTTCCTGTCAAGGCTGTCGGCTGTCTTGGGTCTTTTGGATCACCATTTAATGTAATATTCGTAAGTGGAGTATGAAGATCATAGTCATTGTTGGTAACTGAACCAATTGTCATGATGTTTAAGTGATGGGTCGAACGCACCGCAAAAAATACAGTAGGGCCATTTATCCAGACTAGATCCGGTCTGGTATGTGTATTTTGAGAAACCCCAGATAAGTCGGGCTCAAGCTCAATTAAAGACGGCGTGCTGGTATACGCCGAAGGTGCCGGTGTAACAGCGTTAACCATGGTGCTGGGCATAACCTGCAGCACAATTAACATGGCAACAATTACACATATTACTTTTCGAATGTTTTTCTTATACATATCGTCCTCCTGAAACACAATCCTAGGGTTTGGATACGGACTGTGCGAGGACATCAAAATTCGCAACAAGAATAATCAGCAGCTTTATATAAAGTTTATTTAAAGGGAGATCAGATATTTATTTTAATGCTTGAAACACCAAGTAATTCAGGTAAAAGGCTTTAAAAAATAATACTCAGCGCGGACGCACCAAAATGCATCAGGCGGCAGAGAATTAAAGATTGTTTGCTTTGGGCAATCGAACGAGACGTCTTGGCAGTCGGACGATCATGGGGAAATCCCTTTAGACTCCTGACTTTGCGCTGCGGAGCTTTCGCTCCGGTTGCCTTTTTCAAAAATGCTCGCCATTGAGGTTTACATCTTCGCCAATCCGTATTCGATTATCAAAGTTCATTTTTACATTTCATATATAGGCATATTTGGTGACAACTATGTAACGCTACTGTAACATTTACGGCATACTAAAACAACCATTTTTGTCGCCTTTTAATTGTAAAATTTGCAGAATATTCAGAATAATTTATGTTTTAAATAAATGTTAAGTCAATTTATTGATATCGCGCGAATTAGCGTAATGTTAATGGAGTTTTGAATAGATTCTTGATTCTTTGTCAGTCCAAAATCGCCTTTATTACAGTAACTTAGTAACAATAAGCAAGCACAGGAAGCATAATGAAAATCAAGCTTTAAATTTAATTGCAATTTTTCGTAAGACTGTGCCAACTGCCAATTTCACTAATCCGGCTATCAAATCTTTAAGCGAAAAGCATTTGGTTATAGGTTAATCAATTATTTAACCGGTACAATCAATTTGAGTGTGAGGATTACTTACAACGAATGTAAGTGGTCAGCAGTTCCTCCGGCCCTTAGAATTAATCTAACAAATCAATGCGATATTATCACAGGAGGAAAATTCAATGAGTGAGACAAACCGGATCCTTCAGGTAGAGGGCCTCTGGAAAACATATGGCGACAAGAATAATTTGACTGAGGCCTTGCGGGGCATCAGCTTTGATGTGCTTGAAGGTGAATTTTTGGGGATTATGGGGGCGAGCGGTTCCGGCAAGACCACGCTGCTTAATTGCATCGCTTCCCTGATCCGCCCGTCTGAAGGCAGAATAAGCCTGGCAGGCAAAGATATCTCCGGCTTCAATGACTCTCAGCTCGCGGAATACCGCGGTCGTGACATAGGGTATATATTTCAGGAATTCGAGTTGCTGGACAACATGACCGCAGGCGAGAATATTACTCTACCACTTAACCTTCAAGGTTTCAGCAGCCAAAACACGGCAGAGCCTTTAAAGAAAATCGCCGAATTATTCGGTATTTCTGCTGAGCTCAACAAGTTTCCCGCACAGCTTTCCGGCGGTGAAAAGCAACGCGCCGCCGCCGCAAGGGCTTTGATCACCAATCCTCATATCGTTCTGGCAGATGAGCCAACCGGAGCTTTGGACAGCAAAAATGCCAAGGTTTTAATGACCCAGCTTGCAGCGGTAAACCAGCAGCAGCGCCGCACCATAATAATGGTGACCCACGACGCCAACGTCGCTTGTTACTGTAATCGCATACTCTTCATCCAAGACGGGCAAATCTACCACGAACTTAGAAGACATTTGCCTGCAGAAACAAACGACAGCTTCTATGAACGTATTATTACTGTAATCGCGCAGCTGGGGGGAGGCCGGGCACATGTTCTTTAAGCAGATTTGGCGCAACTCAGCCCGCAAACGCCGCAATAATGGACTTTTCTACACCTCGCTCGTGATTGCTATTGTCGCCTTCTATACTCTGCTTTCACTTGAAAGCCAGGATGTTATGCGCTTTCTTGCCACGATAGAAAGTGATGCTGTTCGCAAACTGCTGACACTTATACCGGTTATTTATTTAATCTCGCTTTTCTTTGTCTTTTTTCTGGTTTATTTCGCCCTCAGTTATGAGTTGCAGGACAGGCAACGAGAATTCGGCCTTTACCTGACTCTGGGCATGAAACGCAGCCGGCTCTTCGCGCTGCTTTTTGTTGAGCAGCTTTGGTCCAGCGCAATTGCTTTGCTGATAGGTTTACCGGTTGCGATGCTGCTGACCGAAGGCATCAGTCTCGCGACATCACGTTGGATCGGGCTCGACATCATCCAGCACCAGCTAACCCTGTCACCGCAGGCTATACTTTGGACAATCCTTGGTTTTATCTTAGTTCAAATGGTCGCCTTGGCTATACTCGCTTTGCGCATGTGGAATCTGGAACCGCTTTCCTTCCTCAAAACGGTGACAGTGAATAAACAGCAACTGATTGACAAAGCTCACGGCAACCGAAGCTTCAAAGCAGGTATCATTTTACTCGTAACGGCTTACCTGCTTGGTGTTTTTGGGTTAGGTGCAGTGAGGCTGACGATATTCCCTCTTGTTTTTCTGGCCTTGGTAATTTGTGGCATCACAGGCATGTTCAAGCTTTATAACGGTCTGGGGTTTTACCAAAGTGAGCGGATCGCTAAGCAGAGGACTGAAGCCAGTGGTCTGCAGATCTTTACTATGCGTCAGATCCAGGAATCCGTTTTCGCTGAACACCGTGCTTTGGCAATCGCCGCGTTGCTTCTGCTAGTAGCAATGGCCAGCCTTTCTTATGGAGTTGGCAGAATTACTCAGCAAAGCGCGGAGAATGTTCGTACTGTTGATTTTTCGCTGCAGGCTTCGACTAGTGAGGTGAAGACTTTTGTCGATTCAGAAGGCGTTGCAGGTAAGATAAAAGCTGCTTATCCAGTTTATTTGGCTTTCACCGCAGAAAGTATCACTACAACCGAGCTACAGTCAGCACTTCGTCAACAGCCGGAAACAAATTATCGAGATAATCTGCTGGAACGGTTTGAACATGATGACAGGTTATATTTGATTGCCGCTTCCGGCTACAACGCCTTGCTCGAGGCTCAGCGAGGAACGCCGCTCCAGCTGGCAGCGGATGAGTTTGCGCTTTATACTTCAATGCCGAATTCTGAGGTTATGGTGTCAACTTTAGAAAAAGCTCTGAAACCCGAAATCAATGTTTCTGTGGGCGGTCAGCGTTATAGATTGCACCCAGAAGTACAGAAGAAAAATATCGTTGCCGACCGGGCTATTACACTTTATCTTGCTTATATTGTGCCAGATGATGTTTATCACACACTCGTGAATGAAACAGAGCCATTTGCCTGGAATCTGCACCTTTCAAACAGTTTTGTCGAAGAAAAGGGCTTGTTGCAAGCTATTATGGAGTTCGAGGAGCTGTTAAAATCGCAAGATTTGGCATATGAGAGCTACCTTGGCGGAATTGGCCGCAATCTTTTTTACAATGTAGCGAGCAGCTACCTGACTTTGTATCTAGGCGTACTGTTTCTGTTGATCGGCAATACCGTCATCGGACTCAAGTACCTGATCCAGCAACGTCGCACAAGACATCGCTACCTGACACTACTTACGTTGGGTGCAAGTCGCCGCGACATGGCAGATTCAATTGCTAAGCAGATTCGCCTCTTTTTTAATCTGGTATTGGTTCCGGCCGTAGTCAGCAGCATATTTGCCATCCTGACGCTGTTTCTACATTTTACAAAGCTGCCACCGGAAGCTGATCCGTTGCTCTTACTGGGGTTAACAGCTGTGGCTCTGGCGGGCTTTGTGCTGGTACAATTGTTTTACATATCACTGGTAAAACAAGCAGCACAGCGCGACGTAAGCAGCCTGCAGCTGGAGCAGACAAATCGAAGCTGAGTGGAATTTAATTCTTATAAAGGACAAGGACAAATAAGTGACTATACTAAGCTGGAAAATTATGATCGCGGAAGACGACCTTTTCCTTGCGAGGGAACTGCAGGCGGTTCTCACGGATGCCGGTTATTCAGTAGCAGTGTTGACTGACTTTGCCCGTCCGACAGACGAAATTTTGAGCTACCAACCCGACCTTTTGATACTTGATCTAAACCTGCCCGGTTCCTCCGGTTTTGATATCTGCCGTTTTCTTAAACTCAGGAGTTCGTTCCCGATTCTTGTGCTGACCGCCCGTGACTCCCTGACTGACGAGCTGGCCGCTCTTGGTTTAGGTGCAGACGATTACCTGACCAAGCCTTTTGATTCAGATCGGCTATTAGCCCGTGTGCAGCGCCTATTGGAAACATACAGGCTCGTACGTGGGTTAGTCCGGGCCGGTCCTCTGACACTAGATCCGGAGACTTGGAAACTGGTTCAGCGCGAGCGGCATCTGCTTTTAACAGAAACGGAAGGAAAAATAATCGAAATATTAATGCGGAAATTTCCCGAAACAGTATCTCAAACCGAAATTATCGCGCATGTCTGGGGAAATGAAACCTATATCGGCGATAATATTCTGCCGGTCAATCTGACCCGCCTGCGTAAAAGCCTGAGTAGCCTGGGTTGGGAAAACATGGTGGAAACTATACGCGGGCAGGGCTATCGGCTGCAAGTGCCGGAAGAGCAGGTACCCTGGTCATGCTGAAATTTATAAATAGAATAAGAAGCCGGCTGATGATGCTGTTGCTGATAAATCTGGTATACCTTTTTGTTGTCTGGTTGCTCCGACCTCAGGCACTGGGCGCTATGTCTCTCTTTTTTGTCTTGTTTACAATGCTTATAGTCTCAATAGCTTATCTGCTGGAACGACGTCAAATCCAGCGTACTAAGGCTGCTTTCGAATGCTTTCTGCTTGAACCGGATAATGACAACCAGGCTCTGTTGCTGGCAGCAGTTGATCCGGCTTTGCAGGAACCAATCAAAGAATTTTGTGAAGGACTCCGCAGACAGGCAACTGAAATCCGAGCGCAAAAGCTGGAGCTCAGACAATATCAGGAATACATTGAAGCCTGGACGCACGAACTGAAAGCACCGCTATCTCTGGCGGTATTGTTACTGAATAAGCGTCAGGAGGAAATGAGCCCTTATGTTCTGCGCCGGATGCAACACGTGACCAACAGCATAAGCGCAAATGTAGACGAAATCCTTTTTTACGCCCGACTGGGGGCAGATCATGCTGACTACCGTTTTGACCAGATTGCCTTGTCTGAGCTTGTGCAGGATACTTTAGAGAAATTTTCGATTCTGATTGAAGAAAAACAGATTAAAACAGAGGTTGCGCTGCTGCCCTGCTTGGTCACAAGTGACGAACGGGTATTGAGCTTCCTGCTCGCGCAGTTAGTAAGCAACGCAATCAAGTATTCAGCTACTGTGAACGGCCTGATTACAATCCGGCTGGAGAAGCCAACGAGCGAAACCGAAGGCGCAAGGTTGATTATTGCCAATAACGGTCCCGGCGTTTCGCCTGAAGACTTGCCGTTTATTTTCGACAAGGGGTTTACCGGCTGCAACCCCGGTCGCCAGAAAGCCAGCGGGCTTGGCCTTTATTTTGTGCGTGAATATGCCCGACGTTTGGCAATTGAAATCAATTTACCGGAACCGGAACTTGAAACCAGCTTTGCAATTGAGCTGGTATTCCCAGTTGTCTAGACTGAAGCGGGCAATTAATGTATTAATTAATAAATATTGTTTTCCTGCTTACCTGCAGCTTGATAATTATCTGGAAAACGTGTGATCCGAGGCATAGACAATGCCCCAATCCTGCCGCAACTGGTCGATCAGCCGACAGATATCCTCACTCTCACGCCAGGTAAAATCAGGGCATTCGAGCAAGCCTGCACGCAGACATTCCTGCACACGGGCAATTTCGAACTGAAAACCGAAGTCATCATAAGGCTGATCAAATTGAAACTTGGCTTGGTCAGTTGGCAAGCCTTCAGAAGGCTCGCTGATCAGCAGTGCTTTCGACGGTTGCCAGAAATGGGGTCCGACAACAATACGTCCAGTTTCGCCGATAATTTCGGCGCTATGGTTGCTTACACGATCTAACGAGCCGCTTAACTGGCATGAGCCACCGTCAGCATAGGTGAGCAAAAGGCTGCTGTGTAGATCTACCTCGTCATTCTTCAGGCAAGAAGAATACACATATTCCGGATAATCCGGGAATCCGATAAAAGCCATGGCCAAGGAATAAATGCCGACATGACGTAAAGCTCCGGCTGCATGATTAACTCCAAATTTCCAGGCCTGCATGTGACCGGGAGCAGGTTTAAGGTCAAAGAAGGCGCGCACATGCAGAACGCGCCCGATCTCGCCATTCCTTATCCATTCCCGTGCGGTTCGGATCGCAGGGAAGCAGCGAGTCCACATGCCCTCCATCAGGAAGCAGTTTTTCTCTTCGGCTTTCTTGTACATTAGCTGCAGCTGAGGCAGGTTATCTGCCAGCGGCTTTTCGCACAAGACATGCACACCTGCATTAAGCGCCTGCATTACATAAGCGAAATGCAGGTCGTTCGGCACAGCGATATAAACAATATCCGGCCTTGCTTCAGCCAGCATTGTTGAAAAACTAGCATAGCTTGAGCGAATGCCATGTTTTTCAGCGAATTCTGCAGCTTTTTCAGGTTTTCTGGAGACAATAGCAGTACCCTCGGCATCCGGAACCAGGCGCATGCTCTCAGCAAAACGACCGGCGATGATGCCGGTACCAACAATAGCCCATTTGTACTTAGCCATTGCCAAACCGATCCTTTCTGGTGAAAACAAAAGCAGATCCAGCTGTCAGGAACGGTAGTAAAAATTGATCAGGTGCGGTCCGAGGCGTAGACAATTCCCCATTCCTGCCGCAGCTGGTCGATCAGCCGGCAAATATCCTCGCTTTCACTTCGAGTGAAATCAGGACTTTCCAATAGGCCCTCACGCAGGCATTCCTGAACTCGTGCAATTTCATACTGAAACCCAAACTCCGGATAAGGCTCCTCAAACTGATACTTGGCTTGGTCAGTTGGCAAGCCTTCAGAAGGCTCGCTGATCAGGATCGCTTTTGCAGGTTTCCAGAAATGCGGTCCGATATGAATACGACCGGTTTCGCCGACTATTTCAGCACTATGGTCGCTGACTCTGTCGAATGAAGCGCTTAATTGGCAAGACCCACCATCGGCATAGGTGAGCATAAGGCTACTGTGCTCATCTACTTCTTCATTCATCAGGTGAGAGGAATACACATTTTCCGGGTATTCGGGGAAGCCGATAAAAGCCATAGCCAGCGAGTAAATGCCAACATCGCGGATCGCACCGGCAGCGTGCTTAACTCCTGCCTTCCAGGTCTGCCAATTGTTTCGATCAGGCTTAATATCGAAAAAAGCGCGAACGTGGAGCACTCGGCCGATTTCGCCATTTTTTATCCACTCCCGTGCTGTTCGGATAGCCGGGAAGCAGCGGCTCCACATGCCCTCCATCAGAAAGAGATTTTTTTCTTTGGCTTTATTGTACATAAGTTGAAGCTGAGGCAGGTTGTCGGCCATTGGCTTTTCGCACAAGACATGCACACCTGCCTCAAGTGCTTGCATCACATACTTAAAATGAAGGTCGTTTGGTACAGCGACATATACGATATCAGGCTTGGCTTGGTTCAGCATCGTCGTGAAATCATCGTAACTTTCGCGAAATCCGTATTTTTTGGCGAATTCTGTCGCGCTATCTAGTTTTCTGGAAACAACCGCAGTTTTTTCGGCATCGGGAACCAGCCGCATGCTTTCCGCAAACCGACTGGCAATCATGCCGGTGCTGACAATACCCCACTTGATCTTATCCATTGCCAATTCGCTCCTTTTTTGATGCCTTAAGTGCAAAGCTCTCCTGTTCTTATAAATTCTTCCACTTCTGCTCGTGAGGGCAAGGAATTTTGCGCTCCCGGTTTAGTTATGGTTAATGATGCCACTCTCGAGGCAAAATCCAAAGCCTCGGCAAGTTCTTTGCCTTCAGTCAAGGCAACGGCAAGCGCGCCGGTGAAGCTGTCACCGGCAGCTGTAGTATCTACAGCTTTATTGGGATAAGCATTTTGTGCGATTTCAGTTTCACGGGTAAAAGCGAGTGAACCTTCTGCGCCCAGCGTAACCACTACAGCACCGACTCCGCGTGCCAACAGAGCCGCGGCCGCCTTACGGATGCCGTTCAGATCTGCAGTGGCAACGCCGGCAACAATGCCCAGTTCGTGTTCGTTAGGTGTAATTATGCTGGTATTACGAAGCAGGGAATCACTGACTTCATAGGCGGGAGCCGGGTTCAAAATTGTTGTTACGCCTTTGCTGCGGGCCAGTTCAAAAGCTGATTCAACTGTCAGAAGTGGGATTTCAAATTGAGCAAGCAGCACATTGGCAGATTCAATTATTCTTCGTTTTCGCAAAATGTCGCCTTCGCTCACCTCAGCATTGGCACCAGGCACCAGAACAATTGAATTCTCCCCGGTTGCGTCCACTGTAATCAGGGCAACTCCGGTTGGTGCCGTTTCGGAATTGACAATGCAACCCATCTCAACGCCGACCGCCGACATATGCTGATAAAGAGCGTCACCAAAAATATCTTTGCCCAGCCTGCCGATCATGGTTGTCTGAGCGCCCAGTTTGGCACAAGTTACGGCCTGGTTGGCACCCTTGCCGCCCGGCTGCTGTGCAAAGCTATTGCTGCTTACAGTTTCACCGGGTTTGGGCATAGCCGCCACATTAACCACCAGATCCATGTTGATGCTGCCCACGACCACAATTGTGCCCATAATTCGCTCCTGTTTTATTCACAAATACTTGAATGAATCGGCCAGTAGCGGGTAGAGTGATTTATAAACCTCGTAAAGGTTTTCATATACGGCCCGGTTGGCATGATTCGGCTCCGTCTCAGATTCTATACTGAGGCGATCAATAGTTTCTGTCAGCGAGCCTGTCAGACCAACGCCAACGCCGGCAAGCAAGGCCGCACCGAAAGCACCGCCTTCACCGCTGCCACTGATGGTTTGAACATTAGCTTGGAAAATATCGGCGCAGATTTGGCGCCAAATCTGACTGCGGCTGCCGCCTCCGGACATAATAATGCGATCAGCTGTGATTTCAGAATCAAGTTGGGTAAACAGATCAAACACCTGATGCAAACTAAACTGCACCCCTTCCATTACAGAACGGGTCATTTCTTTCTTACCATGATGCAGCGTGAGCCCGATGAAAGCGCCCTTGGCATCCGGGTCAGCATAGGGGCAGCGCTCACCGTTCAAATAAGGCAAGAACAATAAATTGCGGCTACCCGGTAGCGCGGCTTCAGCCTGTTCATCTAGAATATTGTATACTCTTGTGCCTTCAGCTTCAGCCGTGGCAATTTCGGCTTCGCAGAACTGGTCTCTGTACCATTGCAGCGAACCGCCCGCAGCCAGTGTTACACCCATTGCATGCCACAGTTTGGGCGCGTTGTTGCAAAACACCTGCAGCCGGCCACCGTGA
>CAYPHB010000065.1:10068-10398 GCA_964410445.1 uncultured Oscillospiraceae bacterium
GCCTACAACAGGCGTGCCTGCCTTCAGACCGGTTAACGCCGCTGCTGACTCACTAACCAAACCGGTTACATCGGTTGATTCAACACAGTGTGGCAGCAAGCTGGCGACAAAGCCCAAACGATCGAGCAGAGTCTGACTCCAGCGGCGTTCGCGTACATTAAACAAACCTGTGCCGGAAGCATCGGAAACTTCAGTGACGTAATCGTCAGTTAAACAGTAGCGCAGATAATCCTTGGGATTGAGGATCATCCGTGTTTGCGCCATGTTTTGCGGTTCTTGCTCACGCAGCCAGAACATCTTACTGCCGGTATAGCCGGGCAGCATTTGATT
>CAYPHB010000066.1:0-4827 GCA_964410445.1 uncultured Oscillospiraceae bacterium
AACGCTATTCTATTTTGCTGGATATCAAGCTGGTTCTGGAGACATTCCGCGCCATCGTTTCACCCAGGCTTTACAATCGCACGTTTCAGCAAAATCTGGAGGAATTTGGCGCCTCCGGAAATAACAATGATCAACAACAGTAGCAACGAAAGTAACTATTTTCCGCTTTTCCTGCTTATTCCTCATCCCGTTTAACCAGTTTGCGTTTTTTCATGAGGTCGCGTTCCTTAAGGTCACCGCGGCGCTTTTTCAGTTCGCGCCAGAGGCTTTTGCGCCAGGCGTACATTTGAGCCCAGCTGTGCGGGTGCCCAGTAGTCATGGTTTTTTCGTGTCTGCGGTAGAGTGACAGAATTTCATCGTAAAAAATTACACCGCCGATTGTTTCGGCAATTATGCCCAGCCACTGATCATGCATGGGAATCGCTTTGGGAAACGGCAATGCCGCATAAAGCAGTTCATGCCGGAAAGCCATCGTGCAGCCGTGATAGCGGTTGCGCAGCAGATTGGCGACCAGACCGGGCCGCACCTTGCGCCAGGCAAAGGTGGTCAGTGCCTGGGGATTTAGCTTGCTGTCGGTGAAACGGGCATTGTGTTGCACCAGAATAACTTTAGGGTTCAGCGCGAAAATTGTCTTGATCTGCTCAATTTTATCCGGCAGCCAAACGTCATCGTGATCACTAAGAAAAATAATATCGCCCCGGCAGTGCAGCAACGCATTGGCGAAGTTATCGATTAAGCCTGTGCCCGGTCCTTCAAGCAGCTTCAAACGCTTGTCTCCCCAGGCCAAATCCTGCAGAAAAGCAAGTGTGCCGTCAGTTGAACCGTCATCAGAAACAACCAGTTCATCTGTGGGTGCCAGTTGCGGCAGTATCGAGCTGATTTGTTCGCGTACATAAGGCAAACCATTAAGGGTGGTCATAGCAACTGAAATCATTTGATATTCCCTTTCAGGTTCATTGACTGCTGCTGTTAACAACTGATTCTGCACAGCGCAGGCCGTCAACAGCGGCAGAGATTATCCCGCCGGCGTAACCGGCGCCTTCCCCGCAGGGGTACAAGCCTGGAAGGCTGCTTTGGCGGCTTACCGCATCACGCAGGATGCGAACCGGAGAAGAACTGCGGGTTTCGACCCCTGTCAGGACCGCGTCAGCATCGGCAAAGCCGGTGAGCTTCCGGGCCAGTATTGGCAGCCCTTCTTTGATGCCATCACTGACAAAAGCAGGCAGAATTTCACTTAATTCTACCATGCGGACTCCGTTCGTGTAGCTTGGATCTACCGCCGGGCCGGCTGTGTGCATATTCAGAGCGTCTTTACCTAGAAAAGAACCGACGAGCTGCGCCGGAGCTTTGTAATCTCCACCGCCAGCCCGGAAAGCGCGCCGTTCAATCTCCTGCTGAAAGCGCACGCCCGCCAGTGGATCGGTACCGGCAAAATCCTCCGGCTGTACCGGCACCAGCAAGGCACTATTGGCATTGCGTTCGGCCCTGGCATGCAGGCTCATACCGTTGGTAACCGACTCCCCCTCAGCCGAAGCCGCAGCGATTACCTGCCCGCCGGGGCACATGCAGAAAGTGTAAAGCGAGCGGCCGTTACCTACCGGGCAGGAAAGCCGGTATATGGCAGCCGGCAAAGCAGGGTGTCCCGCGGCTTCGCCATACTGCGCCAGATCGATCTGGCTTTGATTATGCTCAATGCGCACCCCGACCGCAAATGGCTTGGCGATAAGTTCTACACCGTTTGCAGTCAGCATTTGGAATGTATCGCGAGCGCTGTGGCCAATAGCTAAAATCAGTTTGCCGGTGGGCAGTTCTTCGCTCACCAGGCTTAATCCGTCAATCCCTTTGCTTTCAACTTGGATAGCAGACAGACAATGTTCAGTACCTGCCGCTGTTTGGCCAGCGGATATTCCTACAAGGCGTGTACCATAGCGGATCTCGCCGCCGTGGCCGAGAATTTTCCGGCGCAGGGCAATCATTACTTCCCGCAAGTAATCGGTGCCGATATGAGGTTTGCTCAAATAAAGAATTTCTGGTGGGGCACCCAGTAAAACCATTTCTTCCAGAATTGCTTCGCAGCGCGGGTCCTTGATACCTGTTGTCAGCTTGCCGTCAGAAAAAGTACCGGCGCCGCCTTCACCAAACTGCACGTTCGATTCAGGATCAAGCCGGCCTCCCTGCCAAAAGCGGGCAACATCGAGCTGGCGTTGCTCTACCGGCTGGCCGCGTTCAATCAAAAGTGGATTGCAGCCGCTCAGAGCCAGAAAGAGTGTGGCAAAAAGCCCGGCTGGACCTGCGCCGACAACAACAACCCGTTGTTGTTTCCGGGTATTAAAACCAGCTGCAGCAGTATTGTTTGCCTGCGTGCCGGTTAGCCCGGCTATGCCTGCAAGCGGCGGTAAATCTTCAGTCGGGGAAAGCTGATAGACAATACGGATGTCGTGTTTCTTGCGGGCATCAAGCGATTTACGCACAATTGTAAATTCTGTTGCGGAACTCTGCTTATTTTCGCGGGCATAAGCTGCGGTCAAATCCGCTTCACTATGAGTGTATGGCAAGCTGACTCGTGTTAGTTTCATCCTTACTTATGTTCCTTCCAGCAAGGCTGCCGCGGCTCGCGTCGCAGCCAGCACACCGCTCGCCCAGGCCCACTGTAAATTGAAGCCGCCGCAGTCACCGTCAATGTCCAGGATTTCACCGGCGGCATAAAGCCCAGGTACCAGCTTGGATTCCAATGTGTCCGGGCGAAAGCCTGCGGTCGCGATTCCGCCGGCAGTTACCTGGGCGAAGGCAAAACCGCGGGTACCGGTAACTCTGATCGGCAAATTCTTAATAGCAGCAGCCAGCTGCCGGCGCTCGGCTTTACTCAGAGAAGCTGCCGGCTCGCTGAGCGGGCGGCTCAATGTGGCTTTAATAATTGCCGTGCCTGCCTTTTTGGGCAGCAGCCCGCTCAGCACGTCACCTAAATTCAGCCCGGCGCTGCGAGGCGCAAATTCAGTCAACAAATCGAAAATTTCGTTTTCTGTGAATTCAGGCATGAAATCCAGTACCAGCGCTAGAGAGCTGGCTGATTCAGGCGAGGGCAGACGTTCGCTTACCAGGTGGGCAAGCTGCAAAATTGGAGGGCCGGATAGGCCGTCATCCGTGAAGAGGATTTCGCCCGCTTCACTGCCGACTTCCTTGCCCGCTTCACTGCGGGCTTCCTTGACGATTTCCTTGCCAACTTCACTGCCCGCTACCAGCAGGCGCGCCCGGCCTTGTATTTTGACGCCGCTCAGCGGTTTAACGAACTTGGTTTCGGTGGTTATCTGGACAATAGCCGGACGGACAGGAACCATTTCATGACCAAGTGCCTGCAGCAGTTTATAGCCGCTGCCATTGCTCCCCAAAGCGGGGCTGGCACAGCCGCCGGTCGTCACAAGCGCATACCGCGCCGTCAAACGTTCAGCGTTGGTTGAATAAATATGGAAACCGCCTGCGGCGGTAAGGGGGTTGGTACCAATATACAACGGCTCTGCTGCTTCCAGGCGTTTCACTTCAAATCCGGTGCGCAGCTCAACGCCTGCCCGGCTGACTGCGTGGCGCAGAGTGTCAAGCACTGTGCTTGCCTGCAGGCTGTAAGGAAAAACCCGGCCATCCGGCTCGGTACGACAAAGCATACCCAGCTCTCGAAAAAAGCTGATTGCAGCTTCATTGTCGAAGCGATGCAAAGCCCCCAACGCGAAGCGCGGGTCAAGGCCGTGATACGACTGAATTTCGACAACAGCGTTGGTGAGATTGCAACGTCCGTTCCCGGTAGCAAGAATCTTCTTGCCGACCCGGTCAAGCCGTTCCAGTAAAACAATCCTGGCGCCGTGTAAGGGCTTAAGTAAACGCGCTGCTGTGATTGCCGCCGCCATGCCGGCAGCGCCGCCGCCGATGATAGCGAGATCTGCCTGGTAATCAGCCATTATCTTTCAGTGCCAGACAACGGCCATATTTGCTGCGGGGCTCGGGTTCCAGCGGAAAGCGGGCCAGCAATTCTTTGCCAAGGGCGAACAGATCACGCGCATCGCCTTCCTGCAGCTCAACTTCAACTTCAGCGAAATCTTCTGTGCTGTCGCCTCCGGTAAGCTGGCCGGCATCAATGGAAAGCTCCATCAACGTATCGCCGAAACCCAGATAAGAGCTGTGGCGGGTGAATTCAGCGCTGCAGACTTTAATCAGCGGCTGGCCTTCGATCAGGTCAAGAACTTCGCGCAGCGATTCTTCCGGATCACCGCTGCTGGTGGCAAACCGCAGAAAAGCCGTGGTGTCGAAGCCTTTTTCAAAATCAAGCTCGAAGTCGTTATCCTTGTCAACAACTGCTGACCATTCCATACGCTGATGCAACCCGTCCGCTTCCTCTTCGAAGCCGTCATCACGCTTGATTGTGATCACATATTCGTCTTCTTCCTGGCGTAGGCGCAGCGAGGTTCTGAGCGTCTGCAGGTCGGAACCTGTGGTGTCGTAGTAAACACTCTTCATGCGCTTAACAGTGTTGGATCCAGGCATTAAAAGATCCCGAAGCCACGGATCGTCATTCAGCAGCTGCGGGCCATCTTCGCGTGAAAAGCGAAGCTTAAGTTCGGTTTCCAAGAACAAACCTCCCGGTAAACATATCGGCCAAACCGATTGTTATTGAGCCGCAACCGACACAGCAGCGAATACTTCAAACTGCTGACATTTGCCGGAACGGCTAAACAGTCATTTCTTTTATTTGCTGATTATAGCAGATCTGTACATTTTCTGCAGAGTCTTGCCAACTCAGCTTACAAGGCTTTCAAACTCGTCCAGAATAGCGGCGAATTC
>CAYPHB010000066.1:4927-10365 GCA_964410445.1 uncultured Oscillospiraceae bacterium
TGCCGCAACAAGTCCTCGTAGATCAGGCAGAGTGATTCGGCTGAAAGTGCTTCACCTTTTTCCAGACGCTGATGCACAATCAGCTCAAACTCGGCAAACATCACCTGACGGAAAACGGTCAGGCGGAACTCTTCCAGGAAGTGGTTCAGCAGGAAGGCTTTTTCAGAGCGGCCGGCCTCGGTGCTGAGGTCGCACTTGCTGACAAGATAGCGCAGCAGAATATTTTCGTTCACAGTTGAGGCAATTTCAGCCAGCAGTATCGGGTAATGCGACTGGCTGTAAGGGCGGCGGTTGGCATAGAGGCTGTGCAGGCTGTGGCCGGCTTCATGCGCCAGGGTGAAAACATCTGACATGGTGCCGGCAAAATTGAGCAGAATGTAAGGATGGCTCTTGTAGGTTCCCCAGGAATAGGCACCGCCTGTCTTCCCTTCTGTTTCGTAAACATCAACCCATCTGTCTGTCAGTAATTTTTCCAGATCCTGCATATAGGGCTCACCAAGCGGTGTCAGGCCTTCGCGTAAAACATCGCAAGCTTCTGTATAAGTGAAGCGGCGTTGCGGCTGGTCGGTGATCGGGATATATGTGTCGTAAATATGCAGATCCTCGAGCCCCAGCAAGCGCCGCCGCAGCTCAAGATACCTGTATAGCGTAGGCAAATTGGCCTTCACAGTATCAATCAGACCGGTATAAAGCGTTTCGGGCGCGTTGTCGCTGAAAAGCGCGCGGGTTAAAGTGGAAGGATATTTGCGGGCAGAGGCTACGAATTGATCCGCCTTCACATGGGTAGTATAAAGCGTACCCATAGTATTAATAAACGCATTGTAGGATTCATGCACCTGTTTGAACGCGTCGGCTCTGACCCGGCGATCCTTATTCTCACGGCATTGCGCGAACAGACCGGGGGTAAGTTCAATTGTTTTGCCGTTTTCATCAACAATCGTGCCCAGTTTAATGTCAACGTTGTCGAGCATGTTGTAGACGTTATCAATGCCTTCAGCCAGGGGCCCCGCTTTGGAAAGCAGGATTTCTTCAGGTTCTGTAAGGATATGCGGCCTTTGGCGCAAGCTGTCGAGCAAGCCGTGGCGGTATTCTGCCAGGCTTAGTTCATGCTCAGCCCAGCCGCGTAATTTTTCCGCTTCAATGCAGGCGATTTCCGGCATCATAAATGCTACGGCTTCAGAAGTCTGGTAATAAAGCGCTGTTGCCCGGTCGGTCATCTCCTGATACTCGGCATTGGCGTTGTTTTCGTCGCGCCGCATCCGGGCATAGGTGAAAAGTTCCATAATGTCCTGCGATAACGAAGTTTCAGCCGCCAACGCCTGTGCCAGCACGTCAGGACCGGTGCCCAGACGGCCGCGGAAAGCCTCAACTGCGGCAATGCGGGCGGGAATGCTGTTAAAAGCAGCTTCCCAGGCATTGTTGTCCGGGAAGATATCTTCGAGCCGCCAGGTGACCTGAGTATCAAGTTCAGCGCGGGTTCTTTTCTGGGTATCCATAATAATGCCTCCTAGCGGGTTTTAAATTATTTTTCGGGTATTGCCAGCTGACGGACACCACTACGGGTGACAGCAGTGATAGTTTTTTCATTGATAAAAGCAGCCCGGACAATTTCCACAGCCAGATTCTGTTCGCTAACGATTTTACCTTCATTGAGATTAATCAGCACAATACGGGTACCATTGGCTATTAAGGCCATGGAGCCGCGGATTTCGATGCTTGCAGCCGTTTCGCCAATTTCCAGGGTGTACCTGGCTTCGCCGCCGGGGGGGCAAAAGGTTAGCCGCTGATGGCCGCCGCTGATATCAGAATTAAGCACAACCAGACCCTTCTCGGCTGCGGTGACTGTATTAATCAACGGGAAAGTGTAGTTATACAGCGGTTCATCCTTTTTATAAGAAACAGCGATAAGCTCACTGCTGCCGCAAAGAACCGGCTCTTGCGCAGCGTCATACACAATCAGCGGCATAATCGCAGGTTCAGAAAGCTCGCGCTGGCCAGTTTGTTCACCGGCAATGGTAAAGCGCTTGAGCAGTGGATAGATTGCGGAACCGTCAGTATTAAGCAGCGAAACGTCAAAGTGCAGGCTGTCGCTGGTAAAAGCAACTCCCAGCACAAAACCGCTGTCAGGGAACAGGCAATCAAACAGCCATTGGCCGTCTATAGTATAAATGCTGACCACACCAGTGCTGCCGGAAGGCTCTGTGATCAGGGCGAAATGCCCGTCACCAGCCAGGGCTGCGCCACGGATAACATTGGCTGCACTGCCGCTGGTTATTATTCCTTGAGTGGAAACAAGAGCGTAGTTCAAGCCTTCCCGGTCGACAACCAGCATGCGTTCAGCCTTTTGCACAACCAGAGGTGAGTTCAAGCTTACTTCCTGCGCGAATGATTCACCGCCATTCAGGTTCAGCCCGGTGATCCGATCCTTAGAAACGCGAATCAGGCTGCCAGCCAAGGGATAATACTGCTGGGCTTCCGCCGGTTCAACCTTGAAGCCGGTAAGCTGTGCCGGTACAGTCACATTTGATTCCGTAGCCACCGGTGTTTGCGCATGCGGTAAAGTGATTATAAGTACAATCGAGGCGGCAATCAGCAGAACTGCCAGAATAACGAGCAGCAATAAGTTCAGCTGGCTGCGCGGCCGTTGATGATTAATTTGATTTTTTGTTTTCAAGCGAACCTGCCTTTGAACCCGAAATTAATTCCAGGTTTCAGCCAAAATACTTAACTTAGTATAAACATGAGTGGCCGCGAATTCAACGCAACTGAGCTGCGCATGTTGTTCGTCAGCTGAGCTGCGCACTAAATAACAACAACTGACATGTCGGCAAAAAGCCCCGGCTTTTAGTGTGTTACTAGATTTTATCCGCAGGTTTGTATTGCAGTAGACACCTGAAAACCACGGTTTCATCAGCAGCCCGGCGGCCTTCAATCAACTGCGCCTTGGAATTGGCTATGACTGCGGCAGGCGGCATGTTTTCAAGATCAGCAGCTTCTACCGGCAGACGGCACAAATTAATAATTTCGCCGAACTTTACTTCGGAAAGATAGTTAATGTCGATACCCTGAATAGTGTATTGCTCCTCGCTCACAGCGCCGGCGTATAGAGTATCAACTGCCCAGGCAGCGTAGCGGGTATTGTTAAGATGACGGTTGCGGTCAATGTCGCTGAAATCCGCTGATTTTTTTAATACCGTTTCTGAATCGGCCGGCAGCGGCGGGAGTTTAGGGCAGGCAAACGAAAACACGCCATCAGAATTCGCAACCGTGATTTTGTCCGGGAAAACTTTGTCAGGGCGTTGCGGGCGATGGGTGTCTGCACTCGCGATCAGCCATTCGGAGGCGGCTGCACCAAAGGGCTCAGCCTCACCCAGACAGCTAAACCTGAAATCACGCAGGAAAAGAACACGGGGGGCACCACGGCTCCAAGTGTCAACACTTACTGTGTCACGCCAGGAGGGCAGTTTATCCATGCGTACAGAAATCTTGAGCAACAGCCAGCAAAGATTGCGTTTGTCGAGTTCACTGGCGCCAAAGCCCAAATGTTCAGAATTGTAATAAGCCGCTTCCTGCATAAATGAAAAGAGCGACGCGCTGTGCAGCATGTCGCGGTTATCGGTATCAGTTCCCAGAATCTCAAATTTATATGGGCTGGGGCCCTTTGTGTGTGCCATAACCTATATGCTCTCCTTGGTTAAGTTTTTTATATAGCGTTGATCAGTGAACATTGCTGCCATTTTCCGAGGCGCGTCCGCTTGCTTCGGCAGCCGCCAGATAATGCCGCCCGATGAACATCACGACCAGGCCGGCAACAAAAAGCAGGATCAGACTGAGAATGCCGATGTAAGGCTTGCCGGTAATCGCACCGGAGAACGCATAAAGCGCAGGTCCGATAACAGCAGCGAACTTACCAAATATATCGAAAAAACCGAAGTATTCGCTGGAACGTTTTGGCGGTACGAGTTTGCCGAAGAAAGAACGGGAAATCGCCTGGATGCCACCTTGAACCAAACCAACCAGAACAGCCATTGCCCAGAACAGCATGCCCGCAAGGTTGAGCGCCTTGTCGTAATCAGCGGCTGCTGTGGGATTGTTGAAGAAAACAGCCATGTCCTTGCCAAAGCTCGTTAAGGCCGTTGCAACAACACGCTGGTCGCTTTCAGCCGGATATATGGTCTTTGTCAGCTCAATTTGTTCTTCTACCAGTTCGGCAAAATCCGCCGCCCGGGTCTCAGCCGAAAGTATGCCACGGCCTCCGGTCAGCAACGCCTTTTTTTGATCTTCGTAACGGTCGCGCGCTCCTTCGGCCAGGGGTTCTGCTGAGGTGGTATTGAATGTCTGCTGGAAGTGGCGGGTGTAGTCCTGGTCATAAGCCTGCTGGCTTGGTTCCAATGAATAGCCCATGTAGAAGCCGACAATGCAGATAAACAAATAAACACAAATAGCAATCGTCAGCATGCGAATTGAGCCAACCTTCCGAGCAAGGCGGCCGAATAAAATTGAGCAGGGTACTGCCACCAGCTGTGTAACCAGCAGAGCCAGAATCATTCCAGTAGCTCCCAGCCCGATCGCCGAACCGTAAACAGTTGCCATATGAATTACAGTATTTACACCATCGATATAGAAAAAGTAAGCCAGCATAAACGTCAGGATAGCTTTGTTGCCGATAATATCCCGCACAGTCCTTTTCAGATTGCGAAAAGCTGAGCTTATCAGAGCGCCGGCGGGTTTTTCTTCATAATGCTCCTGTTTAACATTGCGGATCATGGGAATGCTGAATGCAAACCACCAGGCAGCTGCCAACAGACAGGAGATTCTTACAGCCAAAGTGCCGTCTATGCCAACCTTTTCGCCAAACATGATCAGCGCGATTGAAATTAAAAACGGGATCGTGCTGCCGCCAAGGTAGCCCATAGCAAAACCATAGGCCGAGACACGGTCCATCCTTAACGGAGTAGTGACATCTGTCAGAAATGAATCATAAAATAAAATTGAGCCGGCAAAGCCTACGTAGGAAATAACGTAACCGACCAGCATCATGCGGTAATCGCTCAGTAGGCCAAGGCTGGCAGTAAAGACAACACCCAACATCATGAAAAAAGTGAACAGCTTTTTCTTCATGCCGCGGAAATCAGCGATCGCGCCCAAAAATGGCGCGGAAGCAGCGATCAGCAAAGTCGCGATCGAGCTGGCGTACCCCCAGAGAACATCACCCGCCGCACCGGCGCTTTTGGCAATATTGGCAAAATAAATGGGAAACACTGCTGCCACTATAATGGTGGCATAAACACTGTTGGCCCAATCGTAAAGTATCCAGCTTTTTTCCTTACTTGTAAATTTACCGTTGGGGGCAGCAGTTGCTGCTTTGGCAGGTGCTTCCAGATCAGATGATGTTGTCATACCTGAATCCTCAATCATTCTTGGTGTGGTATTGAATA
>CAYPHB010000067.1:0-10091 GCA_964410445.1 uncultured Oscillospiraceae bacterium
AGCAGATGTTTGATCTTATTGTTCTTGGTGGTGGACCAGGCGGTTACCTGGCAGCCGAACGTGCCGGCGGAGCAGGTCTTTCCGTCCTGCTGATTGAAAAGCAATACATAGGCGGCGTTTGCCTGAACGAAGGCTGCGTGCCTTCAAAAGCCTTGCTCAACAGCGCAAAAATGTACGACCATGCAGCCAATGGCGAAAAATTCGGTGTTATCAGTGAAAACGCCCGGATTGACCAGGCCACTGTTGTGAAACGTAAAAACAGGGTTGTCAAAAGACTCGTCGGCGGTGTGAAAAACACACTTAAAAAAAATGGCGTGGAAATTGTCGAAGGATTCGGCACCATACTTGGCCGCGAAAACGGTGTGATCAAGCTTGCTGTCAGCGCCAGTGCTGACGCAGCTGAAAAAACCGTTTATGAAGGCAAACAGCTGATTATTGCTACCGGTTCCGAAGCCATCGTGCCGCCGATTCCAGGCGTCAAGGAAGGTCTGGCTGACGGTACTGTGCTGACAAACCGGGAAATTCTTGAATTAACTGAAATCCCTGAAACGCTTGTGGTTGTGGGTGGCGGTGTTATCGGACTCGAAATGGCCGCTTACTACAACACTGTTGGCAGTAAAGTTACTGTGATTGAAATGCTCGACCATGTTGCCGGCGCAGCTGACCGCGAGCTGGTAACGATCCTGCAGAAGAATTTTGAGAAAAAAGGCATTACCTTCCATCTCAACAGCCAGGTAACCGCGGTTAGCGGCGGTCAGGTTTCCTTCAAGGACCCTGATGGTGTCGAACAACAGGTTCCTGCTACTAAAGTTCTGATGAGTGTTGGCCGCCGCGCTGTCACTAAAGGCTTTGGGCTTGAGAATCTGGGAGTGATGCTCGAACGAGGCCACGTTGTAACCGATAACCACGGCCTTACCAATGTCCCGGGTGTTTACGCTGTTGGTGATGTCAATGGCGTCTGGATGCTGGCTCATGCCGCCTACCGTGAGGCTGAAGTTGCAGTCAACACAATACTGGGCAAGAAAGACCAAATGCGTTACCAGGCCATGCCTTCAGTAATTTATACCAACCCGGAAATGGCATTCGTTGGTGAAACCGAAGAAACCTGCGCTGCGAAAGGCATAACCTACGATAAGATTATGATCCCTATGGGCTACAGCGGCCGCTATCTGGCGGAAAGCGAAGATGCCGATGGAGTGATCAAACTTTTGATCGACCCGGTGCACAAGTGCTTAATCGGCTGCCATATGCTCGGTCTTTATGCCTCAGAAATAATCATTGCTGCCGGCATGCTGGTGGAGACCGAGATGCGGATCGACGATATCAAGGAATTCGTTTTCCCACATCCAACCGTAGCCGAAATAATCCGCGAAGCGATTTTTCAGTACAAAGGCTGAGTAATTCGGCTGCAGAGCTGAGAAGCGATTTAGCGATGATGGTGCTATTAAGATCAACCAGCTGCAGAATAGAAATTTATTAATAACCAGAAGACTTTATAAAAAAGAAGTAACTTGAGCGCCAGCTGGCGCAAATTAGACCGGAGGAGACCATATGGCCAAGCAATTACCCATCGATCCAAAAGATGTCAGAAAGTCGGGCTGGATCAAGTTCCAGGATATTCCTGTGAATCAGTATCAAAAAACAGCTTCTGATGAAAAGAAAAAGTACAGCAAGGAAGATTTCCTGCGGATCTACCGCGACATGCGCATGATCCGTGAATTTGAAACCATGCTGAACTCAATCAAAACAACCAATGCCTACAATGGCCTGGAATACAACAATCCGGGTCCCGCCCACCTGTCACTTGGTCAGGAAGCCGCTGCCGTCGGTCAGGCCTTTCTGTTGACCAAAGACGACGTAATTTTCGGTTCGCACCGCAGTCATGGTGAAATTATTGCCAAAGGCATGTCGGCTATTGAAAAGCTTTCTGACCAGGAACTGCTTGATATCATGGAAAACTTCCTTGGCGGCGTCACCTGGAAAGTAGTTGAGGCTGCCAACAAAGGTAAAGACCGCACAGTAAAAGAACTGGCGATTGATTTCCTGATCTACGGCGCTTTAGCAGAAATCTTTGCCAAAGACACCGGTTTCCATCGCGGCCTCGGCGGCTCGATGCATGCGTTCTTCCAGCCCTTCGGCATTTATCCTAACAACGCCATTGTCGGCGGTTCCGGAGATATTTCTGTCGGCGGCGCGCTTTACAAAAAAATCAATCGCAAGCCGGGCATTGTTATCTGCAACATCGGTGACGGTGCCACAGCCCGCGGTCCCGTCTGGGAAGGTATGACACTCGCGGCCATGGACCAGTATCGCAAGCTATGGGAAGGCGACATGAAGGGCGGCCTGCCGATTCTGTTCAATATCATGAACAATCAGTATGGTATGGGCGGTCAAACCAGTGGCGAAACCATGGGCTATGACATGCTTGCCCGTATCGGTGCCGGTGTTAACCCTGAACAAATGCATGCGGAGCGGATTGACGGCTATAACCCGCTGGCGGTTATTGATGCCATGGAGCGTAAGCTTGCAATTCTGCACGACAAGCGCGGCCCGGTCCTGTTGGACACTCTCACCTATCGTTTCAGTGGCCATTCACCTTCGGACGCTGACAGTTACCGTACTCAGGAAGAAAAAGAATTGTGGATGGGTGTCGATTCGATTAAATCTTTCAAGGCTGAAGTTATTGAAGCCGGCGTTGCTTCCGAATCTGATTTCGCTGCTCTCGACGAATTCGTAGTCAACATTGTAACGCAGGCTGTTACTCTGGCGATCGACCCGGTTATATCACCGCGGATGAATCTCTCAACAGAGCCTGACGCGATTGAGAAACTGATGCTTTCTAACCAGCACATGCCTAAGATGGAAGACCGTGAACCTGATATGCTGCAAAAGCGTGAGGATAACCCGCGCGTGAAGCAGATTGCCAAGAAGGAACGTTTCCATATTGACGCCGCAGGCAACAAAGTCTCCAAGAACAAAGTTTATCAGCTGCGTGACGCTCTGTTTGAGCCGATCCTGGATAAATTCTACGAAGATCCCACCCTTGTCGCCTATGGTGAAGAGAACCGTGACTGGGGCGGCGCGTTTGCTGTCTACCGCGGCTTGACTGAAGCAGTTCCGTATCACCGTCTGTTTAACACCCCCATTGCTGAAGGCGCCATAATCGGTTCTGCGGTTGGTTATGCCATGAGCGGCGGCCGGGCAATTGTTGAGCTGATGTATGCTGACTTCCTCGGCTGTGCCGGTGACGAAGTCCTCAACCAGATGCCGAAATGGCAGGCGATGTCGGCCGGTATCCTGAAAATGCCGATCGTGCTCCGCGTTTCTGTCGGCTCCAAGTACGGCGCCCAGCATTCACAGGACTGGACCTCACTTTGTACCCATGTCCCGGGGCTCAAGGTTGTCTTCCCGGCAACACCGTACGACGCCAAGGGCCTGATGACTGCAGCCCTTAATGGCACCGACCCTGTTGTGTTCTTTGAAAGCCAGCGCATCTATGATGCCGCCGAGCAGTTCCATGAAGGCGGCGTGCCGGTCGAAAGCTACGAAATAGCTATCGGCGAACCTGATGTCAAGAAAACCGGTAAGGATCTGACGATTCTTTCCATCGGCGCAACCTTATACCGGGCTCTGGAAGCCGCTGAGATTTTTGAAAAAGAGTATGGCGTCAGCGTCGAAATCATTGATGCCCGTTCATTGGTGCCGTTCAACTACGCTCCAGTGGTTGAGTCTGTTAAGAAAACCGGTAAGATTATAGTCACAGGCGATGCCTGCGAACGTGGGTCCTTCCTTAATGACCTGGCCCGGAATATCAGCGACCTGTGCTTCGACAGCCTTGACGCTCCGGTAATCGTACTTGGCTCACGCAACTGGATAACCCCGGCCTTCGAGTTTGAAAGTGAGTTTTTCCCGCAGCCTGACTGGTTCATAGACGTGTACCATGAGCGCATTCAGCCGCTTAAAGGCCATGTCGCCGGACGCAGCTTCACTGATGTGGAAATGATGCGCCGTGCCCGCCTGGGTGTATAAAGCGTTAATAAAGCTGCATAAGCTACCCGTACAAACGACATAGCCACAGCAAGCGAATGGCTGCCTCAAGCAATTGAGGCAGCCATTTGTTGTTATCGTTGATTATTTACCAGTCAGTCAGCCAGTGACTACGGAGCAGGCTTTCTATCAAGTTAGTCTATAGTTGAACCTGTTAGTTTTTTGCTGTCAACTCCAGACGATTTTACGATCCGGTTTCAAGTAAACCCAGCAGGTAGCTGTTTAGCCGTTCAATAACGTGTTCATCACCAACCAGCAGCAGGCGGTCACCTTCAGTAAAAACATAATAAGGCCCCGGTGAAAGGATCAGCTCGCCTTTATGCATTACCGCAATAATGGTAGCGCCGGTGTTGTGCCAGAAATCACAGTCAGCGATTGATTTGCCGACAATGTGAGAATCGGAGGGAACATCCACCTCAACAGGGGTAACCAGGTCGCCGCGGCGATACTTGTAAAGATCTATCAGCTGCGCTGTCAGGTTACGGATCTGCTCTTGCAGCTGCTGTTCTTGCTCCACCAGGGAATCGAGCTGCCGGCGAAGTCCCGCGACCATTTTGTCCTCTTTAAAGCCAAGGACAAAGTTCTGCGCCCGTTCTTTGCTTTCTACCCGGATGCCGCTGCCCGCAGCAACGCTGACAACACCTTTGTCTTCAAGCAATGACATAGAGCGGCGAATGGTTTCCGGCGAAACCTGATATTCCGAACTTAACACCGAACGGCCTCTTAAACGCGTGCCGACCTGCAGCTGGCCTGAAGCGATCCGCTCGGCAACATCAACTGCGATCGTAAGATAACGAGGCAGAGAAACCCGCTCGTAGTTTTGCGACATATCCACCACCTGCTTAGAATGAAATATCGATATCGAGACTTGTATCAGCAGCAATAGCTGACAAAGTCGCACCGAAAACAGCGATACCTTCATCCAGTTGTTCATTGGTGTGTGTAGCCGTATAGCTTGTGCGCAACAAACATGAATCTTCAGGAACGGCCGGAGGCAGCACCGGATTAACATATACTCCGTTGTCAAGCAGAGCACGCGCTGTATAAAGAGTTCGGCCAATCGAACCGGTTAGTACAGGAATTATCGGCACAATTTCGTTGCCGCTTTCGCGTACATTAACATGCTCCAAGCTCTGTAAACCCTTCTTCATATAGGCTGCGATTTCGTTTAAGCGGCGGACACGCTGAGGCTCATTTTCAAGTATTCGTAACGATTCCCTGGCTGCTGCGATTTGAGCAGGAGGGATGCTGGCGCTGAAAATAAAGGGGCGGGCGTTATGCTTAATGTAGTTAATGACGGATTCACTGGCCGCAATACAACCGCCAAGGGAAGCAAGTGTTTTGGAAAAGGTGTTCATGATAATGTCGACATCGTCATTTAAGCCGAAATATTCAGCTGTACCCCGGCCGCGTTCGCCCAGAACACCTATGGAGTGAGCATCATCAAGCATAACCCGGGCGCCGTATTTCCGTGCCAGGCGGACAATCCCCGGCAGGTCGCAGATTTCGCCTTCCATACTGAAAACGCCATCTGTAACAATCAGGATGCCGCCTTTTTCGTCAGCTGAACAAAACTGCAGCAGCCGCTCCAGATCCTCCATGTCACTATGTTTGAATTTATAAGTTTTCGCGAGGGAAAGACGTGTGCCGTCAATGATACTGGCGTGGTTCAGTGAGTCGGACAGGATATAGTCGCCGCGGCCCGCGATAGCGGAGAGTATCGAAAGATTGGTTTGGAAGCCAGTCGAAACTACGAGGGCATCTTCTTTTTGCAGAAAATCAGCGAGCGCTTCTTCCAGTTCACAGTGGATATCAAGAGTGCCGTTGAGAAAACGCGAGCCTGAACAGCCGGAACCGTACTTTTCCACTGCTTTGATTGCTGCTTCCTTAACGCGCTCATCGGAAGTGAGACCCAGATAGTTGTTCGAACCGAACATCAGGGTACGTTTTCCTTCCATTAGGACTTCTGTGTCCTGGCCGGAATTCAGCATGTGGAAATAGGGGTATAAGCCGTATTCAATCGCGGTTTTTACGCGAGTAAAATCGTGGCACTTCTGAAACAGATCCATGTAAATGATCCTCCTCCTGATTGAGCCTCTAATTTGGGAAAATTCGTGGTGGCTTGTGTAGCAAAAGTCAGTGCAGAACAGGCCGCTTGAACATACTTATGATAACACAGTGATTCAGGCAAAGAAATATGGCTGCCATGCCTTGTTTGCACATAAAGTTGGCGCTACAATAATACCAGAATAAGCCTTTTGTATATGAAAAATTTCGAAAAGGAGTATACTTTAGCGCAAGTCCGGAAAACACTATACTTTGGTACAATTTCCGGAAAAACCAGTTCCAAATAATATTAGAGAGGTAATGAACATGAAAGCAATTGTAGATCGCGATACCTGCATCGGCTGCAGCCTCTGCGCCGAAATTTGCCCCGCCGTATTTGAAATGGATGACGAAGAACTTGCCTGCGTTATAGTTGACGAGATTCCGGAAGAAGAGGAAGCTAATGCTAAGGAAGCTGCTGATTCATGCCCGGTAGCCGCTATTACAATCGAAGATTAATTTTGGCGTCAGCTAAACAAGGATGAAGCGACACCTAAGTTAAATTTGCCCTGGAATCCTGCTGTAAGGCGGGATTCTTCATTGTGTACACCCGATTAACCCGATTCTTTGAAACTTAATGTTGGCAACCCGGGCAGAAACAAGTGGTTCTGCCGGCCAGCCGCATGCAATCAATTTTTGTGCCGCAAACAGTGCAGAGTTCGCCTTTGCGCCCATAGACGCATAAGCTTTTCTGGAACCCTCCTGCCCGCATCTCACCATCAACATAATCGCGGAAAGTTGTCCCGCGTAGCTTGATCGCGCGGGCGATTACATCGGGGATGGCTTCTGCCAATGAGGCCAGTTCAGTGTGCTTAAGTGAACCGGCGGCGCGAGCTGGGTGGATTCCTGCCTGAAACAGAATTTCATCAGCATAAATATTGCCCAGGCCGGCAATTACCTGCTGGTTTAAAAGTAAGGCCTTTATTGAAGCTTTGGCATGACGCTTACATACAGCTTCCAGATATTCAATTGTAATTTCACTGGCAACAGGTTCCGAACCCAGTTGCTCAAGCCCGCCAAAGGCAGTGCCTGCCAGCTTTTCCCCAGGTGCGAATTGCTGCAAGCGGCCAAACCGGCGCACATCTGTCCAGGACAAGCAGCCTGCCGGTTTCAATAGCAACTGTACATGAGTGTGTTTTTCCGGTTCCGGGCAGTTTTCGTTGTAAGTTAAGCGGCCGGTCATGCGTAAATGCAGCATCAGACGGCTGTTGTCATCAAACAGCAGGATCAGGTATTTACCGCGGCGCTCAGCGCCGATAATAATACGATCTTCTAAACGCGAAGGCTCAGAAAGCAAGACATCTTCGCGCCGGATTTTCACTTTAGCGATGCGCTTGCCGAGAATATGCGGCAGAAGGCTGGTGCGTACGGTTTCTACTTCAGGCAGTTCCGGCATTTGGCTTCTCCATTTCTGCAACAGCACAAGCTGTGGGGTCTATAGTATCGTTAATCAGCATACCCGCGGACAAAGCTGCCTGCCCGTCGTGCACGCCCTGCTCGTCGCGGCGGAAAGCAGTCCGGCAGAGCCTGGTATAAGTGCCGCCCCGGGCCAGCAATTCCGCGTGGGTTCCTTGTTCCCGGATTCCTTCCTCATCGATAACTACAATGCTGTCTGCGTGACGGACTGTTGTCAGTCGGTGGGCTATAACCAAAGTGGTGCGGCCCGCGGACAAACGGTCAAGTGATGCCTGGATGCGGGATTCCGTTTCGGTGTCCAGCGCCGAAGTAGCTTCGTCCAGAATCAGCACAGGCGGGTTTTTCAGAAAAATCCGGGCAATGCTGACCCGCTGCTTTTGACCGCCGGACAACTGAATGCCACGCTCCCCGACTTCTGTCAGATAGCCATCTGCAAGACCTGCTATAAAATCATGTATTTCAGCCTGACGCGCGGCTGCGATAACTTCCTCTTCGCTGGCATCGATTCGACCATAACGGATATTGTCGTAAATACTGCCCGCAAACAAAAACACGTCCTGCTGGACAATCCCGATACTTGCGCGTAAGGACGACAGCTTAATTTTGGCAATATCAATACCGTCGAGGGTGATCCGGCCGCTGATAACGTTATAAAAGCGGGGTATCAGGTGGCAAAGTGTTGTTTTGCCGCCGCCGGAAGGCCCCACCAGTGCCAGGGTGCTACCTGCCGGAATGTCAAGCGAAATGTTGTTCAGAATAGTCTGGCCTTCTTTATAAGCAAAGCTGACATCTTCAAATTTTATATCGCCTTTAACTTCATCAAGTGTTACAGCATCCGGTGCATCTACAATTTCGGGCTCCAATGCCATTAACTCGGCAAAGCGAGCGAAACCAGCCATTCCGGCGGAGTATTGTTCAACAAAGTTTGCCAGCTTTTGAATCGGCGATAGAAAAGCTCCTACATAAAGCGTGAAGGCGACAAGGTCGACGAAACTCATTAATTGTCTTTGAATCAGTAATCCGCCGACACCAATTACGATCACGTTAAGGATACCTGTCATTGCATTCATAACACTGTGAAATACTGCCATGGCATGGTAAAAGCCGCGTTTAGCATTCCGGAATGCATTATTGTCCTCACCAAATTTTTCGATTTCGAATTCTTCATTGGTAAATGCTTTAGCCACGCGGATGCCGGAAATGCTGTTTTCCAACTGAGCATTCAGAACACCGGTCTTTTGCTTAACCTCTTTCGACGCCTTTGACATATTGCGTCGCTGCAGGAGCACAAAAGCCAAAATCAGTGGAATAGCTGTAAACAGGACAATAGCCAGCCGCCACTGGATTGACATCAGCGCGATGAAACTGCCAGCCAGCATTAGTATTGAGATGAAGAGATCTTCCGGACCATGGTGAGCTAGTTCGCTGATTTCGAACAAGTCATTGACAACCCGCGACATCAATTGGCCGGTTCGGGTTCCGTCATAGAAACGGTGAGAAAGCTTTTGCAGATGCGAAAACAGGTCGCCGCGCATGTCGGCTTCCATTCTTGCTCCCAATAAGTGGCCCCAGTAGGTAATAACGAATTGCATCAAAGTACGTAACAGGTAGAGCAACACGAAAGAGCCGATCAGCAAATAGAACTGCCAGAACAGACCCTGCGGCAGCATAACCTGCAAGGCGTGCCGGGTGGCCATGGGGAAGGCAAGGTCGATTAGCGAAATGCCCAAAGCACACAGCAGATCAAGCAACAGCAGCTTTCGATGCGGTTTATAGTAAGAAAGGAACAGCGACAAAGGTGGTTTTTGCAGGGCAGTTGTGCCAGTCTCCTCCTGTGCCGTTTCGGCGGTTGTACCCGCCACGGGTTTGGGTTGTTTCAAATTGTTTCCTCCGGGTTATTCTAATTCAGCCAGCTCCGCTAACCAGACATCGCTTTGAGCGTCGCTGGGCATGCGCCAGTCGCCACGGGGTGAAAGCGAAACTGTACCAACCTTGGGGCCATCCGGCTGGCAGGAGCGTTTAAATTGATTATTAAAGAAGCGCCTGACAAAAATTCGCAGCCAAAGCAGGATTGCAGCGTCATCGTATTTACCGGTAAAAGCCTGCTGCGCCAATCGATACACCTTTTTCGGGGACATGCCGAACCTGATCAGATAGTAAAGAAAGAAATCATGCAGTTCATAAGGCCCGATTATGCTTTCAGTTTTCTGGCTGATTGTGCCGTTTTCAGCGGGCAGCAATTCAGGACTCACAGGTGTAGCAAGAATATCATCGAGTATATCGTGCAGCGCCTGATTGCCGGCAGCCAGCGCGGTGTCGGCAGCATATCTCACCAGATGACGCAGTAGCGTTTTGGGAATTGAGGCGTTGACCGCGTACATTGACATGTGGTCGCCGTTGTAGGTTGTCCAGCCCAGCGCCAGTTCCGAAAGATCGCTTGTGCCAATTACCAGGCCATTACGCTGATTCGCCACATCCATCAAAATTTGAGTGCGTTCGCGGGCCTGGGCGTTCTCATAAGT
>CAYPHB010000068.1:0-9975 GCA_964410445.1 uncultured Oscillospiraceae bacterium
TGGCATTGGCAATTTTCTGCAGGAGTATTGTTTTACCTGCTTTCGGGGGCGAAACTATCATGCCGCGCTGCCCTTTGCCAATTGGTGCCACCAAATCGATGATCCGGGTGGAAAGCTCATTGCGGGTTGTCTCAAGTATAAATTTCTCGTCGGGATATATCGGGGTAAGTTTGTCAAAATGGGGACGGCGGATCATCCGTTCAGGCGGCAGTCCGTTGACTTCTTTAATGTAAAGGAGTGCCTGATAACGGTCGCTGTCCCGCTGCACCTTGCCGGGGCCAACTACCAGGTCACCCTCCCGCAGGTTGAAGCGGCGGATATATTGCGGTGGTACATAAATATCTTTGGAACCCTGCAGATAATTGTCTTTGCGCAGGAAGCCGTATCCGTCGGGCATAATTTCCAGCACACCGGAGACAAGTTCGCCTGTTTCCACATAGGGGCGGCGGGCTTTGCCGGGTTCAGGCTTGCCGGGTTCAGACTCCTGCTTACGTGAAGCATGCGCATGGGGCGGCTGGCCTGGTTGCCGCGGTGTATGGACAACTGTTTCAACTGCAGCGGCAGCTTCGAGTTCTCCAACGGTTGCTGTCGGTTCAACGACAGAGGCAGGAGCTGTCGCTGGTTCAGCCTGTTCCACAGAAGCTGTCTGTGCCTGGCTTGCGTCAGGTGATAATGGCGTTGGAACCGCGGTTTCCTTAATTAAAGGTATATTAAGTGCGCCGGGTGCGGCTGCACCACTAAGTGTGAGACTCTTGGGCGGACGTCCACGGCGCGGTGCGCGCGTCGGTTTTGCCTCCACTGCAGAAGCCGTTTTCGCTGTGGATGCCGCTTCGGCTGCGGGCGCTGTTTCGGCTGCTGGTGCTGCTTCGGCTGCGGGTGCCGCTTCGGCTGCGGGAGCTGTTTCGGCTGCGGGTGCCACTTCGGCTGCGGGAGCTGTTTCGGCTGCGGGTGCCGCTTCAATCGCAGGAGTTGCTTCCACTGCAGGTGACACCACCGCTGGAGCTACTGCATCGATTGCGGATTCTTTCGCTTCAATTGTGTCAACTGTTGCGGGTTCTTTAGCTTCAACTGTGTCAACTTTGTTTTTAGCCGCATTACTCTTGCGTGTTGTTGCCGCTTTAGCTCCTGTTTTGCCGGCAGCAGCTGTCTTGGCCTCGCCTGTTGCAGTCTTAGTTCTGCTGCCGGGCTTTGGCCCTGGCTTTGCCCTTGTTTTGGGGGCAGTCACCTCAGTCGCCGTTTCTTTTGCCGCAACATCTTCTCCAGCAGCCGCGTCCTCAGTTTTAGCAGCAGCTTTAGTTGCGGTTCGCCTCCGGGTTTTCGGGGCTGTTTCCACGGCGGCATCAGCACTACTACCTGTCGGCTTTTCTGCCGAATCTTCTTTTTTGCCGGTAGATGACGTGGCTGCTTTACGCGGACGTCCGACCCGGCGACGGGCTGGTTTTTCCGGTTCTGCAACAGTAGCGGATTCCTCAGCTCCTGCTTCCGCAGCTGGGCCGTCTGGCTCTGCAGCCGCGTTTTGCGCTTGTTCCAGAAAGCGTGCTAAAGCAGTCCGGGACATGCTCTGCGCTTCTTCTTCCGCGAGCAACCCAGAGAGGCGTGCAACAATAACAAGGTCATCCTTGCTCTTGCCGCTGAAAGTTTGTGATGGCATAGTCACCTCGTAAATGCCGTTTCAAAAAACGGTTCGTAAAAATGGAAATACTTAATGGATTGCCAGAAGGAACAGCAAAAGACAGTCATTCGGAAATTGGCCGCGCAGTTCGCGCAGCACAGCATGTTCAATCAAACAGACCCTGACAGTTATGGAAAAAATCAGAAAAATTTCTAAGCGGGTTAATTATAGGACTATTGTTGGCTTTCAGTCAACCAAATACTGAAAAAAGGTATTCAAAACCAGTTGAAAAAGACAAAATTAAGCGAAAAATGTCAAAATTAATAGATAAGTCACAATTAAAACGAGCTGCTACTGATTCAGGAGTCACCTAGGGCGGCGAATTTGTCCATCATGTCCAACGCACGCCCGGTGCCAATGGCAACGCAGGAAATCGCGTCATCCGCAACTATAATCTCGATTCCGACTTTAGCTGAAAGCATACGATCAAGCCCGTAAAGCAGGGCTCCACCGCCGGTGAGTACTATGCCGCGCTGACTGATATCCGACATCAGTTCCGGTGGTGTCCGCTCAAGTACGGAATGCACCGCTTCAAAAATCTGGACGACCGGCTCTTCAAGAGCTTCAAGCATTTCAGTAGATGTTACTGTAATAATGGCGGGCATGCCTGTGATCAGGTTACGGCCGCGCACTTCCATAGTCATTTCTTCTTCGCGCGGATAAGCGCAGCCAATGTTTATCTTCAGTTCTTCTGCAGTGCGGTCGCCGATCAGGATGTTATGCTTCCGGCGCACATGCTTGACAATGGCTTCGTCAAACTTGTCTCCGGCAACCTTGAGTGAAAAATCAACTACGGGATGCATCAGTGAAACAACTGCTATGTCTGTTGTACCGCCGCCGATGTCAACGATCATGCTGCCGCAGGCTTTGGTGATATCAATCCCGGCGCCGATAGCAGCTGCGATCGGTTCGCGGATTAGAAAAACGTCCTTGGCGCCGGCGTGCTTGCAGGCATCTTCGACAGCTTTCTGCTCAACAGGGGTTATTACACTCGGCACACAGACAACGATCGTGGGTTTAAAATACTTGGCACGCAAGCCTTTGCAAACCCGAGAAATAAAAGTTTTAAGCATTACTTCAGTAACTTTGAAATCCGAAATTACACCATCGCGCAAGGGGCGGATAGCATCGACGACACCCGGAGTTCGGCCAAGCATCAGGCTGGCGCTTTCGCCAACTGCCAAAACTTTACCTGTACGGGTATTAATCGCGACCACAGCGGGCTCGCGCAGTACAACACCTTTGCCTTTAACATAAATCAGCACCGAAGCAGTACCCAGATCAATGCCGATATCCATCCCTAAACCCATTAAAACTACCTTTCTTGGTGACTCCCTCCGGAACAATTTCGGTGCCGTATTATCAAAGCAGTGAACTGCCGTGTTTCTGGTTAGTCATGCTTTACAATGATACAATAAGCAAAAGCTTTATTCAATAAAGGGGAACAGTATGCTCAAACTGTGGGCTGTCATATTTATGACGCTCGATCACATCGGCGCTTACCTGCAGCCGTTCATGTCGGAACAACTATATATGCTGCTGCGCGCTGTCGGCCGTCTGGCCTTCCCCATTTTCGCCTACCATGTGGCGCGGGGTTATTCGCTAACCCGGAATCCGGCGCGTTATTTCTTCCGGATGCTGATATTCGCTTTTTCCGGCGAGGTGCTGATCCGGTACGGCTACAGCATTGCCAACCTCAAAATTCAGGGGACAAACGTTATGTTCACTTTTGCTTTGGCAATTGTGATGATAACCGGTTACAGGCTGATCTGGAACTGTGGGCGCGACATGATTGCCAGCCTGCGGCCGATCACAACCGGTCCGCCAGCGATGCCGCCGCCACGATACGATGTCCGGGTGAATGTTTTCGGGATCAATCTCGATTGCCGCACCGGGACAATAATTGGTGTCGGTTTAATGCTGGCAGCAATGGTTTTGGCTTCCGTGATCCGCTCTGATTACGATATTTACGGCCTTCTGACCGTTTTGATTTTTTATATTGTTCTTAACCTGCCCGGCCCCAATTATCAACATGAGGATAGCCGCAAGCTTCACCCGGCTCACGATCCTCTGCACGAACAACAAGCTTTTTGGTTGCTGCTTGTGCTCAATGTCATGTTTTCCCTTGGTAATCTCAGTCAAACCGGCGCTTCCCTGTTCTGGTCGCTACTGCAGAACTTGTCGCTGCTTGCTGTGCCGATAATTTTTCATTCCCGCCAGCAACGCAAGCGCCCGCGATCGCTGCAAAAATACTTCTTTTATTTCTATTATCCCCTGCACATTTTCCTGATCTTATTGCTGCGCGCTGCTCTGTCGCGTTAAAACTCCGATGGCAAGCCGACAGTTTTATATTCAGTCATTTTTTTGCTAGAATATAGGCTTGAACAAAATCCAGTTGACAAAGGATGGTTGAAGATAATGTCCTATTCCGTTGATATTGATCGTAAGTGGCAAGCTAAGTGGAGCGAAACAGGTCTCTACAAATTCAATCCCGAGCGCATAAAAGACAAACTATATGTTTTGGAAATGTTTTCTTACCCTTCCGGAGCTAACCTGCATGTCGGGCATTGGTATAACTATTCACTTTCTGACAGCTGGGCAAGGTTGAAAAGGCTGCAAGGGCGTGAAGTCTTTCAGCCCATGGGTTTTGATGCCTTCGGGTTACCGGCTGAAAACTACGCGATCAAAACCGGCGTGCACCCTAAGGACAGCACCCTGGCCAACATAGCCACGATGGAAAAGCAGTTGCGGGAAATGGGCGGCATGTTCGATTGGGATTACGAAATTGCCACCTGCATGCCAGAATATTACCGTTGGAATCAGTGGCTGTTTCTTCAGCTGTACAAAAATGACCTGGCTTACCGGAAAAACGCACCGGTCAACTGGTGCCCTGCCTGTACAACGGTACTTGCGAATGAGCAGGTTATCGATGGTGCCTGTGAACGCTGCGGCTCTGCTGTCATTCGGAAAAACCTGACTCAGTGGTTTTTCCGCATTACAAAATATGCGCAGGAACTACTGGACTGCCTGCCGGAGCTGGACTGGCCGGATAAAACCAAAAAGATCCAAACCAACTGGATTGGCCGTTCCGAAGGTGCTGAAATAGTTTTCGGTGCCGAAAAGGAAGGCAAACCAGTATTCGATAACGACGGCACCCAAGTCAATCTACCGGTATTCACCACACGTGCAGATACCGTTATGGGAGTCACCTACGTTGTAGTTGCACCTGAGAGTGAACTATGTGAATTGCTGACAACTGCCGGCCGCCGCGCTGAGGTTGAAGCCTATATCGAAAAAACCCGTAAAATCAGCGATATTGACCGGATGGCAACCGGACGCGAGAAAACAGGAGTTTTTACCGGCAGCTATGCGATTCATCCTTTGACCGGAGCCCGGGTTCCTGTCTGGGCTGCTGACTATGTAATTGCCGGCTATGGAACGGGTGTAGTTATGGCTGTACCTGCCCATGATGAGCGCGATTATGAATTTGCCCGCAAATTTGAATTGCCGATTCCGCGTGTAATCCGTTCTGCCGACGGCTCGCCTGACGATCAGCCCTTCACCGACCATGGTGTGCTGGTAAACAGCGAACCTTACAACGGGCTGGACTTTGCTCAGGCCGTCGAAAAAATTGTCGCTGATCTGGCACAAAAAGATGCCGGTTGCCTGCGGGTAAACTTCCGTCTGCGTGACTGGCTGGTTTCACGCCAACGCTATTGGGGCACGCCGATTCCGATTGTTTACTGCCAACACTGCGGTACTGTGCCGGTGCCGGAAGATCAATTGCCGGTTGAGCTGCCTTACGATGTTGAATTTACCCCGGACGGTGAATCACCGTTGAAAAAGCATACCGGCTTTATGAACACAACCTGCCCCACCTGCGGTGGGCCTGCGACCCGCGATCCGGATACACTCGACACCTTTGTCTGTTCCTCTTGGTATCAGTTCCGCTTCGTTGACCCGAAAAACGACCAGGAACCTTTTAGCCGGGAGAAAGTCGACCAAATGTGCCCGGTAGATAAATATATCGGCGGTGCCGAACATGCTGCTATGCATCTTCTCTACGCCCGCTTTGTCACCAAAGCCCTGCGTGACCTGGGTCACCTTGATTTTGATGAGCCCTTCGCTTCATTAGTGCACCAAGGTACCATTCTGGGCACGGACGGTCAGAAAATGTCGAAATCGCGCGGCAACACAATTTCGCCGGATAAATATATAAGTCAGTATGGCTCTGACGTATTCCGTTTGTATCTGGCATTTGGCTTCGCCTACACCGAAGGTGGACCCTGGAATGACGACGGAGTAAAAGCAATCGCTAAATTCGTCAACCGGATTGAAAGCCTGGTAACTGAAGCCGGCAGTCTGGCAGATACAGCCTTGCTGAATGAACCCTCTGTTGCAGCTAAAGATGCCGCTGCTGTCTATGGCCAACCTTTTGGCGCGGTTGAAAAAGAACTGCAGTACGCGAGGCATTACGCAATCAAGTCAGTCGGAACCGACGCTGACCGCTTTCAGTTCAACACCTCGGTATCACGTATGATGGAGCTGCTTAACGCTTTGAATGACTACAAAGCGGCTGCTGGCAATAAAAACCAGCGTTTGTTTAAGGCGACCATCCGCGATCTGTTGGTCCTGCTGGCGCCGTTCGCACCGCACTTTTGCGAAGAACAATGGGAAAAAGCCGGCCTGCCCTATTCGATTTTCAATCAAAGCTGGCCCCAATTCGATGCCGATGCTTTAGTGCGGGACACTGTTGAAATTGTGGTTCAGACTAACGGTGTGATCCGCTACCGGATCGATATCCCCTCGGATGCCAGTGAAGGAGATGTCCGTGCCATTCTTGACGCAGATGAAAGAACCGCACCACTGCTGGCAGATAAGCAGCTGGTAAAATTCATTTATGTCCGCGGCAGACTGGCCAATTTCGTTGTCAGGTAAAAGATTGTGATTCTTTACGTCATTATGGCTTTTGCCGGTTTGCTGCTTGGCCTGCTATTGAGCCGCGACCCCGAAGCAATTCTGCTTCCCCGTCTGCGCGGTCTTTGGCTGTTGCTGCCGATTGTGGCACTTGCTTATTTGCCGGCTATACTTAACCGGCAAGCACCCGAGCTGATCTGGACTGCCGATCGGCAGCTTTTGCTGGCGTCAATCGGGCTTAAGCAGTCACTCATAATATTTTTGCTTGTAATCAACCTGCTGCCGCCTTTTAAACTGCCCCGTCCCCTATGGCGACTAAGCAGGCAGCTTGACAATCGGCTCAGCCTGTTACTGGCGTCAAAGCGTGGTCCGGCACGGCCTGTGGCGCAACGGGTCGAGCCTGTGAAGCCGGAACGTCTGGCCACATGCTGGTGGCATCGGCTGCCAATTTTTGCACTTCTGATAGTGGTTGCTTTACAAACAGCGGTATTACTGCAAAATAACGGTTATATGCCCCTGACTGCCGATTATCTGGAACAAATCGACAATCCTGCTCTTTTAGTTGGCATCCGCAACGGAGCTTTGCAGCTATATCGTTTGGTTAACGAGAACACTGTTTTGCCTGAATTAGCACTGCAATACCGGATCCCCTGGCTTGAAGGCATACTGCCTAATGCTTTTCCCTACTACGGCCTGGCTGATTTGATCGGTTCTGTATGTCTTGGCTTATGTCTCTTCACGCAGTTTATCGGCAAAAAACAGCAAAAAAAAGAAAAATCCACCGTTGCAGCCCAAGTCGCCACTCAATAATATTTTGCTTGTCAAACAAATCGTGCTACAATATCAACGTTTAGCTGAGCGCACCGTGCGGGTAAAATCAAGCGCAGACAGCGAACTGCGGAGGAAGAACAATGTCAGGTAGAAAGAGGCTTTTCAGTCGCAAAGACGGTGTTTACCTAAAAGATATCGACCCGTTTATGCGTTTTTTCCCTTATATTATGAAAGGCCGTAACGAAGCCGCCATTTACTTCTCACAAGCTATCGATGTCACCGAGCTCAAGGCTTACATCCGCAAGCGTAATCGCGACGTTGCTGTCAGCCGCAATGGCTCAATCGTCACGATTTTTCACACTGTTATTACTGCTTTAGTAAAAACCGCTACTGAACGTCCGCATATAAACCGTTTTGTTATTGGCCGGCGTGTTTACCAACGTAATGAGTTCAGCTGCTCATTCGTGATGAAGCGTGAATTCAGTGAAGAAGGCAAGGAAGAAATCCTCACCTTACGCTTCAAACCCGATGACACACTCGATACGATCTCTCGCCGGATCAGCGGTGAAGTCAAAAAAACGCGTGAGGCTCTGAAGCATGAAGAAAAAGAGCGTCATGGCATTCTGAATCTTTTCAATTATATTATGAATCTGCCGCGCTTTTTTCTGCGAGCGGTCGTAGCTTTCCTGTTTTGGCTCGATTACCATGGCTGGCTACCTAAAATTATTATCGACAATGACCCGATGCACGCAAGCTGTTGGCTTTCAAACCTTGGCAGCCTGGGCGTTGATGCTCCCTTCCACCACCTGTACGAATGGGGCACAACCTCTGTCTTCGCGACGATTGGCGTGATTAAGAAAGAACCGCGTGTGATGCCGGATGGCACCATTGCCGTCCGCGACATGATGAATGTGGCAGTAACCCTCGACGAAAGAATCGGTGACGGCTACTATTATTCGATGGCGCTGAAACGCTTCGTTGAGATTCTGGAAAATCCGGAGGAGCTGGAAAAGCCTTCTACGCAAGGCGAGGTGGCAGCGCCTAAGCACACAATTCCACCTAAGAAATCAGCTGCTTCAGCACCAACAGAATCTTCCCGTGAAATCAGCATGGATTCCGACGAAGAAACGGAAAATGAGCCCACAGTAGCGGCGATAACTCCTTAAAGACGCGCTGGCGCAGAGGCCGAAATTTCAAATAACTCTGGCGAAGATCCAAACAAAAAACGCAGGTCAAAAATTCATACAAGAATCCACAAAAATCCACATGCAAAAATCAACAACAGCAAAAATCCAGTTGCAATTGACAATCCGCGGATCCTTAGGTAGTATATTTCTTGCGCCCGTTAACAAGTGTAATTAAACCCTGCGGCGCATAATATAAATTCATATGCTTGTGTAGCTCAGATGGTAGAGCAGCTGATTTGTAATCAGCAGGTCGGGGGTTCGATTCCGTCCACAAGCTCCAAAGTAAACCTCGTGATTTCAGTCATCACGGGGTTTTTCTTCGTGTGCGGCATTGGTCGTGACCCGACCCTGTTTAGACAGATACTTGTTTAGATGCCCGAAGTTGCTACCCAATTCGCTTTTTTGCACCTGCTAATAATATACATGGATAACAGCAGAGCTTTAATTGAGATTTTGTAATAATAGCTACCGCTACTGATATCAAACATTGCTAAAGTTTAGCTAACGTTTAAGTCTTGAAACGGAAACGAGGTGTGAAAAATGAAATGGCGCGATAGAAGAAAAAGCAGTAATGTAGGTAAATCGACATCTTCCCGTTCCAGTTCACCCTTTGGCAGCAGCGGCCGCAGCATGAGTATTCCTATGGGTGGAGGAATTGGTGGAATAGTCATTGTTATTATCCTTTTTTTCTTAACTAGGGGTTTTGGCGGCTTAGATTCGCCTGGCCAATCTCCCGGCGTTGTCGATGGGAATAACGACTATCAACAAGATAGCCAGTATCAGGAGCTAGATACTGAACTTGAGCAATTTCTGGCTGTGGTCCTGGCTGATTCGGAAGATGTCTGGAATGCAATATTCGCCGATGCAGGTTTATCATATGAAGAACCTATGCTTATTCTATATGACGGCACTGTAAATACTGCTTGCGGCCAGGGCAGTTCTCAAATGGGGCCATTTTACTGCCCGGCAGATGAGCGCGTGTATATGGATCCCACATTTTATTATGAACTGCGAGATAAGCATGATGCGCCGGGAGACTTTGCTCTGGCCTATGTCTTGGCCCATGAAGTTGGTCATCACGTGCAATATCTCTTAGGTATAACAGAACAAATTTTTGATCTTAAAGCACGGATGCCGGAAGAGGAGTTCAATCGCTACTTAGTACGTCTGGAATTACAAGCCGATTATCTGGCTGGAGTTTTTGCCCACTATGCTGATGATAAAGATTACTTGGATGTGGGAGACATCGAAGAAGCCATGAATGCGGCAGCAGCTGTAGGAGATGACACTATCCAGAGTAAGGCCTGGGGTATGGTGGTTCCTGATAAGTTTACCCATGGCACCGCTGCACAGCGACAAAGCTGGTTTAATCGTGGCTATCAATATGGTGACCTGGCGCATGGCGATACCTTTTCCGAAAGCATAGAA
>CAYPHB010000069.1:0-9836 GCA_964410445.1 uncultured Oscillospiraceae bacterium
CTTGCGGCTGGCGGTTGCGGTTGTGATAAACAACGTCCATATTAAACCCAAACCGAGCCCTTTGCGCCACAGCCAGGCCGATCCGGCCCATGCCGATAATTCCCAGTGTCCGGTGATGGACATCGTAACCGCGGAAGGGCAGGAAAGAATCCCTTGTCCAGCCACCGTCCCTCACCAGACGATCCAGTTCACAAATGCGGCGGCTTGCGGCCAGCATCAGGCCCAGAGCGAGGTCGGCAACAGTTTCGTCCAGAATACCCGGAGTGTTGGTGCCGACGATACCACGTTCCTTCATAGCAGCTAAATCAAAATTGTTATAACCCACCGAAATATTGCTAATAACCCTCAGATTCGTCGCTTGCGCCAGCATCTCGGAGTTGACTTTAAGCCCGCCGTCGAGCATCAGTCCATCTTTATCGGCAAGCCGGGCACCTACAGCCGCACTGGTGAGCGGTTCCGCGGGATCCCAGATTTCGTATTCTGCGAAGGCAGCGAGTGCTGCTTCAGCTTCAGGTTCCAAATGAGTTGCGACCAAGACTTTATATGGTTTCATGCGAGACCTCCCAAACGCCGCTTGGCGTTAAGTATTTTTATTGCGAATGGTTTTTATTATAGCATTGCCGGCGCCAAACGAGGAATTTTCGTCAAAGTAGGTCAGAAAAGCGTAATTTAGCAGCCGTTTATTGTGATTCAGGTTGAAATCCGGCTTGAAGAAAGTTACCATTAAAAGGTATGCGCAGTTCTTTGGAATATTTATGCGCGCAATCTTTAAGCTACGCGGGCGCAAGCTTTCCCGCGATCCGAAAATACATTTAAGGAGTCAAAAATGAGGTACAAGAAGTTAGGTAATTCCGAAATCGAAATTTCTGTTGTCGGGCTGGGTGCCTGGGCAATCGGTGGTGACAGCAACTGGGGCGAAAGTGATGACAATATGTCTATCCGCACCATTCATGAAGCACATGATCTTGGTATTACGCTCGTAGACACTGCTCCCGCCTATGGATTAGGCCACAGTGAAGAAGTTGTCGGCAAAGCGCTTAAAGGACGGCGCGGCGATTTTATACTGGAAACAAAGTGCGGCCTGGTTTGGGACGGCGGCGACGGCAGTGTGCTGATGTCACGTGATGGCGTTACCCTACTGCGCAACCTGAGCGCCAAGAGCCTGCGCAAACAACTTGAAGAATCCCTAAGCAGACTCGATACCGACTATATTGATATTTTTGTAACTCACTGGCAGTCAATTCCTCCTTTCAAATATGCGATCGAAGAAACCATGGGCGCTCTAAATGAATTTGTCAAAGAAGGCAAAATCCGCGCCATCGGTATTTCCAATGTAACCCCTGAAGAAGTTGATGAGTACTGCAAATACGGCACCATCTCACTGATTCAGCAGAAATTCAGTATGCTGGATCGTACCCACGAAAAAACTTTAATGCCGAAGGCAAAAGAACACGGCCTTACCTTCCAGGCCTACTCACCGCTGGAGCGTGGCATTCTGACCGGTAAGGTCACAATGGATACCCCGATTAAAGGCATTGCCAAAAAGGGCATTAAGTGGTTTGAACTGGAAAATCGCGCTAAGGTTTTGGCTGTGCTGGACACCTTTGAACCGATCTGCAAAAAATATAATTGCAGCCTGACTAACCTGGCGATCGCCTGGACAGCAGCACAAATGGATAATATGAACGTGCTCTGCGGCGCCCGTAAAGTAGACCAGGTGGCCGATAACGCCAAAGGCGGCGACATTGTACTTGAGCAGGTGGATCTCGACTTTATCAACAACGCAGTCGCGCCCCTGATCGCTGAATAAAGCCGACGTGCTTAAACCGGGTCACACTCTGGCTGATCGAATCTGGACTTGGTTGCAAGATCGCGCTTTGTTTGGATAAGCCGTAATCAAATAACTCAATTTAATTGAAAAAGGGCAGGCAGTATTGTTGATAAGCAACTGCCTGCTTTTTTCACTGCCTGCTTTTCCTGCCCGAAAATTAGTTTGAGAATTTTTCATTTTGCCATTGCCGGCAAAGCCTGCTTTCTGTCATAATTTATTAACAGAATTAACGGGCTGTAAGCCAGCTCGAATGTAACAGAATCGCGACTGAAAAAATGACCGAACCACTCATATAAGGAGCGTGGACGATCTGAAAAAGCCGCCAGAACCGTCAGAAAATAAGCCAGCTAATGTACCTGATTTATCTATAAAAAAAGCAGATGAACCTATGCTCAGGGAACACGTAAGGCAGTACGGTCAGGCGCCGCCGCCTGAGAGCGTCAAAGCCCGGCTGACTAAACGTCTCGCCAGCAATGCCAGCGATAGTTACATTAATGACGAATTCTTTATGGCGTTGGGAATAATTTTTCTTGCCTTAGCGTTTTTGGTAGATACACCACGTCAAATCTGGGAGGGAAGTCTGACGATTTTGACTTCTCCTGCTGTTCTTTTAACCGACTACATTGAACTTGGCGGTATGGGTGCGGCTTTCCTCAATGTTGGCATGATGATCCTGCTTAGCCTGCTGCTGATCAGAAGCCACCGTGTCCTGATGTCCGGCCCTTTAATCGCAGCTGTTTTTACAGTTGCCGGGTTCTCATTTTTTGGGAAAAATATCTATAACTCAATCCCCATCGCTTTAGGGGTGTTCTGCTTTGCCAAGCTGACACGCCAGCCTTGCAACCGTTTTCTGGTGCACGCGCTGTTTGCCAGCGCTTTGGGGCCGCTGGTGAGCCTGTTGACTTTTGACTTGCCGCTGCCTTTACTACCGCGCATTTTGTTGGGTTTCGCGGCCGGCTTGTTCACCGGCTTTGTGATTCCGCCGTTGGCCGCTCATTTCCTTAACTTTCACCAGGGATACAATCTTTATAACATTGGGTTCACAGCTGGGATTATTGGTACGTTTTTTATTGCGGTGTTGCGCGCCCTCGGCATTTCAGTTGAGCCTGTCTCGATTCTTTCAGAGGGAAACAATCTGTTCTTCGGAGTTTTTCTGGGAATTCTTTTTCTGGCTATTCTAATCTGGGGACTTATTTTAAGCCGCGGCAGGCTGGCGGGCTATCTCCAACTGCTCAAACTTAAAGGCCGGCTGGCCAGTGATTTCCCAAAAATTAACGGGATCGGGCTCACGCTGACGAACATGGGTTTGCTGGGGTTGGTGTCCCTGGCTTACGTGCTCTTGATCGGCGGCGAACTGAATGGGCCTGTAATCGGTGGTATTTTTACTGTTGTAGGGTTCGCGGCTTATGGAAAACATATCAGGAACGTGCTGCCGATTTTTGGCGGTGTTTTGATCGCCAATTTACTAAATATCTATGACCCGCATAGCACCAACGCACTACTGGCAACGCTCTTCGGCACCACTCTGGCGCCAATCGCCGGACGTTTTGGTCCTATAAACGGAGCGTTGGCCGGCATGCTGCACATGGCGCTGGTGATGAACGTAAGTTACCTGCACGGAGGTGTTAATCTGTACAATAACGGTTTTGCCGGCGGTTTCATCGCCGCGGCTTTCGTGCCGCTGGCGGAGGCTGTAATTCTGGTGTTTCAATCGCGCCGTAAACTACAGCTCTGATTTGAATTTTGGCCATAATTCAGGTACGATATAAGGTGACCCTAAAAAGGGATGGCTCGGTGCTTCAGGAGAAAAGCGGCACCGAAAATTTAATGAAGCATACGAGGAATCCACAAAACATGTCAAAAGAATTGAATAGTAACCAGGAAGCCAGTTCCTTCACCGGAATGGGTCTTTCGGAGCTGACTTTGGCCGCGGTACGCGACATGGGCTTTGAACAACCCACATCCGTCCAGGCGCTGACGATTGCTCCAATGATGGACTGGCGCGACGTAATCGCCCAGGCGCCAACCGGTACAGGCAAAACAGTTGCCTTCGGCATTCCGATCATTGAACACTTCGACCCGGAACTTAGCGATGTCCAGGCCTTGATTCTGGCCCCAACCCGCGAACTTGCCCTCCAGATAACTGAGGAACTGCGCGCTCTCGCCGCTAACCGGCCGGAAATCCGGATAGCGACAATTTATGGCGGTCAGAGGATCGACACACAACTGAGGGAGCTAAAGCAGCGGCCCCAGATTATTGTCGCAACGCCCGGCCGGCTGATCGACCACCTTAACCGCCGAACTGTCCACCTCGGTATGGTGCGCACCGTAGTACTTGATGAAGCTGACCGCATGTTGGATATGGGCTTTGTCCGCGATGTCAGGAAAATCCTCGATAAAATGCCGCGCGCCTGGCAGGTCACCATGTTTTCCGCTACGATGTCCCGGGCAGTCATGGATATTTCCTGGATCTACCAGCGTGATGTTATTGAGCTGAAGGTTGAGCCTGAAGCGGAGGACAAGCCGCAGATTGAACAGTATAGTATCGAAGTCAGCAGCCAGCGCCGGATCGAAACGGTAATCAAGCTGCTGAATAAATTCGAATATAAACGAGTGATGATATTTTGCAATCGCAAACACATAACCGATTACGTTGCCCGTCGTTTAACCGCGGCCGGAATCAAAGCGGCCAGTATTCACGGTGATATCCAGCAAAGCTCCCGTGAAAAAACCTTGAGCCAATTCCGCCGTGGTTCTTTACGGGTTTTGGTAGCAACAGATGTCGCAGCCCGCGGAATTGACGTTGAAGGCGTTGACGCTGTAATCAATTATGATATTCCTGACGAAAACGAGTACTACATCCACCGCATAGGGCGCACCGGCAGGGCCCGTACTGAGGGCGCCGCCTATACTTTCACCACTCTGATGACACAGCCGAAGCTGGATGAAATCATGCGCTACACCCGCTGTGAAATTAAACCATTGGTGCTGGATTGACTTAACTGTTGCGGTCAGACTTTGGCTTGGGCTTTAGCTTTGATTTCGGTTTCAGCCTGAAGACTGATAAAAGCTCGCTCGAGTTGCTTGATTTTTTCTTCATCAAGTGATTAATGAACTTTTTGGTATGGGCCCGTGTGCGGAGCCTTTCTTCCTGTGGTTCAAAATTTCGGATACGCTCGGCTATCAGTTCGGCACTGCGCTGGTTGATGAGTGCTTCTTTTTCAATATTCTCTGCATAAATCTGCTCGTAGTATTCAGGGTTTTCCAGGTAATCTTTAAGGAAACGCACTATTTCGCGTCTTTTCTCCCGCACCCACCCTAACTGTTTAGCCAGAATCAGCTCCAGATTGCCGTCCTCCTGACCGCCAATGTGAGTAATTGCCACAAACGGTTTGCGACAGGCAACACAATCAAACAGAAAATTAGGACCTGCTTTACCAAACACAATATCGCTGGCTGCCAGCACCTCCGCCATGTTTTCGATCCAGCCCAAGGTGAGGACACGGATGCGGTCATCTTTGCGGAAACGCTTGAGCTGACGCACAAAACGCTCAGTGCTTTTCTGCGCGGTTTTATCGATCCCGGTATTGATAATAAACTGAACATCTTTTTTCAGGGTGAGCAGGGTAGGGAGCAGACGGGTTATAGATGCTGTGCCCAAGCTGCCGCCACCTACGAAAATGACAGGCCTGTCGTTGCCGATTCCCAGTTTACGGCGGCATTCTTCTTTGTCGTGCTGTCGATACATTTCCGGTCGTGTCCACCAGCCGGTGGCAATAACCTCTTCACGTGGAATGCCGTATTCGTAAGCCTGCTCAACACCTTTTCCGTCATAGACAATGTGCAGGTCACAACCTTTGGTGAAGGCAACTGAATTAAATGACCACGGATCAGGCGCCACAGTCCAGAGCGCGAAGCGGGTAGCTTCCTTTTCCCGCCACAGCTGCAACGCATCGGTTAGCATAAAGTAAGTACAGATAATCAAATCGGGCTGGATTTCCCTGATTTTTGCTTTCAGCGGCGGTAAATTAATACTTGAGGACTGGCGCACGAATTCACGCGAAATCCGTGGTTTGGAGAGCATGTGAAAAAACTTGTGAGAAGCAGGAAAGTAGCGGCTGATGAGGGTATAGCCAAGGCCGCCGCCAACTGTTTTCGTTTTGAATTCAAGATATTCAAACTCATAACGCTCCGGGTCAGCCAGAGCTTTTTGCGACTCAAACATGGAGCGGGCGATCGAGCGATGGCCCCATGGCATGTGGTCTGTCAGAATCAGGATTTTGATTTTAGGCATAAGGTGGTGCAGCCCTTTCTTTACCGTTCAGGCAACCAGCCTGCAGCATTTTGAGTATAGCCCATGGGCTGTGAATTGTCATGCCCGCTACCCTGACTGCGATTACCGTGTGTTGTTATGGCCTGAATATTAACAGCATGTGCGTAGGAATAACCAGGGGAAGAACCGGGGAAGAACTGTAATCCTGAAAGATTGCAGAAAAATCAAATCGAGTCTACAATAAGTGATGCCGTCTGATTTATCCGCCGGCCAAATAATTTTGCCCTTAAGGTTGATTTCACTATTAAAAGTCTCTGCAAATCGGCCTTTTTATAACGAAATAATAAAGGCATAATATTTATGACAGGAAGAAAAAATGGATAAAGTGCTGCTCACAATCATTTGGGTAATGAGCATAATTCTGGTTGTTTATGCTGCGTACTATGTGATCCTCGCTGTTTTTGGCCTAAAGCGCACGAAACGCATCACAAAACCGCACGCTCCGAAACATAAGTTTTTGATTTTGATTGCCGCCCGTAATGAAGGTATTGTTATTGGTTACCTGATTGATAGTCTACTGAAACAAAACTATCCCCGCCAGTTATTTGAAATCCTGATTGTTGTTAACAACACTACCGACGACACTGCAGCTGTTTCGTTGCGGCACGGTGCCAGAGCGTTGATCTGCCCCATGCAGGTACGATCCAAAGGCGATGCCCTGGCCTGGGCTTATCAGAACCTGCCACACGACATTGAATATGACGCTGTATGTATATTTGACGCTGATAACCTGGCCCACCCCGATTTCCTGCTCCAGATGAATCAGGCGCTTTGTTCCGGCATCGAAGCAGCCCAGGGCTACCGCGACACCAAGAATCCGCACGACACCTGGAATTCCGGTACTTGGGCAATCAACTATTGGCTGGGCGGCCGCTTTTACAATCAACCGCATCAAATTCTGAGCCTTTCTTCAATTATCTATGGAACCGGCTTCATGCTTTCACATCGGGTGATCGAAAAAATCGGCGGCCTGCAAAGCTGCACACTGGCAGAAGATTTTGAAATTACCATGCAATGTATTCTCGCAGATGAGAAGGTTGGGTGGGTTCCGGACGCCATCACCTATGACGAACAATCACTTGATTTTGCTACTACCTGGAAGCAACGCCGCCGCTGGCTGGTCGGCTTTCTCCAGGTGATCTCGCTTTATGGCCTGCGCCTGCTTAAAGATACTTTCCATAAACCGACGCGGGTTAAGCTGGATTTTATTATGTATATGCTGACTCCCTTCGCGACATATTTTTCGATAATTGTGTTTTCACTGGGAGTACTGCTGCGCTTAGTCGTGCTGAAATATCCGCTTTTTCCTTTGACGCAGTTTTATGATATGTTTGGGCAATCACTGATAATGTCGATCCTGTTTCCGATTGTGCTAGCTTTGTTTGTTGTCATTGTTGAAAAAAAATTCAAACTGGGGATAATAAATGGCATTCTGGGTTTTCCTATATTCATGATGCTGGCGATTCCCTTGCACATAGTCGCGCTGCTGATTTATAAGAAAGATTTCCGCTGGGAGGAAATCCGCCACACGAAAGCTATATCCATAGACCAGATCGAAAAAGACAACTGATATAAGGAGCTTCATGGAAAAAACATTGGTTTTAATAAAACCTGATGCCGTAGAACGGAACCTGATAGGTGCCATCATCGCGATTTACGAGGCAAATGGCCTGAAAGTAACGCGCATGCAGCTAATGCAAGCAGAACGGCATTTAGCAATGGAGCATTATCAGGAACATATCGGGAAGTCGTATTTTGAACCGTTGATGTCGTATATTACCCGCAGCCCGCTGGTTAGCATTGAACTGCAGGGAAAAGGAGCGATTGCCCGGGTGCGGGCTCTAAACGGAAATACCAACCCGGCAGAAGCTGACACCAATACAATCCGCGGCCGTTTTGGCCTTAATTTTCAGGAAAATACTGTCCATGGTTCAGATTCACCTGCCAGTGCAGTACGTGAACTGGCAATCTGGTTTCGCTGCTACTGCTGAAAGTTAGCGATCCCTGTTCAATGTGAGGTGTTGTATGGCTTACACAAAACACGAGACTGCGATCATTGAAGACGGCGCAAGTATTGGTGACGGTACCCGGATCGGACCCTTCTGCACGATTCAGAAAGATGCTGTTATCGGCGGGGGTTGCACGTTCGGGCAGAATGTCCATATTGGTGACTGCGTCAAAATCGGTAACCATTGCAAAGTCCAGAATAATGCCAGTATTTTCGAAGGCGTTGTGCTGGAGGACTATGTGTTCTGCGGACCTGCCTGCTGCTTCGCCAATGATGCGACACCGCGTAGCAAATATCCCAAGGGCGATTTAAGCTGTGAGCGCACAATCGTCAGGGAAGGAGCTTCTATTGGCGCTAATGCGACTATTATCATGGGGAATCCAATCGGCCGTTATGCCATGGTAGGAGCAGGTGCCGTTGTCACCCGCCGTGTCCCTGCCCACGCTCTGATGATCGGAATACCTGCTCGCCAGACCGGCTGGGTTTGCGAATGCGGCATGCAGCTTAATAAAGCATTGTTGTGTGAAACCTGCGGCCGGCAGTACGAGTATTTGCCTGACGATGAAGGTTTGCGCAAAACCAGAATGAAATAAACTGAACCTGATAAAAAATAATGTGAACCTGACAAATCAGAATATCGCAAATAAAAATTAAGCGGCCGGTCGTCCTATACAAGGATAACCGACCGCTTTTCTGGTTTTGGCTTACCTGACTTGTATTAAGCGCGAGGCGCTGTCTGCTTGTAGAGTGCGTTTACCGTGTCGGACCCGACAATACCGTCAACAGTCAGCCGGGCTTTGCTTTGGAAGCTTCTGACAGCTGTGTTTGTACGGCTGCCGAAGATACCGTCGGCTGTACCGCAGTTGTAGCCAAGCTGGTTGAGCCGCAGCTGTATTTGCTTTACAGCTTCACCGCGGCTGCCGTTTTTCAACAGGGAAGTCAGCGTTGGCGCTGTGAGAGATCCGCCCTCTGGAGTATTTGGTGTCGGAGCCGGTGTCGGAGCCGGTGTTGGGGCCGGTGTTGGAGCCGGTTAGCTCGGTGTGCCTGCTGTTGCGAAAAGCTTGCTGATTGTCTGCTGGCCAACTATGCCGTCTGCAGAAATTTTAGCTTGAGTCTGGAATGCACGTACTGCCGCTCCTGTTTTGCTGCCGAATATGCCGTCTGCTACTCCACAATTGAAACCAAGCTGATTCAAGCGCTGTTGTACCGCCTTTACCGCGTCACCGCGGCTTCCTATCTTAAGTACGCCACTGAACACAGGTGCTTTGATAGTAGGAACAGGCGCCGGTGTTGGTGTTGGCGCCGGGGTGGGGGCGGGGGTGGGAGTTGGTGTTGGCGCCGGGGTGGGCGCGGGAGTGGGAGTTGGCGTCGGCGCAGGTGTCGGTGCAGGCGTTGGTGTAGGCGTAGGCGCAGGTGTTGTTACCGGCGGGAATAGTTTGCTTATTGTATCCTGTCCCACAATCCCGTCGACTGTCAGTTTCGCCGCGACCTGGAAGTTGCGAACTGCGCTGTCAGTCTTGCTGCCGAATATTCCGTCTGCTACGCCACAGTCATAACCCAGTTTATTCAAGCGCAGCTGAACTGCCTTTACCGCATCGCCGCGGCTGCCAACCTTGAGCACACCACTAAAAACAGGTGCCGGAATGGCTGGAGTTGGAGCTGGT
>CAYPHB010000070.1:0-9800 GCA_964410445.1 uncultured Oscillospiraceae bacterium
AGTGCCCTCGGCTTTTTCCCTTGATACCAGCACAAGTACAAGCGCAGATGTCGTTACGGCCGGCAGAGAGCTGCTCGATCAGCTACTGGTTGAGGCTATGCAAGCGGCGGCTTCCGACGTTCATATCACAGTGGCTCTGCCGCCAATGATGCGGGTTAACGGTCAGCTTAAGCCGATGCGCGATTTTAAATTCACACCCGAGCAAACCGCCAAAATCTGCTATTCGATGCTGAACGAAAAACAGCGTGAGATTCTGGATGAGAGGGGCGAAGTTGATTTCTCCTACGGCATTCCCAATGTCAGCCGTTTTCGTGTTAACGTGTATCGCCAACGCAAAAGCCTGACGGCGGCAATTCGAATTATTGTGACAAATATTCCAACGCTGGAAAGCCTGGGTTTCCCGCCGATTATGCAGGAACTTGCCATGAAGCCACGCGGCCTGATTCTGGTTACCGGCCCTACAGGCAGTGGTAAATCGACCACACTGGCCGCGATGGTGGACTACGTCAATTCAACTATTGACCGTCATATTCTAACCCTGGAAGAACCGATTGAGTATCTGCACAAACATCAAAAAAGCATGGTCAACCAACGCGAGGTGGGCGACGACAGCCAGAGCTTCGCTTCAGGCCTGCGTGCCGCCTTACGTGAAGACCCTGACGTTATTCTGGTCGGTGAAATGCGCGACCTCGAAACAATCAGCACTGCGATCTCCGCGGCTGAAACCGGGCATCTGGTTATGTCCACGCTGCACACCACCAGCGCTGCGCAGACAATCGACCGTATTATCGACGTTTTCCCGCCATACCAGCAAACCCAGATCCGCGTCCAGCTGGCATCAGTCCTGCAAGGCATCATTGCCCAGCAGCTGCTGATCACCGCCGATGGCAAAGGCCGTGTTGCCGCGCTGGAAGTTCTCCTGGGCACAGACGCCGTCCGCAATACTATTCGTGAGGGTAAAATCCACCAGGTCAGCAGCTACATCCAAACCGGCCAGAAATACGGCATGATGTCGATGGATTACTCCCTGGCCCAGCTGGTCAAAACGGCGAGGATCTCCACCGAAACTGCCTTCTCGTACTGCCAGGACCGCGACATGCTGCAGCGGTATCTGGTCAGCGAAGCCAAACTTTTCTGAGGAGGTGTTTTAAATGCCGCAATATGATAGGACAGCACACCGTCAACCAGGATCGCAAACGTGCTTTTTATCAGCCCTTTTTAATGCAGCTTACAGATTGCTGTCTGATCGACCCGGCTGTGCTGTTGCTGGAATTTCCCGGTTTTTATCTGCTGGATCATCAGGATTACAGCCATCAGGTTATGTATTATGAGCGGCCAACACTTGAATTGGCACTGGAAGGCAGGCAGGAACCCGTTGAGCTTGCAGCTCCTTTCTCGACGATTGTCACCGCCCGAGAGGTTATGCTTAGTCAGAACCGCTCCAACCGGGTTCTGCTGCGTCTGGAAGAGGTTAATTTGCTATACGCCCGTGATTTCATTAATAGTATTCTGAATCCGGAAAAACGTGATTCGATTATATGAGTGAAGAAACGAATTCAGGCTATAACCCTGAGATCCGCATGCGGATGAAGCTGTTTGCTGCACGAGCCAGCTCCGTTAGGGACGAGCTGCAGGCTATCCGCACTATCCCGGAATTACTCGATTACACTTCAACAACCGTTCTCGATACGATACGGCAGCTGCCGCTTTTCTACTGGCTGGCAGCGCCGGTTTTTGTTATGATCCGAAATCTTACTTTGCAGCATAACAATATCTGGGATGAAATGTTCAATTTTTCTGCCCAGGGCATTCACTGGCAGGAAATTTTGCAGCAGATCGGTTTGATTGGCTGGCTACTGGGGATTGTGGTGCTGGCAAAAGGCATCCGACAGGTTCAGACAGGAGAACTTGAGCTAAGCGCCTGGTTGCGGGCACATACCTTTCATCTATTGCTGGCTTTGCTTCTGTTCTGGAGTTTGCTCTCATTCCTGTTTTCCGAAGACCGTGGCTTGTCCTGGCAGGGAGATTCCTACCGTATGGAGGGCTTTCGAGCCTATTTAATGTATGGCGGTATTTTTCTCAGCGCTCTGTCTGTCCGTACCTGGGGAAATATGAAGCGGCTGTTGCGGGTTCTTACAACTGTTTCCTCACTGATCGCTGTTCTGGTCCTGATAAATTATGAGCCCTTAAATGAGCGTCTCGGGATCGGGGCGCAGACAGGTATATTCTTCAATTCCAATCATTATGGCTATTACTTGTGTCTGACCATAATGGCGACACTGCTCCTTTACCTGACTGAACAGCGTCGGCTGCAGCGTAGGCTGATTCTGGCAGCATTCCTGTTGCAGACTGCCGCGCTTGTGCAGGACCAGTCACTGGGACCTTACCTGGCTGTCTGCTGCGGCCTGATTGCGGTTGCTATAGGATTACGTTGGCTCAAGCGCAGCCAGCTGAAAAAGCTGCTTTTTGCAGGCGGGCTGTTTTTGCTGGTGTCAGTGCTGATGAATTTTTATACCAACGTTCTTGGAGCGGATCTCATGCGCTTATTTCGTGATTTTAGTCTGATTCTGAGACGCTCGGAGGAAGCCGGTCGTGCTGGCTCCGGGCGTTGGGTTCTTTGGACCAACGGCATTCGTTTTATCGTAGAAAAACCACTATTCGGTTATGGTCCAGATAATCTAGGAGCTCGTTATCTGCTGGCAAATGTGAGCATCGACCGACCACACAATGAGTTGATTCAAATAGCTGCCAGCCTGGGGATACCGGCGCTTTTATTTTATCTTGGAGCTCTTGGAATATTATTCAAACAATTTTTCCGCAACCGCTTGCATCTTGGAGTTGAAGGTATAGCACTGGCGGGAATTATCATTGCTTATTTTGTTTCATCGTTGTTCGGTAACACCATGCCTTATACAACACCTTATTACCTGATAATTCTTGCTGCCGCATCATCGCTGCTCAAGACAATATCAGCACAATAGGATGAAGCTGGCAAACAGTCATCTGCTGATCTGTAATTTTTGCACGGTAATACATATAAATTGTAGTTGACCTGAAACACAACTTATAATTGTCCAGCCTGAATCTCTTGTGCTATCATAAGTAGAACGATTGTTTGGCACGGTCGGTTAAGCGGCTGGCGGGAGTTTTTGCATGCTTGTTTTAGGCATTGATCCGGGATACGCGATAACAGGCTACGGGCTGGTGGAATACGAGCGCGGGCACTTGCGTGTGATAGATTATGGCGTTGTCTCTACATCGTCGCGCACAGCGTTTCCAGACCGCCTGCTTTCGATTTCCGACACGCTGGCTGAGCTGATTGAAGCTTATAAACCAGAAGTCGTGGCGGTTGAAGAGCTGTTCTTCAGTCGCAATACCACGACCGCGATCGGTACAGCTCAAGCCCGTGGAGTCGCGGTTCTGGCCGGAGCTAAAGCGGGGTTGCCAGTCTACGAGTATACACCGATGCAGGTTAAGCTGGCAGTTACCGGTTATGGGCGCGCCGACAAGCAGCAGGTACAGCAGATGGTGCGCATTTTGCTGAATCTCCGGCAGATTCCAAAACCTGATGATGCGGCTGACGCACTGGCGATTGCCATCTGTCACGCCCATTCCGGTCCGAGAAAGAACGCAAAAGCAGTAGGAGGCTATCAATCTTGTACGCCTATTTGAAAGGTACGCTGGCGGCCCGCTTAAACGACAGTGTTGTAATTGAGAACAATAACGTTGGTTATCAAGTGCATGCAGCACCTGAACTTCTGGAGCGCTTTGGCGCTATCGGCAAGGATATAACCGTTTTTACCCATCTGCATGTTCGTGAGGATATGCTGATGCTTTATGGCTTCCCGACTCAGGAAGATCGTTCCATGTTTGAGCTGCTGATTACAGTCAGCGGCATCGGCCCCAAGGTAGCCAGCGCCATGGTTGGCACTCTCTCGCCCGGCGAATTCGCCTTGGCAGTGATCACCGGAGACATCAAGACGATCACGCGTGTGCGGGGAGTCGGCAGAAAAGGCGCCGAGCGCCTGATCCTCGAACTCAAGGACAAGATCAAGGGCGCGGAGGGGATCGATCCAACCACTCTTGACGGTAGTGATATTGCTGCCGGCAGGCCGCACAGCCGCCAGCAGGAGGCTATCAGTGCTCTGATGGTGCTGGGTTACAGTTCAGGTGAGGCCTCTCAGGCGATTAAAGCTGTGGATGACGGCAATCAGGAGCTGGAAGAACTGATTAAGCTCGGCCTGCGCCAGCTGATGAAGTAAGCCTGGCGAATATACAGGTGGTGACATAATTCTACAAGCAGCGACATAATTCTACATGCGAGGTTGCCGTGCGTTTTTACACCGCCTTTCTGCAACAGGAGACAACAAGCAATGCTTTTTGATGACGATGATTTCAATGAAAGCCTGACTACCCGGGAACGGATTCCGGAGGATCATGATGAAGCCGGTTTAAGGCCGACGCGCTGGGGAGAATATTTCGGCCAGACCAAGGTCAAAGAAAACCTTCAGGTGTTTATTAAAGCCGCTGAAATGCGTGGCGAAGCGCTGGACCATGTACTGCTTTATGGCCCGCCGGGACTGGGCAAGACAACCCTGGCCGGTATTATCGCCAACGAGCTTGGCGTCACCATGAAAATCACCACCGGTCCGGCGATTGAAAAGCCAGGAGATCTGGCAGCGATTCTGACCAACCTGACCGATCGCGACGTTTTGTTTATTGATGAAATCCATCGTCTTAACCGCGCAGTTGAAGAAATTCTTTACCCGGCACTGGAAGATTACGCCCTCGATATCATGATCGGCAAAGGTCCCAGTGCCCGTTCGATTCGATTGGATTTACCACATTTTACCTTAATTGGAGCCACAACCCGCGCCGGTTTGCTGACAGCGCCTCTGCGTGACCGCTTTGGCATGATACACCGACTGGAAATTTATACTCCCGACGAAATCAGCCAGATCCTGTTGCGTGATGCCGCGATTTTGAATATTGGAATTACGCCGGATGGTTTGGCAGAAATCGCCAACCGTTCCCGCGGCACGCCGCGTATCGCAATCCGGCTGCTGAAGCGGATGCGTGACTTCGCTCAGGTACGCGGCAGCCACACGATTGATAGTGCGATTGCCGAGTATGGGTTGAATGCGCTCGACATCGACAGCAAGGGCCTGGACGCTACAGACCGGCGGATGTTGCAAAGCATGGCCGAGATGTTTGGCGGCGGACCTGTAGGCCTGGAGACGCTGGCTGCCTGCACCGGCGAAGATCCGGTGACTATCGAAGATATCTATGAGCCCTACCTGATGCAGCTGGGTTATCTGGCCAAAACACCGCGCGGCCGCGTGTTAACCCATTTGGCTTTTGAACACTTGGGACTGCCGGTACCGGATACATATGATTTGAAACTTAAAGGCTACGGCACGGGCACAAACGGCAATGGCAGGTCAGAGAACGAACAAATGTCGCTGGAAGAGCTTAACTAATTGACTGGAATAACGCCTGTAAAAGAGCAAAATTTAGTGACTGAAATAATGTCGCTGGAAGAACAAAACAAATGACTGAACCAACTATTTTATTGCATGCCTGCTGTGGGCCCTGCGCCGAATATCCAGCCCGGACGTTACTGGCCGAGGGCGAAGTGCTGCAAGGCTTTTTCTATAATCCAAATATTCATCCGCGCGTGGAGTGGATCCGCCGGCGCGACAACCTGCTGAAGCTTGCTGAACTACTGGGTTTTCCTGTAATTGTCGACCCGGCTTATGATGAAGCGCCCTGGCAGGCTACTGATGAACCGGTGCCGATCCGCTGCCGGCAGTGTTATCAACTGCGTCTGGAGCAAGCTGCCCTTGTTGCTGCTGAAAATGAAATCCCTGTTTTTACAACGACATTACTCGTCAGCCCATATCAAGATCACGAAATGATCCGTGAAACAGGAGAGAAGGCAGCAGCTAAACACGGCGTCAAGTTCCTTTACCGGGATTTCCGTCCCGGCTTCCGGGAAGGGCAGAACCAGGCGCGCGCAGACGGACTTTACCGCCAAAAATACTGCGGTTGCATCCGTTCGTTGGAAGAATCAGACTTTAAAGAGAAGATTCTTCGCCAGCAGGCGGAGTTTGCGGCATCCTCTGACGGGCGGCAGCAATCCTGAATAAACGCAGATAATTAAATGATGCATTGTAAGATGAATGAAATACAAAGATTCATATTGCAGTGCATCTTTTTCATTGCTACAATGTGATAGAGGTGATCGCATTATGTCTTTCTTTTATGGCAAATATGTAGCAATTATCGGTGATATCATAGACTCAAAAAAAATGGCAGATCGTAAAGCTATCCAGAAAAAATTCAAAAGTGTATTAACAGATATTAATACTAAATACGCAGAAGATATCGCCGCGAAATTTACCATTACTTTAGGCGACGAATTTCAAGGATTGCTCGAGAACAGAAATAATATTTTCCAGATAGTTTCAGAAATTGAGATGGCGATGATACCTGTAGAATTTCGTTTTGGTGTTGGGATTGGTGCTATCGATACAGATATAAACCTTGATAATTCTTTAGAAATAGATGGACCGGCATATCATCGGGCACGAAAAATGATCAAAGAAATTGAAAGCAGGGAATCTCAATACACAGAGCGACAATCCAATATAATGATCTGCTCTGAAATTGAAAACGCTGAAATAGATGAACTGCTAAACTCTATTTTATCTGTCTGTACTGCCCTGAAGTCCAAGTGGACAGAGCGACAAAAAGAGATTATTTACGCCTATCTGACGAGTGATGAGAATCAGTATAAAGCTGCTGATATTTTGAATATCGGCCAACCCAGCGTCAACAAAGCGCTTAGAAACTCCAGATACTATACATATAAATCGGCTATAAATACAGTAAGTTCTTTCTTAGGCAAAAAAGGAGTTGAATGAGTGATTAAGATTGTTTTGTTTTTATTCTTAATCGGACACGTGACAGGTGATTTTTATCTACAGTCAGATGAATTAGCAACAGATAAAAATGAATCATTCGGGAAACTGCTGAAACACAGCGTAATTTATTTGTTTTCATTAATCATTGTAATTATTCCGGTGTTTAGTCTGAGTCTGTTAAGATGGTCTTCGATTATAGCTCTGGCTCATTTTGCCGTTGATTTAGTAAAGTTCTTTCTAAAAAAGAAAACTTTTACTAAATCTAACTTAGATGTCTGGGCATATTTTCTTGATCAGCTGGTTCATTTTCTGGTAATTATTGCCGTTACACTGGTAATACATTTAAATTCTGAATTTATCGCTTATATATATCCCCTGCGATTTCTTATGGACAGAATTACAATAGATGTTATGCAAGTCCTTTCCTGGCTGTTATTATTACTTGTTGTAATCCAGCCGTTTAGTATAACAATCAAAAAAGTCCTGTATAGATACAGACCATTGACTAGTGAAGAAAAGGGCGGACAACCAAATGCAGGAGCATTTATTGGAATTCTTGAGCGCCTAATAATATTATTATTGCTCTCCGTAGGGCAGTATGCTGCGATAGGATTTGTCCTGACGGCAAAATCGATAGCCAGATACAATAAAATTGTTGAAAACCCAGAATTCTCTGAATACTATTTATTAGGGACATTATTAAGCGCTATGTTAGTTATTTCGGCATATTTAATAATATTTTGAACTAAAGATTCACTTATAAGTGAATTAACAAGCAAGATGCATCTCAAGAATAATCGCAATCCTGGCAGCACCTCAACAATCGCAATCCTGGCAACCCCTCAATAATCGCTAACCTGGCAACCCCTCAACAATAATCGCTATACTGCCAACAACTATCATTGTTATCGTCGTCTAGTTTTATTCTTCTTACACTTTTTCCAGCAACCTGGCCGGATCCTTTGGCTCAACGATAATTGTCTGATAACGATCATAAATGACTTTGCCCGGGCGGGCACCGGCAGGTTTACGCACGTGCGCAACCGGGCAGTAATCTACAGCGACTTTGGCACCCGGGCCGCCCCCGGCTGCAGCTCGCGAGAAGTAAGCAGCTGTTTCAGCGGCTTCCAGCAAAGTGCTGACCGGAACCTCGCGGCCACTGCTGCTGATGATCACGTGAGTGCCCGGCATTTTCTGAACATGCAGCCAGATATCATCCTTGCGCGCTTGTTTGAGTGTCAGCTGGTCGTTTTGCAGGTTGTTGCGGCCAACCAAAATGGTGAAGCCGTCTGAACTGGTGTATTTTCGCGGCGGCAGAGCAGCAGGCGATTTCTCCCCCTTACCCTTGGCTTTATTTTTAGGTTTCCCTTTGGCTGAAGCCCGGCTTTGCTCAAATTGCCGTTGTTTGGCTTGAGCAGCCGCTTTTTTCTTGCGGCTGCCAGGCTTGCCCGGCTCCTGAACTTTTACTCCTGCTGTTGTCTCTTGTCCGTTTTTACCCCTTGCTTTGCCGTTTGCTTTGTCATCATCAAAACCTGAATGATTTGTTTCCGTTTGGCGGCCAAAGGGGCTGGCCGGGCGCAGGCCAACTTCGCTGATCTCGTCGCGCAGCGCTTTAAGGTCTCCGAGATTCTCCGCTGCGGCCACAGCGTTTTCCAGCGATTCCAGCCACTCCAGTTCAGCGCGGTCGGCATTCAGCAGACGCTCGCTCATTTCAGCCCTAGCCCGGGCTTTGGTGTAACGGCGATAATAACGTTGCGCGTTTTGGGCCGCGCTGCGTGTGGGGTCGAGCTTAACCTCAAGCGGCAGGCCGTCAGAGCTTTCAGCGGCGCTTCGGGTCAAACTGTCGGCTCCGGCCTCGATTTCATGCATCAATGATAAAATCAAGTCGCCGGCCCGGCGGTATTCATCCATCTGCTGGCTCTCACGCAGATCGGTTTCATGAATCAACAGACGCTTGCGTGTTTGCTCCAACTGCTGGTTAACTTGTCGGGCAAGTGCCTGACGGCTCTGAGCCAGGGCGTTCTGTAAGTGCCGCTCGCTGTAGTAAAGGTCCATGGCAGCTGAGAGGTTTGGCATTTTTCGGTGAAAAGCGAAGTCGCTCAAAGCTAAGGCATGGAAATCCACCGGGATTTTCTGCTCGGTATCGCGGAAGAAAACACTGGGCCGGAAGTTGCCCGCCAGCACAGTGCGGATTAAATGTTGCAAAGCCAAAAGCAAGAGGCGCATTTCGGCTTCAGTCAGACGATTTAGCGGTTTACGGCCGTCAATGCCAGCCTGGAAAGCAACTTCATGGCAAAGAGCCGGTGAGAAACCTGCCATCAACTCGAGCAAAGCTTTCTCAATGCCACGTTCATGCAGTTCAGTCGGGAAAAAGGGCAACAGATCCGAGGCTTCTGTAGCTGAGACAGGCAGCTGAGCAAGCATTGCCGCTGCGGTTTCGATGCTGCGCTTTCCCTGGTCCGGCGGGCTGACATAAACCCTGGCCGGCATTACTTCGCGCACGCGGCTGATCGATTCATCAACATGCACGATAGCGTCGTGAATCCGACGATCTTCATTCAAAAAGATAACATTGCTGTGGCGGCCCATCAGCTCGGCGATCAGTGTTTTCTCAACCTTGTCGCCCAGTTCGTTTTGAGTCTGAAAGCGCAGTTCAATAATACGCTCTGAGCCGGGTGTGCTGACTGAAAGCACGCGGGCGCCCTGCAGATGCTTGCGCAGCAGCATACAGAACATTGGCGGCAAGGCCGGGTTTTCCCTGGTTTCTGTGGTCAGGTGCAGCCGCGGCAAAGAAGGGTTGGCCGAAAGCAGCAACCTCAGGTTTTCCCTGTCCTGGCGCATATTTATAATGATGTCGAACCTGTCCGGCTGGTA
>CAYPHB010000071.1:0-9683 GCA_964410445.1 uncultured Oscillospiraceae bacterium
ACAACCACACGCCGGATGCTTTGAGCCGTTCCGATAAAATCGACCGGGTTCTGACGAATCGTTTCCTGGCTATTCCGATCTTTTTGCTCACGATGTTTCTGGTTTTCCAGGCAACATTTCATGAGCAGCTCGGCGGCAGGCTAACAACGCTGCTCGAGGATTTGTTTGACGGTCCTGTTTTTAATGGTATCTCGGCCTTCCTGACCTGGACCCAGGCACCTGAGTGGATCCATTCTCTGCTGCTTGACGGGGTTCTGGCAGGTGTAGGCGGCATGCTGACTTTTCTGCCTCAAATCGCGCTGCTTTTCATCTTTCTGACAATTCTGGAAGATACCGGCTACATGGCCCGTGCCGCTTTTGTTGTTGACCGGATTTTCCAAAAGCTTGGTCTTTCCGGCCGCAGCTTTATCCCGATGATGATGGGCTTCGGTTGTACTGTGCCTGCAATTATGGCTGCCCGTACCCTGGATAACGAACGAGATCGTCGTTTAACTATTATGGTTACGCCTTTTATGTCCTGTGGGGCACGTATGCCGATTTATGCTCTGTTTGCCAGTGTTTATTTCGCCAGCAATAAAGGTCTGGTAACCTTCTCCATGTACATGATAGGTGTCCTGATAGCTATCGTGGCGGCCTTTGTGCTCAGCCGCACGGTTCTGAAGGGCCAGGAAGCCGCTTTCGTAATCGAACTGCCGCCTTATCGGCTGCCGGATGCCCGTTCTTTGTTTCTGAGAGTACATGACCGCGTACTCGACTTTGTTACCCGTGCAGGCACTATAATTCTAACCATGACCATCGTTATCTGGTTCATGCAGAATTTCAGCTTTACGCTGCAAAAAGTAACCAATGCTGATGCCAGCATGCTCGGCGTGATCGGCGGCATGATAGCGCCTTTGTTCCGGCCGCTCGGTTTTGGAACGTATCAGGCGGCTTCGGCTTTGCTGACAGGGCTGATCGCCAAAGAATCTGTAGTTTCCACTTTGAATGTTCTCTATACCCCTGCGGAGTTCGCCGCTGCATTTACACCACTAACCGCTTACGCTTTTATGGTCTTTACCTTGCTCTACACTCCTTGTGTTGCTGCAATCGCAGCCTTGCACCGCGAAATGAACAGCACCGCTTGGACCCTCGGCGCCATTGCTTTCCAGACGGGCACCGCTTACACAGGAGCATTAATTGTCGCCCAGTCCGGCAAACTGGTGACAGCGTTGCCTTATCTGGTTGTGGCGCTGCTTGGCTGGCTGATGGTTTCCGTGTTGTTCCGGCGCAAAGGCAAAGCTGCTGGTTCATGCTGTGCAGCTGGTAGCGAGACAGCTGATATAGCTTCGCAAACAGCTGATATAGCTTCACAAACAGCTGATATAGCTTCACAAACAGCCATGGACCCTGCTGCTGCAAAATTGCCGGGCTGCGCCTCCGGTTGTGCAGGCTGCAATGGCTGTCCCAGCTGGTTCAAGTCCTCAGCAGCAATAGCAACTGAAAGCAGAACTCCGGCCGAAAGCAGAGTGGCAGCCGAACATAGAGCTGCAACCGAAAGCAGAGTTGCAGCCGCTAAGCCTTCGAAGGCAGGAGATTGCTGAAATGGAAACGAAATATCCGCTCTCGGCAGCCAATGAAGATTACCTCGAAGCTATTTTCGAATTGCGCGATGAGCAAGGCGCGACCCGCTCCGTTGACCTGGCTGAACATCTGCGAGTCTCGAAGGCCAGTGTCAACAAGGCTGTCGGGGTCCTGCGCGAAGCCGGTCTGGTAGAGCAGGAGCCTTACGGTGCCATTCGGCTGACGCAGACAGGGCAAGAGCGTGCTGCCGAGATTTATCGCCGGCATACCAGGATAAAGCGCTTTCTAGTTGAAATTCTCGGTATTGACGAAGAAACAGCTGAGCAGGACGCCTGTCGCATGGAACATGTCATCAGCACCGTCACGCGTGATCACCTCTACCAGTATCTGCGCAAAGTGCTGGAGTAAACAATAGTTTGTTGAAGTGGATTTAGTTTTACTTAAACTGTTGAAACATTTTTTCGCAAGCAGTGACAATCCCTCATTCACCAACTAAATCATGCAGATCAGCTTCCGATAGCACTGGCACTCCCAGTGCTATTGCTTTATCCAGCTTGCTGCCGGCAGCCTCGCCGGCGATCAATGCGCTGGTCTTTTTCGAAACGCTGCCGCTAACCTTGCCGCCATGCGCGCTGATCAGGGCGCTGGCCTCTTCCCTGGTCATTCCCGCCAAGGTGCCTGTAAGCACGTAGGTTTTACCTGCCAGCTCATTGCCGCGCTGCTGAGGCCGCGCAGCGGCCTCCAGACGGACACCTGCCTGGCGTAGCTTTTCGATTAGTTCGCGGGTTTGTGTTTCAGCAAAAAAGCTCTGCACCGAGCGGGCTGTGATCAGACCAAAATCAGGCAAGGCCGCAAGTTCTTCTATAGTGGCTGCTGCAATTGCATCAATTGAATCAAAATGGGCGGCCAGAGTCCGGGCGGCTTCGCGACCGACATTGCGGATTCCGAGCGCGTTGATCAGACGGTCAAGCGGGTTGAGGCGTGAGCGGTCAATCGCGGTGATCAGGTTATCAACTGATTTCTCGCCCATGCGCTCCAGCTGCAAGAGTTCTGCACGTTTTTCCGGCAATAGATAAATATCAGCTATGCTGGTGATCAGGTTCGCGTCTAGCAGCTGTTGAATCAGTGCCGGCCCCAGGCCTTCAATATCCATAGCTTCTTTTGAGACAAAATGCAGGATATGCCTGAAGATCTGCGCAGGACAGTCTACACCAGTACAGCGGCTTTCCGCTTCGTTGTCTTCCCTGCTCACATGGGAGCCACAGACAGGGCAATTGGCAGGCATGACAAAAGGTTCCGAATCCGGCGGTCTTTTACTCAGAACAACACTGACTACTGCAGGGATGACATCACCTGCTTTTTCAATAACCACAGTGTCCCCGACGCGGATATCCTTATCCTTAATATAATTTTCATTATGCAATGTTGCCCGGGCAACAGTGCTGCCGGCTATCAGGGTAGGCTTCAGGATCGCCAGAGGGGTCAGGCGGCCAGTTCGCCCTACTTGCACCTGAATATCCAGTACTTGCGTTTCCTGGCGCTCTGGGGGGTATTTATAGGCAACTGCCCAGCGCGGCACCCTGCTGGTAGACCCGAGCAGCTCCCGCAAAGCAAGGTCATTAACTTTAACTACAGCGCCATCGATGCCATACGGGAGTGAACCACGAATTATGCCGATGTGCTCTATTGCTGCCCAAACTTCGTCTGCGGTCTGGCAAACCTGGTATTCCGGCAAAACAGGAAAACCATTTTCTTCAAGATAATGCAAAGTTTCAGAGTGGGTTTTAAATTGACGGCCTTCGCTGAGCTGAATGTTGAACACAAACATATCAAGGCTGCGGTTGCGGGTAATGCGACTGTCGAGCTGCCGCAGTGAGCCGGCGGCTGCGTTGCGGGGATTGGCAAATATTTTCCCGCCGCTCTCTTCCTGCTGCTCATTCAGCTTAATAAACGCCTCATTCGACATATAGACTTCGCCGCGGATGATCAGGCGGGACGGGGCATCCTTAAGCTGTCGGGGCAGACTGTTAATTGTCAGTAGATTGGTTGTGATTGTCTCGCCCACAAAACCGTCGCCACGAGTAGCGCCGCTTACAAATCGCCCGTCTTCATATACCAGAGCAACCGAAAGACCATCGATTTTGCGTTCCACCACAAATTCCGTTGTCGGCACGCCCAGTTTTTTTACGTTCTCAGTCAACTGGGAAATGTATGCCCGCAGCTCTGCTTCTGAAAAAACATCTGTCAGGCTTTGCAATGGTACTTCGTGTGTGAACTTGGCAAATTCGGCGCGGGCTTTGCCGCCTACTCGCCTGGTTGGTGAATCAGCAGGTACAAGCTCGGGGTTTTCCGCCTCAAGCTCAATTAGTTCCTGCAGTAATTCGTCATAGGCAAAATCAGATATTTCGGGATTATCATTTTCATAATAAAGTTTATTGTGATAGCGGATAAGCTCCCTTAATTCCTGCATTCTTTCCTGGTCTGCCATAGTATCAGCCTTTCTGACGGCCGCGCGACCACAGGATCACCGGCAGCAATGCCAGTACTGCGATCAATAAAGACCAGACCAGTGCAGGCAGGCCCAGATGGCCGCCAAGCCGATTGATGAGGGACTGGTCGGGCAGGACGAATAAGGGTGCGAAAGTGTCAGTCCGCAGCTTCAGCAGGTTAAAAAGCGGCCCTAGAACGCCGTCATAAAGCAGGCTTACAGACACAGCAAGAATGAACCCGTCGGCAAGCCAGAGTAAGGGGCGCCGGCTTGGCAGAATCAGAAACAACAGCGCCAGGGCGAGGCCAATGGCGATTGATAAAGAAACGGGATAAATGGTGCGGGTGGAAACAGCTATTACAAGGTGATAAAGCATGCCGACCAGGGCGCAGATCGCCGCCAGATAGTAACTCTGGCGGTTACGGCCAAACAGCAGCAGCAGCGTAAGAATCAATGAGCGCAGCACAAGCTGAAGGACGGCGGACCAGCCGCTGCCTAGCGGCAGCAGCCCTGTCAGGGTTGAGGCAGCTTTGGTGACCACTTCAGAAAAATAACGGAAAGGTCCCATGAACGCTGTGCTGAAAAGTACAAAAACAATTAAATAAACTATCAGGGCCCGGGTCTGGCTTTTCATTATGTCCTCCTCGCCTGCCGCCGGTCTGTCCGGCGGAGCTTCTACCATTCTAAACAACCTGCGAGGGACTGACAACCGTCAGCTTATGTGATAAAATCCTGATGTCAACTTGCATATTTGAGCATCTTCAGCCGAAAAAACAGCTGTTGCTGCAACATCACCATGAGGGGAGTTTCAGATGATTAACCTAGGCATTGTTGGTTACGGTAATTTGGGACGCGGTCTTGAAATCGCGCTGCAGCATAATCCTGATTATAACCTGGTCGCGGTCTTTACCAGACGTGATCCGGCTGATATTAGAACCCAGACAGGCGCCCCGGTTGTTAGTCTGAATGAAGTTGAATCTTACCGCGGCCGCATCGACGTTATGGTTCTCTGCGGTGGTTCTGCTTCTGATTTACCTGAGCAGGGGCCGATGCTGGCACAATGGTTTAACACAGTTGACAGCTTCGATAATCACAGCCATATTCCCGAGTATTTCGCCAAAGTGGATCTGGCTGCCAAAAATAGCGGCAATCTGTCACTGATTTCAGTTGGCTGGGATCCGGGTCTTTTCTCCCTGACACGCGTTTTGTTCAACAGCGCGCTGCCCAGCGGCACGGACTTTACCTTCTGGGGCAAAGGTGTCAGCCAGGGGCATTCTGACGCGATCAGACGCATTCCAGGAGTGGTTGATGCCCGCCAGTATACAATGCCGATTGATACCGCGCTCAAAATTGCCCGCTCCGGTGAACCAGTCAAGCTGACTGCCCGGGAAAAACACTGGCGCGACTGCTACGTGGTGACAGCGCCCGGAGCTGACCAGGATGAGATCCGCCGCCAGATTGTAACTATGCCGGATTACTTTGAGCCTTACGAAACTAAAGTGACATTCATCAGCGCTGAAGAACTGGCTGCGAATCACAGCGGGCTGCCCCATGGCGGTTTTGTTATCCGCAATGGCGAAACCTCACCAGGCAAGCGCCAGGTTATGGAGTTGAAGCTTACACTCGACAGCAACCCCGAGTTTACTGCCAGCGTCCTTGCTGCTTGTGTCCGGGCAGTGGCGCGGATGAAAGAGCGCGGCCGGACAGGCGCAATCACAATTTTCGACTTGGCGATTGGCGACCTTTCACCCTTAAGTCCGGAAACTTTGCGTCATGATATGCTCTAAAGCCGGTTGTTATTCGTCGAGACTGTCCAACTCGATTTCAGCAAGAACTTCCCGAAGTACGGCAACTTCTTCAGTTGTCATACTGACGCCTTTGCCCATTTTGCTGTGATCGGGAGCCCAATCGCGGATATCAATTTTGGGGCGGGCGTCATTCCAGCTGACGAGGTTAACCTCACGGCTCCAGCCATTCCGCTGGTTTGTGCTTAGTACGCCAAAAGTACGGATAAGTTCGTATTTAAATTCTTTTTTTTCTGCCATTTTCTGTCTCCTGTTTTTCATTATTGATTCATTGAAGCCATTCCTGACTGCTCCAATTATAGACACAGCTTTTTTGAATATGCAATTAATAAGGTGTCAAACGGCCCAACTCCAATACATTGACTGGTACAATATAGTATCAGAAAAACTAACCGAACTGAAAGGCAACAAGATATTTTGAATTTCTGGCATTATCTGATTAGCTTTACAGCCATATTGGGCTTGACATTGCTGGCTCGCGGACTATATGAACCGCGCCAGCTGGCGGTAACACGCGAAGCAATAACAGCCAACCATAAAAGAGGCAACAAAAAACAGCGGGTGCGAATCGCATTGATCAGCGATCTGCATGCAGATAAGCTCTGGATAAAACCGGAGCAGATTGCGCTTGAGCTGGAACGGCAACCGGTCGATTTAGTCCTCTTTGCCGGCGATGTTGCGGGAACAGACCAGAAGGCAGATGAAGCAGCCGATTTTCTCAAGCGTCTGGCCACGAAGCTGCATGAGACAGGCACACCATTTCTGGCAGTGCCGGGTAACCATGACGGGCCCAGGGCTATCGCCACAATGCGGGCGGCTGGACTGGATGTCTTATTGAACGAGCAGCGGCATTTCAATTTACCTGATGGTACAAAAGTCATGATCAGCGGCCTTGCTAACCAGCGCTCAAGGCACAAAGGTACTGTTGACTTATCAGCTGCAACCAGATTGATCGAAAAAGCACAACTGGATCCTGCTGCTGCAGGCATCCATATCGTGCTGGTTCATAATCCTGATGCTGTGCTTGATCTGCCGGTAAACGGTGCCGATTTTTTACTGGGCGGTCATTTTCATGGCGGGCAGATCTACGCGCCGTTCGGGCTCGAATTTCGTTTATTGCGCCGCGACCGCTTGCCAAAACTTGGTTATTCACGCGGCAGCTTCAACATTCGTGGTTATCGGGGATATATTACGCGCGGGTTAGGCTGTGTCTGGCTGCCATTCCGCTTTCTCTCCTTACCGGAACTGGCACTGCTCGAGCTCAGTGTGGAGCCCGAAGCAGATACCTGATAATCAGGCTATCGGCGTATCCTTAATACGCCAGATTTCAGCAGCATATTCGCTGATTGTTCGATCGGAACTGAACCGGCCGCTGCGGACAATATTTGTCCAGCATTTGCGGGCCCACTCAGCTTTGTTGCGATAATCTTTTTCAATAAGCCGATGCGTTTTGCGGTAATCGTCAAAATCACCCAGAACATAAAACACGTCTGCCCGTTCCCAGTTGGTGCCGTTAAGCAAGGAATTGTACAAATCACTGAACATGCCGCTGCCGCTGTCACTGAAGGTGCCATCGATCAGAGTATCAAGACAGCGTTTGAGCCCGGGGATATTATTGTACTGCCACTGCGGATTGTAAAACTCTCTTGTAGCTTGCATATCGTTGGCCCGGCAGCCGAAAATGTAGCAGTTCTCGGCGCCCACTTCTTCCAGGATTTCAACATTGGCGCCGTCGAGGGTGCCAAGAGTTATCGCGCCATTAAGCATAAATTTCATATTTCCCGTGCCGGATGCTTCCATTCCCGCTGTTGAAATCTGCTCGGAAATATCGGCAGCGGAAAACAGACGTTCCGCGCGCGAAACATTATAATTATGCAGGAATACCACCTTGAGGCGGTCGCCGATTGCCGGATCGTTGTTGACCAGCCTGGCGACTTCGTTGATGAACTTAATAATAGCCTTGGCCCGGAAATAACCGGGTGCTGCTTTGGCTCCGAAAATGCAGACCCGCGGCGTGTAATCCGCTTTAGGATTCGCTTTCAGCATAAAATAGTCATCCAAAATTAAGAGGGCATTGAGCAGCTGGCGTTTGTATTCATGCAGCCGCTTAATCTGAATATCAAAAATCGAGTTGGGGTTAACTGTGATCCCTTCTGTTTCCTTAATGAACTTTGCCAGCGCGACTTTGTTAGCGTGTTTAATCTCAAGCAGCCGATTCATTAAAGCTTCATCATTCTTGTCGTTTTCCAGGAGCCTGAGCTGGCTTAAATCAGTCACCCAGGCATCGCTGCCCAGTCTTTCCGTCAAAAATCCGGCCAAAGCTGGATTCGACATCCGCAGCCAGCGGCGCGGTGTTACACCATTGGTTTTATTGCTGAACTTTTCCGGCCAGAGACGGTAAAATTGACGCAGAGTCTCTTTTTTGAGAATACTGGTGTGCATAGCGGCAACACCATTAATCGAAAAGGAACCGTAGCAAGCCAGCCAGGCCATACGTACCCTGCCGTTACCGAACGGGGCAGTCTCATCTACTTCACGGCTAGTAAAACCAGCTGCAGCTGCTTCCAGCCGGTACATTTCATTGATCCGGTATAAAATATCAAGCAGATGCGGGAACAGGAACTGGAAGATGCCGACCTCCCACTTCTCATAAGCTTCGGCCAGAATTGTGTGGTTGGTATAGGCAAAGGTTCTTTGGGTAACTTTCCAGGCAGTTTCCCAGTCGAGCTTTTTTTCGTCTGTAAGAATCCGCATCAGCTCCAGTATTCCAATTACCGGATGGGTATCGTTAAGCTGAATCGCATGGAAGTCTGAGAACCTGGCCCAGTCGTTGCCATGGATTCTTTCAAACTGTTTGACTAATGACTGCAAAGAGGCAGAGACAAAGAAATACTGCTGGCGTACCCGCAATACCTTACCGTCGTACGAAGAATCGTTGGGATAAAGCACCCGGTAAATATCATTCACCCGGTTGCGCTCAATCACAGCATCGTCAAAACGCTGGGAATTAAACAGGTTGAAGTCAAATTCCTGGGCCGGCTCAGCTTTCCACAAGCGTAAGGTATTGACGTTTTTCGTGCCATAACCGGTAATCGGCAGATCGTAGGGCACAGCATAAACATCCATGTCCTCGTAGTGAACCAGTTCACGCTCTTCCTCACGCCGGATGATAAAGGGATATCCTTCTTCCATCCAGGCATCCGGATATTCCTTCTGGAACCCATTTTCAATTTCCTGGCGGAACAAACCATAGCGGTAAAGAATGCCGTAACCGGTCACCGGCAGGTTTTTGGTCGCACAGGAATCTAAGAAGCAGGCTGCCAGGCGGCCAAGACCGCCATTTCCCAGGCCGGGATCGATTTCAACCTCGGTTATTTCCGCGAGGTCCTGACCCATGTCACTTAATGTGTCCCTGACATCTTCAAACACTCCGGTGTTAACCAGATTATTCAGCAAAGAACGGCCTTCCAGGAATTCAGCGGAAAAATAATGCGCTTGTCTGCTGTTTTGGTATTTTTGTTTCGTTTGCTCCCAATCTTCAGCGATATAAGCAATAAACGTTCTTCCCAACGCCATCCAAAAATCGTGCTGGGAAGCATTGTCAGTGTTTCTGGCCGCTTCAGCCAGTAGTTGATGGCGAATTTGTCTATCCAGATCAGGTATCTTAGCCATTAATATCCTCCAAACAGCCGGTAATTCCGGCAGACAGATAACTATTTAAATCTCATCAGGTGTACCTGATGGCAGTAACGAGCAATAACGTGCGATTGCTGATGCTAATTCTACTTCATCAGCGGCGGCATGGTCAATTAAAGTGTAACCAGGGGTAA
>CAYPHB010000072.1:0-9653 GCA_964410445.1 uncultured Oscillospiraceae bacterium
CAGGATCACCGTCAACAGTAACCGACTTGCTCTCGTCATTCAGCACCAGGCCGCTATAGCTATATGTCGCAGCTTGTTCCGTCAGACTGCCCAGCTTGGTATAACGGCGCAAAAGCGAACGGACACGGGCGCGCAATTCCATCGGACTGAACGGTTTAGTCAGATAATCATCAGCGCCAATGTTCAGGCCTTTAATCTTATCCTGTTCTTCGGACCGCGCGGTCAGCATCAAGATCGGCAGATTGAAATCTTCACGGATCAGCCGCGTAGCCTGCATGCCATCCATATCCGGCATCATCAAATCCATCACGATCAGTTGAAAATTGTGGCCATCCTCAGCCATCAGCTTAACGGCTTCAATGCCGGACGCTGCTTTGACTGTCTGATACCCTTCCATTTGCAGATAAACCGAAATTGCCTCCAGAATTTCCGGGTCATCATCACAGATCAGAATTCTATACATTGCTTGTTCTCCAGTTTCATACTTCTTCATACTTCATTTATCGCAATTGAGCTTATTGTACCCTCTGGTCAACACTGATTTATTGAGAAAATCTTAATATTGCAGGGACTAATAAAAAATGCAGATTGGTTGACGATTTGATATCCTCAAATCATAATATGTCAATGCAACTCAAAAGTGACGAATTAAATAATGGATCAAATAAAATCCTGTCTGCTGATAATACCCTATCTGCCGATAATAGCCTGTCTGCCGATGGCATCATGCGACACCTTGCCGGCGAAGCTAAGGAGCTGCGGCTGGATGTGCGCAAAACAGTCGGTTCAACCAACCGGATCGTTAAAGACCTGGCTGCGGCCGGCGCACCTGAAGGTCTCACAGTAATCGCTGAGGAACAGACAGAAGGACGAGGCCGTTTGGGCAGGAGCTTTTACTCGCCTGCCGGCACGGGAATTTACTTAAGTATGCTGCTGCGCCCGGAACTGGTGGCGGAAAAAGCTGTTTTATTAACCGTCACCGCCGCAGTCGCTGTGGCTGAAGCGATTGAAGAAATTGCGGACCGAGAAGCGCAGATCAAGTGGGTTAACGATGTATATCTGGACGGGAAAAAGGTTTGCGGCATTCTGACAGAAGCATCCTTTTCGCCGGAAAGCGCTAAATTGGCATTCGTCACCCTCGGTATCGGCATTAACGTTTTTGAGCCAGCTGGCGGCTTCCCCGCGGACATCCGGGATACCGCGACTTCCGTTTTTGCCGCTGAGCCGAAAATTGAAGCAGCTCGCAACCGCCTGATCGCGGCCATTCTCAACCATTTCTGGCATTACTACAGCAATTTAACTGACCCTGCCATAATCACAGCTTACAAAAAACGTTCTTTTGTAATCGGGAAAAGGATAATGGTTCATACTCCTCTGGGCAACTTCCCTGCTTTTGCCCTGGATATAGATGATTCCGGTCATTTGCTGGTCCGTTTCGAGGACGGACGGGATGAGTTTCTGGACAGCGGCGAAATCAGCATCCGACTTAATTCTAAAGACTAGCAATCACACTTTCGCGGCAAATTTACTATAATCTTGCAAGACAAATGATTCTCTCGCGGCAAAACAAAAGCGGACAGTAAACTGTCCGCTTTGCGTGGTGGATTGATTAGGCAGCGCCGTTTTTTAGTGTCTGCGGCCCTGGTAACATTCGCGGCAAAAAACAGGTTTATCGTTTCTTGGGCGGAATGGAACTGTGGTTGATTTATTACATGAAGCACAGACTGCGGGGAACATATCACGTTCTCTCCTGCCGTTCTGCTGGAAATTCGGGTGGTTTGCCGGCATGGTGGCACGCAGTTCTTTGCGGGCTTCACGGCAGCCAGGGCAACGGCTCGGAGCGTTCATATGACCTCTCGCGAGGAATTCGCTCTGGTCGCTCTCAGTGAAAATAAATTCGTCTTTACATTCTTTACAAACTAGGTTCTTGTCTGGCATCTTGGGTCCTTTCCTGGTAGCTTCCGCAGGCAAACACAGAAAGCCGCGACCGTTTGATTAGTCAGCAGCATAACCGATTTCGCGCTGAGGACGCAGCGAAACATTGACGCCTATGAAATTAATGCACCCGGGGCGATATTGTGGATCTTCGGCGAAAATGCACAGAAAGCACAATTTGTTTATTTCATTGGCAGGTATTAATCTTAGCATTGATCAGGTGCTTTAGTCAAACGAAGGCCCCCGGGCTAGTAGCTTATGGTTGCTTATTCGTTGACGAAGTTCAATACCGAATTGGTGATACCGTCAGCGTCAAGACCATAACAAGCGAGAATCTCGTCATAGGGGCCGGAAGTCGCATAAGCTTTAGGTATTCCCAGACGCTTTACTTGTACAGGGTACTCAGCACTGACTACTTCTGCCACCATTGTGCCCAGACCACCATCCACATAGTGTTCTTCAACAGTAATAATGCGGCCGGTTTTGTGGGCAGCCTCCAGGATCAGCTCGCTGTCTATGGGGCAGACAGTCGGCATGCCCAGAACTTGCGCTTCAACACCCTGATCACTTAAGGCAGTTGCTGCTTTAAGGACGGCTTCTGTGGTTGAGCCAGTTGAAATAATTGTGACATCCGTACCATCACGTAAAATGCTGCCTTTGCCGATTACAAACGGGCGCGGTTCAAATAATTCTGGAATTTTGGGATTGCCGATGCGCATGTAGACCGGGCCTTCATGCTCGATCATGGCTTTAACAGCGGAGCGGATTTCCGTGGGATCCTGCGGGGCCAGCACAACCATGCCGGGAATAACGCGCATGATCGCGAAATCTTCCAGCGAATGGTGGGTAGCACCAAGGTCGGAATAGGTTATGCCGCTGTTGCGGCCAACCAGTTTAGCGTTTTGGTTCATATAGCCCAGGTCATTGCGCACCATTTCAAAAGGACGGGCAGTGACAAACGGAGCTATCGCGCAGAAAACGGGGATTTTACCCACTGAAGCCAGGCCTGCAGCTACGCCTACGGCTCCCTGCTCCATGATGCCCAGTTCAATGTACCGGTCTGGATAAAGTTTGGCAAAATCACCGAAGCCGGAGCTCTTACCACTGTCAGCGGAGATAACAACTATCCGCTCGTTTTCGGCTGCCAGCTCAGTAACTGCTTTACCGAATTCTTTACGGGGATCGAAATATTCACCGATCATGCTTTTATCCTCCCCTTCAGCTGAGTTTCAAGTTCTTCAATTGCTGCCGCGACTTCAGCTTCGGCTTTCTCCAGATCAGCAGCTGACGGGCTCCAGAAATGGTAAGCGGGATCATTTTCTGCAAAGGACAAGCCTTTTGATTTAACAGTACGGGCAATAATAACGCTTGGTTTACCCTCTTCCAGAGGTACTGAATCGAGCGCGTCCACAACTTGAGCCATATCATTGCCATCAATGGTTGTGACAGACCAGCCAAAGGCCTTGAAGCGCTCGTCGATAGGACTCATGTTCATGATGTCCTCAACTTTCCCGCTGATTTGCAAGCCGTTATAGTCGACAAATGCAACAAGATTATCCAGCTTAAAATGCGAGGCCACTGAAGCGCCTTCCCAGTTGGAACCTTCCGGGAGCTCGCCGTCGCCCAGGACAACAAATACCCTCGATTTTTTCTTATCCTGCTTCAAGCCCATTGCCATCCCGCAAGCAATCGATAAACCGTGCCCGAGAGCGCCGGTATTGGCCTCAACCCCGGGCAGTTTATGCATATCGGGATGACCGGGCAGTTTGCAATGCAGACTGCCATAGGTATCGAGAATGCTTTTTTCAAAAAAGCCGCGTTCAGCTAAAACTGCGTACTGCACCATGCTTTTGTGGCCGGCAGATAACAGGAAGCGGTCACGGTCCGGCATTTTGGGATCCGCCGGATGGACATTCATTGTGTGAAAATATAGTGCAGTTACTATCTCCATGCTGGAGAAGGCGCCGCCTAGATGTCCGTGTCCGCTGGCTTTAATCATGCGCAGGACATTCTGCCGGCATTTCGCGGCTGTCAGTTGCAGTGAGAGGACTTCCCAGGAAATCGCCATACCTTACCTCGCTTTCATAGTTCCTATGTTATTCACAGGTGCCATGTTCGGTTTCGTAATCAACGATGCGCTCAACCTTGGGGGCCGAGCGGGAGTTGGGGTCATATGTCAAGCTGAGATATTCTTTAACAAAACGTTTGGCCAGCTCGCTGCCGGTAACCTGCGAACCCATGGTGATAATATTGGCGTTGTTGCTCAAAGCTGCACGTTCAGCCTGGTAAATGTTGGAAACACAGGCGGCGTAGGCTCCCTTTACTTTGTTTGCCGCTATGCTGACACCAATGCCGGTGCCGCAGATAATCACACCGCGGTCGCAAACACCGGCGGCCACTTCTTCCGCGACCTTAAAAGCGACGTTCGCGTAAATCGGGTCGTCACTGCCGTAATCGACAACCTCATGCCCTAACTCTTTAATGTAAGCTGCCAGAAGCTTTTTCAGCTCAGATGCATTCGGATCACAACCAATTGCTACTTTCATGGAACACCTCCCAGGTTTACTTGTATATACCGGTATATTAATATACTAACCAGTGTCCGTCAACGAACAAATGCTTCTTATATTTTACTGATCCTGCTGCCTGATTTGCAACCCAGCCTGAATCTGGGATTTACTACCGGAACTAAATACCGCTAAAGCAAAACCTCTGTTTGAAATTCGGCACTTCGGTTCGGACAGGCCAACAAAGGACAATATCTGCAGCTGACAAAATCTGCATCGCTGGTAAAAAAGAAGCCCGAGCCCGATTTAGCAGGCAGCATTAAACAGGATTCAGTAAGACTAACGCCAATTTGCGCGGGCAAGTCGCCCATGAGTGCAAAAAGTGCACGTTGCTGCGTCAGTGGCCAGGCGGGTAAGGAACCAGGAGTCATTCTGGACACATCTCCCTTTGTCGCAAATTCCCGGGGAAAATGACGGCGCTGAACCACGTGGCGCAACTCAGACATCGCTGTGCTCAGCAGTAAAATTTTGATATTTTCCGCCCAGTAATGTTCTACGATGTCGGTGTATTGTTGTGACCACGCTTCAGCTTCACAGCCACAGGTGGCAATATATGGAAAAATCCGGTGGACCTTCGCCAGGTTCTTACTTACGAGTGCTGAATCAAGGCGGTGCCCCTCGACCTCTACAAAATCAGGACCGATATAATCAATCGCGGCAACGGCGTAAGCAAAACGGGGACGGGAACAAGCCAGGGCTTCAGTCAGCATAGCAACTACCTGACGATAATCCTCATCCTCCGGATCGTTTGCCAGCCTTAAGTGGCGCCTTAACTCTGTGTTAGTTATATTGAATTCAAAATCCTGACCTATGTAGCTTTCCACTATTCGTCTCCTGAGTCCTCATCCTGCCCGGATTTGAGCAATTCTTTGCCGCGTTTCATTTGTTCACTGAACTTGGTTTTCATCAAGGCAACCATTTCCGCTTCCGAGACGCTTTCGCCCGCGTAGATACGCCGGACAATAGCTGCCATAACCTGATTATAAGCCAAACCGAGCGCTGCGGTAATTATTGCAGCAGTAGTGGCGTTGATTGTGCCGCCAATCAAGGAGCCGACTCCTGGCAGAAACTTAAAAACATTGGCCACAATTGTCCGGCCGATGGCGGTTGCACCGCCTGTTCCCAGCACTGCGGAAATAATTGAGGTCATCAGCGTCTTGTTGATCGGAACACCAAAAATAACTGTAAGCCGGGCCAGCATTGCCAGTTGAGTAGGCACCAGCAAGGCAGCATCAGCAAACGGCAAAGGATTATAGCCTTCCGCAAAAGCCGCAGTTATAAACGGCAGCACAGCACGGTTGGCAGTCTCCAGTTTACGCTGCACATTCACCTTCTGTGCATTGATGAAAGCCGTACGGACGGCTTCCGGCAGGCAATCAAAGGTTGTATCAACTAGCTCACGCAAGCCAAACGCCGGCAGTACGATGTCATCGGAAATCTCATAATCGCGAGCCAATACAGGATGGATGCTTTTTACCGGTAAATTTAATTCGCGAATATACTTTGCCAGTTCTTTATAATCCTTGCCAACTGATTGCGTCAGCACAACAATAACTGGCAGCCGCGCGGCAAACGCGCGGATCCATTCAATTTCAAATGCTTCAATCCTTCGGGTACCACTGTTTATGCAATACCAAAGCATATGGATAAAATGCTCTGAAGCGCCAACCCGGAATCGGGCTTCAATTTCATCAAGAATTTCCTGTTCAATTTCCTGCTGTACCACCTGGTCCAGCTCCAGTCCGCGGGTATCGTACAATGTCAGCGGCACACCGGGTTTGGTGATTTTCTGCAAATGCCTGGTTACCGGAGTGCCAATGCCGGTGTCCGCAAGGTTTTCCCGGAAGACGCTGTTGATCAGTGTGCTTTTGCCAACACCTGTCTTACCGACAACCATCAGGTTGACCGTTTGCATATTTGCCTCTTCCTCCTGAAGCTTATTGAAAAACTGGCCGAAAATATCGTAAGGGCGTTCCATAAACTGGTTCCTCCCCTTTAATGTAGTGATTCGCAACAGCTACAGGATAGCACGTATCGAATTGGTAACAAACATGGTATAATTAATTGTTTATTAACTGTTACGATATTTATCCAATGTTTGATTTCAGTATTATATTCAAAAGGGCTAAACGCTCGTTTTAAAGATGGAATTACCCTGAATTAATGCCATTGTCGCTTGCGGCAAATTCAGGTTTTATAAAGAAGCGATGAAAACAATTACAGGAGGCGTCATTTGACACCAGAAAACGAAAGCACTAACAAACCTAATCAGCAACGCAAACAGCGTTCGCAGCCTAACAGCGGCCAATCAACCCCCCGGGCAAAGTCTAGCCGGGGCCCAAAGACCAGCCGTTGGTCGGGAAGCCAAAGGAAAGCCGGCCAGGATTCAGCCCCGGCTGAAAGAACCGACCGTCCTGCGCAGCCAACCGGTCGCGGCACGTCTGAACAAACACCCAGAAGCGGCCGCAGGCCCGCCAGACAAGAGCAAAAATCGAGCCCCGAGCAGACAGCCCGCCCAACCGGGCAGCCAAGGAAAAGCAGCCGTCGGCCGCAATCGCAAACCAAGTCCAGATTCGACAAAGTAGTCCAAAGTACAAGACAGCTAAAATCCGATCAACAACAACAACAACAACAACAGCAGCCGCAACAACAGAAGCGGCAACAGCCAGCATCCCAACGGCAGCAAATCACCGGCCAAGCCGGTAAATCTGTTGCCACCCGCAGCGGCGCGGCTGCGGCATCAATTGCCAAGGACGGTGTACTGCGCGTTATTCCGCTGGGCGGCATGCGCGAAATCGGTAAAAACATGTTTGCCCTGGAATACGGCAACGACATGATTATCATTGACTGTGGCATTGCGTTCCCCGATGAAGAAATGCCGGGTATTGATGTTGTAATTCCGGATTTCACCTATGTTCGCGAAAACGCCCATAAACTGCGCGGCGTCTTTCTGACCCACGGCCACGAGGACCATATCGGCGCAATCCCCTGGCTTTGCCGCGAAGTAAAAGTACCAGTTTACGGCAACCGCCTCACTTTGGCTCTGGTCAGACAAAAACTGGATGACCGCGGTCCTGGAATCAAAGGTGTCAAACTGATCGAAATCAGAGACGGAGAATCTCAAACGGCAGGCTGCTTTGAGGTGGAGTTTATTCATACTAATCACAGCATTGCCGATGCCAATGCCTTTGCGATTCACACACCTGCAGGAATTGTCTTCCATTCGGGCGATTTTAAAATCGACTACACACCGATCAACGGTGCTCCGATCGATTTGCAGCGCATTGCGGAAATCGGTGCTGAAGGTGTGTTGCTGATGATCTGCGAAAGCACAAACGTTGAGCGCGCCGGCTATACCTCATCCGAAAGCAAAGTAGGCGAAACACTGATCAACCTGTTTGACGACGCAACCGGCCGCATTTTTGTGACAACTTTCTCTTCCAATGTTTTCCGGATTCAGCAAATTATTACTGCGGCGGAACGCTACAATCGTAAAGTCGTGCTGATCGGGCGCAGTATGCTGAATTATTTCGCGGCTGCTGACTCTCTTGGCTACCTTAATTATCAGCCGGATACTCTGATAGAAATCCGTGATATTGACAATTACCAAGCCAATGAAATTCTTTTTATTACTACCGGCAGCCAGGGCGAGCCTATGTCAGCATTAACCCGCATGGCTTTTGCCGAGCATCGTCAGGTTGAAATCCTGCCCGGCGATACTGTGATTCTTTCTTCGAGTGCCATTCCGGGCAACGAAAAGCCGATTTACCGGGTAATCAATGAGCTGTACAAACGCGGAGCGCACGTGATTTACGAATCACTTTCGGAAATCCACGTTTCCGGGCATGCCTACCGGGAAGAGCTCAAAATTATGCACTCTCTGCTACGGCCGCGCTACTTTATTCCTAACCACGGTGAGTACCGGCATCAGTTTATTCACGCAGAACTGGCCAATAGCCTGGGGATGCGCCGCGATCACATTTTTATCCTCGATAACGGTGATGTTTTTGAATATAACGCAGCTCGTGATTCCGCTGAAATCAGCGGTTTTGTCCAGACAGGCGGCGTGCTGATCGACGGTTCCGGCATTGGTGATATCGATGCTGTTGTACTGCGCGATCGTCTGCTGTTGGCAGATGATGGTGTTGTCGTAGTCTCGGTGGCCATTAACCGGTCCACTGGTGAACTGATTGGCGAGCCGAATATTCAGGCCCGCGGTTTCATTTATGAAATTGAGAACCAGCGGATTACCAACGAAATGGCGAAAAAGGTTGAGGACATGGTGCGCAAAGCAGGCAACAACGGCAAGGCAGTACGCGAAGTGCTGGATAGCGACTCTGCCCGCAATCAGCTGCAACGGATGCTTTATGGTAAAACCCACCGCAGGCCGATGATTCTGATGTCAATCCTGGAAGTGTAAGCAATCCTGGAAGCAACGGACTCACTAATATGTGAGCACACATTTTAGTTTAATTTAAAAGGTCCATCTCAGAACCTTTTATTTTGAGATGGACCTTATTTCTTTTCATCTTTTTTTAGATGCAGTTAGTTGTGTCCGGATGCTCTGCTTTAGTTGCTGTTCATCGTCTCCGGATGCTCAGCCGTGCGCAGGTTTATGTGCAGTGCGTCAATTCTTTTCAGATCATCTTCAGTCAGATTGAAGTCAAAAATATCTGCATTTGTCTGCATTCGTTCTAATTTTGAACTTTTAGGAATGGCGGAAACCCCATGCTGTAAATGCCAACGCAAGGTAACCTGAACAGCGCTTTTGCCGTATTTACTGCCCAGTTCATTTAGTACCGGATCTTTAATAACACGACCGCGAGCTAACGGTGCCCAGGCTTGCATCACAATGCCGCGTTTCGTCAAATCCTCGCGCAGTTCCTGCTGCGTCAAGAACGGATGCGCTTCCACCTGGTTGAGCACTGGCATGATTTCGCATTCCCGCGCCAGGCGGTCCAGATGCGGCGACTGGAAATTGCTGACACCAATAGCACGAGCCCGGCCTGAGCGGTATATTTTCTCAAAGGCTTTCCACATAGTTACATACAGATCCAACTGCGGCTTTGGCCAGTGAATTAAATAAAGATCAACGTAATCCATATTCAGCCGGCGCAGGCTTTCCTCAAAGGCGCGGATTATTGATTCCTC
>CAYPHB010000073.1:0-9571 GCA_964410445.1 uncultured Oscillospiraceae bacterium
TTTTTCAGATTGCGAGAATCTTTCGGGCAGGAGGTTATACCGCTCAATAGCTGATTGAATGCATTCTTCAGTTACTTCATCTACTGTCCGGCCTAATAACTCAAGGGAATTTTCCCCGGATTCATTTCTCATGCAGTCAGCAAGTGTAGTGCAGCTCTCGCATTTTGTCATGTCACTGTTAACGCAAAGCATGCCGACAACCTGATGTTGTTCGTTGCGGATTATAAACGAAGATGCTTTCAGGGTTTTGCCGTTCAGTGACAAGCTATGATAGTTGACCAGGTAATCCTTTTGCCCAAAAGAGGCATCGTTCATAACCTTCAATGCCAAATTGGTTGCTGGTGCGCCCAGGCTTCGTTCACTGATATGTCCATTTCTGATAGCTACTACTGAATGTTCAATATTGGAAAAATCATGCAAAACGATTTCGACGTTATCGCCAACAATCTCTGCCAGGAAATTCACAAGCGGTAAATATTGTTTAACAACCGAGTTCATGATTTTCTCCAAATAATTTTTTATTAAAAATATGTGATTAACTAAATATGAAGCGTTAACAATTTAATAACAAATTATCATCTAAATGATAATAATTTATTATGATGATAATTTCTTATTATACAGGCGAATTAACAGACGTCAAGTAAAAATTCAAATATTTTTGTACATAATATTAGTAATACGATCATAAATTCGATATTTCTTGTAGAAGTTTAGCAAATATCGAATTTATTGAATAAAAATAGCAACAAGCTAATAATCCTGTTTTTTTAAGATTTCAGATTTCCCTTTTGTTTAAACTTTGTGAGTTTTAGGCTCTTCCCTCAAAAGCAGCTTGTAACCGGGTGAGGGCTTGCACCAACAGCTCTCGCGGGCAGGCAATATTCAGGCGTTCAAAAGAGCTGCCCTCCTGGCCGAAACCAATACCACTACTAAGCCAAAGGCCGGCTTTATGCAAAAGGAATTTCTCGCGTTCTGCCGCATTGGGGAACAGATCGCCAAAATCGAGCCAGAGCAGATAAGTACCTTCCGGTTCAACTAGCCGGACCTGCGGCAGCTTTTGTTGGATGAATCCACGCACGAAGGCGAGATTCCCTTCCAGATACAAAAGCAGTTCATCCAGCCATTCTGCACCCTGTTCATAAGCAGTTTGACAAGCGACCAGCCCCATTGTATTAACGCCATTAACCCCGCCATAATGCATTTCATTGACGAAAGCGGAACGCAATTCCGGATTCGCAATAAAAATATTGGAAATCTGCAAGCCGGCCAGGTTAAATGTTTTGCTCGGTGCTGTACAGGTCACGATATTGTCCAGGCAATCTTTGTTCACACAGGCACTCATAATATGGCGCCTGCCGCTATAGACAAAATCCGCATGTATTTCGTCGGAAACGACAATGACCTTATAACGGCGGCAAATTTCAACAATTCTTGCCAGCTCTGTTTGCGTCCAAACCCGCCCAACCGGATTATGCGGACTGCAAAGCATAAAAAGGCGAACATTATTGGCCTTGATTTTAGCTTCAAAATCAGCAAAATCCATTTCATAACGACCATCCCGATAAATCAGCGGATTGTTGACCACCTTGCGTTTGTTTTGTTCTACCAGAGTGAACAAGGGCGCGTAAACTGGTTGTTGCACCAATACCGCCTCACCGGGCAGGGTAAACGCTCGGATAGCGGTGGCTGCGGCGTGTACGACACCCGGCGATTTAACCAGCCATTCAGCTTCCGGCTGCCAGTTGAAACGACTGCTGAACCAATTGATTACCGCTTCGGTATAATCAGCTTTAGAATCTGTATAGCCATAAATGCCATGCTTACTTCGTTCGACCAGAGCATTAATAACAGCCGGCAAGGTGCAAAAGTCCATATCAGCAATCCACAAGGGAATGGCAGATTCAGGTTTACCTCGTTCAGGCGCGAAATCATATTTAATTGAGCAGGTCTGCTTCCGGTTTACCAGTTCATCAAAATTGTAAAGCATGATTACCTCCGGCAATTTGCGTCTTTAGTTAATTCTGCCCTTTAAAAGCCAGCCGGGCAATATTGGCAAGCTGAATAAGCAATACTTCAATTAATGATACTCAATAATTATGCTAAACTGTAATTCAAAATTGATATCCAGCATAAAGATAATCAGCTTCGCAGGCAAATTCGAAAGTTCTGATTAGCTGGTAACTACCAAAGCAACTGCAGGATAACGGGGTGGCAGCAATGAAATGTGAACATAGTCATCAGCATAACGGAGCTTGCTCCGCGGAATTGTGTGGCGCAGGGCCTACCTGCATTTCAATTGTGCCTATCTTCAGCACTTTAACAGCTGAAGAACAAAATGAGATAGCCACTATTACCTCTGAGCGAACCTTTCAGCGAGGTGAGTTTGTCTACCTGGCGGGGGATCAGGCAAAAGCGCTCTATGTTTTACATAACGGCAGGGTAAAAATATCCCGTCTTAGCCCAACGGGAAAAGAGCAGGTAATCAGGGTCGTCGGACCGGGTGATTTTTTGGGCGAGCTTTCCTTATTCAGCCCTCTGCCCATGACAGAAAATGCTGAAGCCCTGGAAAACAGTGTTATGTGCATGATAGAGGGCAATCGCCTGAAGCAGCTGATGGCTAAGTATCCTGCAATTGCTCTTAAAGTAATGGAAGAACTAAGCTTGCGCCTGGAAAAAGCCGAAAACCTGATTGAAGACATAAACCTGCATTCGGCCGATCGTCGTTTGGCACAGGGGCTTCTGCGGCTTGCCGATTCGCAGGGCAATATAAACCTGCCAATGACCAAAGGTGATTTTGCCTCACAGCTCGGGATGACACAGGAAACACTGAGCCGCCGTTTATCTGCTTTTGAGGAACAGAACCTGATCCGCCAAAAAGGTCAGCGCCGGATTAAACTACTTGATGCTGAAGCACTGGACGTTATTGAATAATTTCGGGTTCGGCTTGTGGCAGCAAGTATACTAATGAGCCGCCAAGCGATGTGGTGTTAAACCAGGTCACAAAATCCATGGACATAGTTTTGGACCCATCAATAATCCTGATCTCAGCCCGGTTGGTCTCCTGGTCGTACATGAGCGCGACAATAGTCATCCAATGCCATTCGTCAACGTCACGAACTTCACCGCTGGCTAAATTCAGGAAAGCAATCGGCGTGTCCTGTTCCAAACCCGTAGCAATAAATTCGAGCGCAATATGCAAATCATCTGTTTGCGCGACTGCTCGCGGTTGTTGTAATGGCCTCAACAGAAAATTCCGCAGCAGATTTCGCTCTTCACCATGCTTGCCGTTGCCGCAAATACTAAGTGCTTCGCAGGCTATTTCGAATTCGTGCGCCTTGGCAAATTTCTGGATGCCGCCGCAAAATTGTTCGGCCAGATAAATTCCGCGCGCTGTGGGGCGGACATATTGCCATACCTGCTCCATCAGGGCAATACATTCGTGTCGCTCGCGGACTTCAACAGGCAGGGTTATGCGGCCTGATCTTTGTAGGTAAATCAGAATTGTTGAAGCAGTGGTCGGGCCACAGCCCGACATTTGCTGCCATTTTGTGCGGTACCAGCGCTGATCGCAGCCAAACGTTTCACTGCCATCGCTGCTTACTTCGCGTAAATATTCCGGATGTTTAAGTGCGTAAACCATAGCTAAAGTATGCCTCAAGCAGAGGCGAATTAAAAGCAGTAAGAAGAGTAAAGAAATGTGATGAGGAGAGCCTTGATTCCTAGTCCTGGTCTTTCCAGTCGATAACTTCCAGCCACTGGATCGCAGGTTGACCCTCTACCAGCGTAACCATGCCGAATTCAACATTGTCTGGTTCCAGCCCATTCTCAGGGAGAATGTTTTCAGTTTCAAAATAATGCTGCAGAGTTAAAGCGATTGCCGGGAACAGCTTGCGTTTAAGTGCCTCCAAGCGCGGAACCCAGTGCAGCGTGCCTTCTTCATTAGCTATTATCTCCCGGGTTTCTGCCCAGCCAAAAAAGAAATAATTAATTACAATCTCTGTCCGGCTCCGGCGCATTACGATATATCGCAGTTTGAAACCGCTGATTTGTGCCGCCTCAATTTTTGTTTCCTCCCACACCTCACGTAAACAGGCTGCGGTTGGGTCATTAAGTTCGTTTGGCTCAAGATGCCCGCCCACACCATACCAATAACCAGGCGCGATTTTTTTATGGGCTGCCCGTTTCATCATCAGGACATCATTGCCATTTAGTAGAAAGGCTGTTGCTACATTGCGCAGATGCATTTTTTGTTACCCAATCACTTTGCGGCTTTAGTCGGAAACTGCTATAATTAGTGGTCATATGCCAACTTTTTCTCCGGCTGTTCATTTGCCGGTACAAGCTGACAAGGAGTTCTTAATTTGAAATCTGTTCCTGAAGCCCCTGCTCTGGTTTTCTTTGATATCGATGGCACGTTGCTGGACACAAATCGCGAGGTTCCGCCTTCTGCGGCTAAAGCAATCAGCCAGTTACGCAAAAACGGCCATCTGGCGTTGATCAACACCGGCCGCTGCCCGGCCAGCATATTACCTCACATCCTGGAAATCGGGTTTGACGGGATCGTAGCTTCCTGCGGTACTTACATTGAATACCGCAATGACGTTTTATTCAATCTAGTCATTGAGCAAGATCTGCTTGCTCAACTTTTACCGCTGATTGACCAGGCTCCAATCGAGATGCTGTTGGAAGGTCCCGAATTCCTATATGTGCGCGATCTCTCCTTATTCCAAAGCCAGTATATGTTCAGCGGTTATTTTTACGGCCATGAACATATTTTCCGCGACTGGCATGACACTCCGGTTGTGATCAACAAAATGAGCTTTGCTTTGGAGTCTCCAACTGGCCTTGATTGTTGCCGCCATCTAATCGAGCCGAATTTCGATTTGATTCCGCATTCGCCTCTGCATGGTGAGCTGGTTCCAAAAGGACATAATAAAGCAACTGGAATCGAGCGCCTGCTTCGCCATCTGAATTTGCCACGCAGCAATACCTATGCTTTTGGTGACAGTCTAAACGACCTGGATATGCTCAGTTATGCAGCGCATGGTATCGCAATGGCTGACAGCCGCAGTACAGTTCTCTCCATCAGCGACTATGTTACCAACTCAGCCGAAGAAGACGGGATCGCTCGCGGTCTCGCCCACTACGGTCTGATTTAGACTTATGCCTTAATAGCCCTGGCTGAAGCTTAATGTTTTTTCGGCTGCCAGTTCAGGGTAATGACGTTTGAAAATCCGGTAATACATTAATTCTTCTTTGCCGCGCAATCTGTTGCCGGCTTCAGAGCGCCGTTCAGATTCCAGTTCAATATCTTCGATTAAAGCCGACGAAACTCCTGCCATCATTTTAGAAGAGCCCGCGCCGCGGCTGAATTTCTGTTTGGGGCGGTAAATTACGTCCTCAGGGAGTAATGCCGAACCGGCGGTACGCAGAACCCACTTTTCCTCGCCCTCGGGTCCGAAGTTCAGTTCCGGATTTATCCGAAGCGCAAATTCGATTAAGTCCTTGTCCAAAAAGGGAATCAGTACTTCTATGCCAAATAGCGAAGACATCCGATTACTGCGCTGAAGGCCCAGCCGGTTCATATTGGTTACCGCGCGCAGCATTTCGCGCCGCAGCTCCTGGGAACTTAACCCCAATAAATAACTGTAGCCCGCGAACAGTTCGTCCGCGCCTTCACCTGACAAAACAGTGTTAACATGACCGGAAGCTAAGCGTGCCAAAAAGTAATTCGGAATTGAACTGCGCACCAATGGCGCGTCGTATGTTTCCAATACTCTGATTACTTCATCCACCACATGAGCCATATCCTGGGCATTGTAAACATACTCATGGTGCTTGGTGCCCAGGTAGTTTGCGCAGATGCGGGCATACTCGAGGTCATCACTGCCTTCGACTCCTACTGCAAATGAATCGATTCCAGGCATTTGCTCGACAACCAGGGCTGCCAGCAGGCTGCTGTCGAGCCCGCCGCTTAAAAAAATACCTGTAGGCCCCGGTACACGCAGTCGCTTCGCGGTTGCTGCCCGCAAAAGCTCCAGCACTCCTGCAGTTGCTTCAGCCAGGTCATTGATCGGCTCACCAATTTCAGGCACAGTAGTGGCGAATTGAATCATTTCGCCGCCGACTTGCTGCCAATAACCTGGTGGAAAGTTTAAGTATTCATCGAGTAATCCGCTGAATGCTTTCAGCTCCGAGGCAAAATATGTACAGTCGGACTGACGGCCTGTATAGAGTGGACGGCCTCCCATACGGTCACGGGCCAGAACCAGGCCGCGTTCCGGATCAGTAATAGCCAGAGCAAAAATCCCGTCCAGCATAACAAAGCAGTCCGGTCCCCGTTCGGTGTATAACCGCAGAACCAGTTCTGAATCAAGCTCATCTTTTGGCGAATCAATCTCTGCCAATTCCTCCTGCAGTTCACGGCGGTTGAATATCCGGCCGTCGAACGCGATCCGGGCAGCATGTCCCAAGTCAATCGAAGTTGAAAGACCATAATCGCATAGTGGAGTTTTGCACTCGTTGGATAGTGAAGCCAAGATAAATGAACGATCACCCGCTGAGGCTTGGTTAACAATTGCTCCGCCTCTGTATGCGATCCGCTCGATCATCAGGTTCAGTTCGTCACGATTGGGGTTCTTGCCATAAATTCCTGCTAGTCCACTCATCTGGTTGCTCTCCCGTCAGATAGCCCATACGGCTGTTGTTCTGTTAGCCATGATTTTTGCGATACGTTCTTTTTCGGTCAGGGGACGTTTTGCTGCTTTATCCCAGGCGACAATCGCGCCGTTTACAGCTCGTGTGTCGAGAATACCTGCTGCATCACTGTGGCCGCGCAGATGCGGGGCGTCAAGTAAGCCAATACGGATCGCCTCAGCCAAAACACGTGGGCTGGCCAGAGGGTCGCGCTCTTCTTCCTCACCCAGGCAGCGGATAGCTTCCAGCAGCTGGTTTGCTTCGCTTACAAGCACAGTTTTGCGCGCCTGAACCTCGGCGTTATTCAGCATCTCCGGCTGGCCGTTCAGCAAATTGCGCATCACTCCGTGGACAATGTCGCAGCTTTCAATAACATCGGGCGCCGTGGCGGCATGGTCTCCTTCGCAAAAACCGACAACATGAATAATATGAGGCTTGATCTGCAAGGCGATAGCCGTTGACGCTGCCAGCTGGCCCTTGGCGACATTTTCGCGCGGCGACAAATGCAGCAGTCCCGCCCGGGCCTGGCGCCAGGAATGAAACGATTCATCGTGCAACGATTCAATCAGCTCAATTTTTGCCAGCATTTTGGCTAGATCCATCGTTGCGCTGGTCATTGGCGGTGTATTGAACATATATTGCGCCACATACTCACTTACGCCCGCGGCCTTGGCATTATAGGCAGCCAGATACGCCATCACCACGGCAATTGTGTCGTGCGCGTCGCGTAAACTCCAGTGATGGGATTCATTGACTTCCAAGGGAATGCTGCGGCTGCCATACCAGCGCATAGCCTCCTGGTTTTCCCGAATCGCGGTTTCAGGCAACCGATCGGAGCGGCCGTCGAGTGTACTGTACCAGCAAAGCGGGATGGCACCCCAGGCATTATTAATTGTCGCGGCTGACAACTCGGCCCATTGCACCAGGTCGCGCGTACCACTATAAATCCTCATTAAGGGGAAATTGCCCCGCTCGCTTGCTTTTTTCAGGGCTTCCAGCTGTTCACGGCTGCGTACAGGCACCCCGCCGGCGCCTTCCAGCATCGGGTCCATTGCGGCTGGCCGGAAGAAGGACTCCTGGGCGTTTTGGTCCGGAGCCAGAGATATAACATCAAGCACGCGGGCTGCCGCGATTTCCTCTATCCCCGCCCTGGTTTGCTCAAAATCAGGTAAGCCAAAATGGTGGCGCAGCAGCGGTATCGAGCCGGAGGCAGCGATCCGCTCACCCAGTGAATCGCAGTAGCGTTGCTCCAGGCATTCGCTCCTGCCGCCCAGCCAGGCGATGGTTTCACCCATATGCTCCAGCCCGTCAAAGCAGCGTTCAAACAGGTCTGTTTGCTCAGCAACACGGCAGACGGGCGGTGTGCCACCAAAAGCGAAGCGGCGCTGCCGGTCGGACGGACTGAGCTTATCAGCAAAATCAGCCAGCAGGCGTTCAGCCACCTCCGGCGACAACCGATAACTTACCCCGACAATATCGGGATCATGTTCGTGAATTGCTTCGATAAATTCATCCACCGGAACAGCTGCGCCCAGGAACACTGTTTCGTAGCCTAGTTCTTCAGCCTGGCGGAGAATCGAAACAACGCCGGCGACATGGACACAGTTGCCCAAAGCACCAGCCAGAATTTTACCTTTCATTTTGTACCTCCTGTTTGGTCCGCAGCTTCCGAGGTTTTATCCCCTTCAGTAATGAACTTGCGTAATTCCTTCAGACTCATATCGCTAAGTCCCATTTTTTCAACGGTACGGCCGCAGGCCCAGAAATCGGTTTGATGCAGAATCGAACCGAGCAGAATAATTGAATCAGTTGTTGGTGTCGGCACATTTACCAGCTTGCCCAATGAAGCGATAGGGACAAGGCTCATGGGAATATCTTCGCTGATATAGCGCGTGAATACTGTTTTTGGAGCTTTAATTCCATCATAACCGCGGTTGTTGCGCATTGCTTCAAACAGAGTGCGTCCAGCTGCGTCGTAAGCAATGTAAAGCCACTCCCGAGCGGTCATAGCCCTGAAGCCAAGCGCTTCAGCAACGGTTACGCGTTCGTTATCAATTTGTTCGAGAATAAGCGCGACTGAAGGGGTAATGCCCTCTGTGTAATATTCAAAATCGCCGTTTGTGCTTTCGATCCGGCCGGCATTGAGCACTGTAACTGCCGGATGAAAAATGGCGCCGATATTATCCAGGCTTGTCTTCATTACATTGTCGCCCGGAACGAATTGAGGCAGAGCGATCCGCAGGGCTTTAACGACGGCAGGTGTTCGATGGACAGGAATAGCGGCAACCGGCACACTGTTTTTAATTCTGAAGATTTTTGTTTGCGCCGGGTTGAGGGAGCGGCAGGCATATAGCAAAGTTTGCGCTTCGCTGACAGTGACATCAGCGGTACAGCCGCTTTGCCGAATTACATTAAGCACTTCGAGTGCACCACCGGTGCGGCCGGGGTTAAGCACAATAATCTGACCGTCAACCAAATGCGGCGCCAGCATTTCAGCGATATAATGATGACCAATAGCCGGCAGGACAACCATCAGAATATTGCGGCCTTGAATGGCTGTTTCAATATCGGTTGTCACAATTTCCAAAGGCGCAAAACCATGCGGATAAGTGTCGTTATCCGCCAGTATTTCCACCCCGTTGCCTTCCCTGATGGCTTTGATCCGGTCCGCGCCTCGATTATACAGGCTTACATCAAATCCCATCAGCGAAAGGTGACCTGCCATGGCAGTACCGCCATGACCGGCACCCAATACTGCAAAACGCGGGTAATCTTTAATTTGGGTGGCAGGTTCAAATGCTGTCATGAAACGCTCCTGTCTGGTATGGCATAAGGCCAGGCGAGCTTGGTTTGTAATTAATTGAAACGCCTA
>CAYPHB010000074.1:0-9473 GCA_964410445.1 uncultured Oscillospiraceae bacterium
ACGTCGAGAGACGCCAATGGGTCAACAGGTTTTGCCGGATTAAGGCTTAACTTAATGTAGCTGACATGTCACGTGTCTACGTCGCAAAGTGCCAAAGCTCGATCAGGGAGGGTGGAAGCTGCTGTGAATGCAGTGTATTTCCATCGTTTGTGATTGAAGCCTCGCCTGAATTAATCCGGCGGGGTATTTTATTCTGTAATGACCTGTTGATTAACTCAAAATTAAGCTGGCGCAACACGACAGCAATTCTAAAAAAAGGAGGGTTTTCACATGTTGGAAATATTCATCACACGCTCAGAAGAAATTAATCACAGAACGGTGAATACCCTTGAACGGATTGACGAGATCGTCCCGGATTGCTGGATCAACCTTTCTTCGCCGACTGAAGATGAACTGAAGCTGGTTGAAGACGCGCTGCAGGTACCGGCCGAGTTTCTGCGGTATCCATTGGACGAAGAAGAACGCCCGCGTATCGATATTGATGACGAAAATGACCATGTCCTGATTATCGCTGACTTTCCCTATATTCACCGCGACGGCACCAGCACCAAATACGAAACTCAGCCAGTCGGTATTGTTCTGGCCAGCAAGTGCATTGTCACAATTGCCCTGCGCGAAGCCAGTGTGCTTGACCAGTTTAAAACCAATCGGGTGCGTGATTTCATCACCGGCTATCGCACCCGGTTTACCTTTCAGATCATGTTCGCCGGCGCCAAGGATTACCTGAAGTACCTGCGTTATATGGACAAGACCATTGAAGCGACAGAACGCATGCTAAGCAAATCGGTCAACAATAAAGAACTTTTCAAACTGATGGAGCTTGGTAAGTCGCTGGTTTATTTCTCCACCTCGCTGAAGTCTAATGAGGCAGTTCTGGAGAAGCTGATGCGCGGGAAATTTGTGCGCAATTATGAAGAAGACGAGGACCTGCTGGAGGACGTTATCATTGAATACAAGCAGGCGCTGGAGATGGCCAACATTTACGCACAAATCGTCAATGGTACGATGGATGCCTATGCCTCCATAATCAACAATAACCTCAACCTCGTTATGAAGTTTATGGCTGCGATGACAATTGCCCTCTCAGTGCCTACTGTGATCAGTAGTTTCTTTGGCCAAAACGTAACGTTCCCTTATGATCCGGAATTTGCGACAAATTTCGTGCCTTTCGTCATTGTAGTCGCACTTTCGTTAGCCGTGACAGGCGTGACTGTCTGGTGGCTGATTAAGCGCGATATGTTCTGAACTGCGGGTTGATAGGCGGCAAAATTTGAATTCTGTCGCTAGTTGTTTTGCAGCAATCATTGTCCGATCTCAGTGTTTGTTTTCAGTCGAAAAAACGGCGGAAATAATCGTTGATTGTAGCAAGGTAAGCATCGCGGTCCAGCTTGAAGCCTGCCACTGAACCGGGCTCAGTCAGCTCGTGGATTAAAGTTGTATCCGGGTGCAGGCGTAGTTGCTCGTGCACCAGCGGTTCAATACTTTCAGTGCCGATACGGTTGTCAATCTCACTGTAAGAAATAAACACAGGGAGCTGTTGCCGAGTGAGCACTGTTGTCAGCTGGCTGCGGTTGTCACTGCCTGCTGACATGCGAACCGCATAGGGCACAGTGTTTTTCAGCAGCACCCGGTCAAACAGGTTGCCCTGCTTATAGAGCGCACTGATATAACTGTCGGCTGAAGCCGCGGGCGAGTCCAGCATCACTCCTTTAACGTAGGTTTTATCAAAGCCTAGTTCCTGTAGTTTAGGGGGCAGGCGGGATTGCTCGGCATCAGGCTCGGGCAGGTGGTCCAGGGCTAACAGGACCGCGGAGCAGCCACTACCGAAGCCATACAAAATAACGTCACGAGTGGCAGTGTTTTTACGCACATAAGAAATCGCTGCGACCACGTCTTCCCATTCAGCGTAACCGTAACCAGAAAGAGGTCCGGCTGATTGACCGCTGTGGCGCAGATCAAAAGCCAGAACATTAAAGCCGCTGTTGGTAAGCTCTTCGAATAAAAACGGAGTGTCCAGACCGAACTGCAGCCGGTTTTGCAAAATGTCATGAACCAGAATTATTGTGCTGCGCGCTTTACCCCGGGCAGGAAACAGCCAGCCGGAGAGTGAAGTCTGATTATCAATCGACATAAAGCTGGCCAGCGAGTAACGCGGCATAATGTTGCTGGCGATTGTCTGCAAAGGCACTGGTTCGAACCGCATAACTTTATCTGCTTCACGGAATGCCATAAACCCGACAGAAACTATCAGAACCGAAATAACGGAAAACAACAACGCCAGCCGCCTCAGAATCAGAGGCAGGCGAGGTTTTGTCGGAACTTTTCGGATACCATCTCTTTGCTTGGCAGACATAAGCGTTGGCAGCTCCTTGTGGCTGGTCAGATACCTGCGCATTATAACACAGGCAGTGCCTGAACTGACGGGCGGATACTGCCGCGACTTGCGAGCATTGGGGGCTCGCGGTACAATATGCTGAGATTTGCTGGAGGTTTAAAAAGATGACATTGCTTGAGTCATTACTCCTGGGCCTGATTCAGGGGATAACAGAATTTTTGCCGGTGAGCAGTTCCGGCCACTTGACCCTGTTCGGCCGTATATTTCAAATTGATGAAGCCGCGATGCTTTCGCTGACTACTCTTTTGCACATGGGAACCCTGATCGCGGTGTTAGTTGTTATGCGCAAAGAGATTATGGCAATCCTGCGCGACCTGCTGGGCCCTCGCACCGGGCACCTGATTCTGGCCACAATTCCAGCTGTAATCGCTGCTCTGTTGCTTGGGGATTACCTGGACGCGCTCTTTGGCGGCACCTGGCTGGGTTATTCATTTATGCTGACTGCAATAATTCTGTTGCTGTCACTGATGACCGACTGGAAAGCAAAAAAGCGCGACAAGATAACCGCGCGTGATGCGCTAACTGCAGGTATCGGACAAGCCGTGGCCATTATGCCGGGAATTTCGCGTTCGGGCACAACTTTAACAGCTTTGCTGTTGTCGGGAGTAAAACGCGAGACAGCGATCCGCTTTTCCTTCCTGATGTCAATTCCAGCGATTCTTGGCGGTTTTGTGCTTGATGTCAAGGACATGCTTACCGGCTCCGGCTCAGCTGTATCCTCGCTGGGCATCGGTCCGATTCTGGTAGGTATCGCCGCAGCAGGCTTTTCCGGCTGGTTTGTGATGGAAGCTATGCTGCGAAAACTGACCCGCCGCGGCATGTTTATCTGCGCAATTTATGTCGGTGTGCTCGGGATATTTGTTCTTTTGGACCAGAACTTCCTGCACCTGATTCAATGGAATTGAACCGGATTAACCGCAAATTTTTTCTAAAACCGAATTAAACCTATTAGCCGCAACTGAAACTAGTCGCAACTGAAAATCGCCAACTGGAATGGATATGACTGTAAAACCTGAAAATCGTGAAATATTAATACTGGGAATTGAAAGTTCCTGCGATGAAACCGCAGCGGCTGTTGTTGCCAATGGGCGTGTTATTCGATCGAACGTAATCGCTTCGCAGGCAGATCTGCACAGCCGTTATGGCGGCGTGGTGCCTGAGATCGCCTCACGCCAGCACGTCGGTGCAGTTCTTCCGGTTATTGACCAGGCTTTAAGCGAGGCTGGAGTCAGCCTGGCTGAAATCGACGCTATAGCTGTTACCGCCGGTCCGGGTCTGGTTGGCGCCCTGCTGGTTGGTTTATCGGCAGCGAAAGGACTGGCGGAAGTAACTGGTAAACCGCTGATCGCTGTACACCATATCGCCGGTCATATTGCCGCAAATTATCTGGCTAATGTTGAGCTGGACCCGCCTTTCCTCTGCCTGGTGGTTTCCGGAGGCCATAGCCATCTGGTTATGGTCAAGGAGGATGGCAGCTTTCAGACTCTGGGGCGAACCCGTGATGATGCGGCCGGTGAGGCTTTTGATAAAATCGCCCGGGCTTTAGGTTTAGGCTATCCCGGCGGTCCTTTGCTGGAAAAAGCTTCAGCGGGCGGGCACAGCGATGCCTTCAGCTTTCCGCAAACTCGCTTTCAGGACAGCCTCGATTTCTCTTTTAGCGGCTTGAAAACGGCAGCCTTGAATCAGTTGAATCAGTTGCGCCAGCAAGCTGGCAGCGACGGTGTAAACTTTGCAGAAAACTTTAATTTGGCTGATTTTACTGCCAGCTTTCAGCAGGCGATTGCTGACACGCTGGTGGAGCACACCCGGGCTGCAGCCCGTGAAACAGGTGTACGTCGCGTGGCAATTGCCGGCGGTGTAGCCGCGAATAAGGCTCTGCGTAATGCCATGGGCGCGATGGCTGCCGAAGAAGGGCTGGAACTGACTATTCCGCCGTTGATTTTATGTACCGACAATGCGGCGATGATTGCCGCTGCCGGGCATCGTGATTTCCTGGCAGGCCGTTTTGCCGACCGTTCGCTGAATGCCCGCTCCAGCCTCGATCTGGAAGAAACTTTCGCTTGAGAAGGAGCAATTAATGGAAAAGAAAAACAAGGCGCCGGTGGTTCTGGTTAATCGCCGCGCCTATCATGAGTATATTATTGAAGAAAAAATGGAAGCCGGAATTGAATTGACCGGCACCGAGGTTAAGTCGATCCGTGCCGGCCGCGCTAATTTTGCCGACAGCTATGCTGCTGTCAGTAACGGCGAACTTTTTTTGTATGGCCTGCATATCAGCCCCTACGAACAAGGCAACCGGTTTAACCCCGACCCCATAAGAACCCGTCGCCTTCTGATGCATAAACACGAAATTTTGCGTCTTTTCGGGCTTGTCCAGCAAAAAGGGCTGACTCTGGTGCCGACCAAAATCTACTTTAAGCGTGGGCGCGTGAAGGTAGAGATCGGCGTTGGCCGCGGCAAAAAGAACTACGATAAACGCCAAAGCGATGCTGAACGGCAGACAAAACGCGACATTGAACGCCGTCTTAAAAGCTCTGGCCGCGACGACTAAAAACCCAAGCCGCGACGATTAAATAAACAAGCCACGACGATTAAAAAACAGACTTTCTTAGTCAAAAAATGCCGGTAGATTTACCGGCATTTTTAGCGTGTGAGTACTGATTTATTTTGTCAACTACGCCTTAGCCAAAGCTCAGGCTGGAGCTTTTATCTTGGATCGCAATGAAGGTTTTGCCGCGGTTGATCTGCAGGGGAGAGTCATCCTCATTTTGCAGTAGAATCGGGTCCTTGGTGTCGCCTTTCTTCCACTTTAGCTTTTTATAACCGCCCAGTGAAGCGTAGTAGCCAGTGCCTTCGGAAAGGTCGATATCACGGAGTGATGTGCCCTCAAAGCTGGTGATTGTTGTCTGCAGAACCAGGACATTGGTGGTGGACAGACCTTTGTTATCGGCCAGATCTATTTGAGGTTTACCAAACTGGTGTTTGGTGTATAGTTTTGTCGCTTCGTCATAGACAAAACGGGCCGTGGTGTAATTGGAGAAACGAACGCTAATTTCCTTGGCGGCATTGGCAGTTGGATCTGCGGCCGGGGCGGCTTCCGCCAGGAAGTTGAAAGCTGAAAGCGGTGTGCCTTCAAGTGTGGCACGGTATTTGCGGTTGGCGATTGCCTTCACCAATCGGTCGCCTGTTGTACGCACGCTGTGCTCACGACCGCGGTCACGTGCCCAGGCCGGGTCGCGCCAGAAGGCGGAGCCGGAGGACATCATATCGATATCATCCGTTTTTTGGCGGGCGATCTGTTCATTGGCAGCGTAGGAGCTGCCGACATGCACGTAGATAGCATCGTGGCCGCCGGCCAGATCGATGTAATTATGCCGGGCGCTGCGAATGGAGCCGATCTCCGGTACGGTTGCCGGATCAGCAAAAACCATCATCATCCGGGTGATGCCGCCTTCAACCACCATTTCATAGTAAAGATCAGCCTTGTTGATACCAAGTTGCGGCGTGGCTATCTTAATGTTGTTGATCATAATTGCTATCGGCCGGACATTCTGGCGAGCAGCATCAGCCAGAGGCAAACCGGTCAGGATATTTTCACCAGCCGCGGCGGCAGGCAGTTCGCCATTTGCAGGTACAGGTGTCGGGGCTACCGTTGTTGCCGTTGTCGTAGGTACGGTTGTTTCAGTTGTTGTTGGAGTTGTCGTTGGTGTTTGTGTTGTCGAGGGTGCGGTGGTTGCCATTGTGGTTGGTACAGTTTCATCCTGACCACAGGCCGCTGTACTCAGTGTTAATGCCAGAACCAACAGCAGCACCGGCAGCAGTTTCAATTTATTTTTCATTTTTTCTCCTTGGGTCGTATCGAATTAGTTGGCAAATGTAAAATGGCTAATCGTTTGTTTTTGCTAAATTTCTCTTGAACAGTATATAAATGAAACCCAGTTCATTTATATACTGTTCAGCCGTTCACGTCAATTTTTAATAACCAAGCAGCAGGTAGCGGATAATTGCGACATATTCCCGAAGCAGGTTATTAAAAATTACTCCCCGGGGTGTGGGAGCGGCAATCCCGATAGCATTGTAACCACTGGCTTTGGCAAGCAGCAACGCCCGGAAAACATGATAATCGGATGTGACTATGGTCAGCAGACGCGGTTTATGACCGAGCTCTTTTTCCAGCAGCGGCAGACAAAAATTCAGGTTTTCGCTGGTGCTGAGTGATTTATCTTCAATAATAATTCGCTCAGGGTTAATCCCGATCCGTACCAGATGCTCAGCCATGGCAGACGCCTCAGTTCTGGTAGCGCCGGCGCTCTGACCACCGCTGACGATAACCTTAAGGCCGGGATGTTGCCGCATAATTTCGGCACTGCGGCGCAAACGCAGGTCGAGAGTATGCGAAACCTCATCGCCTTTCAGCAAGGCTCCAAGCACCATGAGCGCATCTGTCGCTGCAGGTGCCGTAGAAGAAGGAGCGCGCCAAATCAGCCAAATAATTATTAGAAAACTCAGCATGAAGGCCGCGTAAGCAATGATCAATATGTAATCAATAAATTCTATTAGTAAAATTGGTAAGGCGCTCAGCGCATGCTTGCGCAGCAGTGCCCAGGCCAGCATCGGCAGTCCCAAAACAGTCGGCATGACTATGCCGGTATTAATTGGATACCGCCGGGCATTTAGCAACGAATTGAGAATCAGCGTAGATCCTAAAAAAATCATCAGGACCTGCAGTTTTATGTCCATTTGCTACCTTCTGTTAACACTTAATTATTTTATGATTGCTATCCTTTCTGATATGATTTGTTTAAAAGAGTGATTTGTCAAACATGGATTCCAGGTCACATCGGTATTGTCTAAAGTTTTGTGCCACTATAGAAAGGATTATTATGAAATATTTAGTCAACTGGCTGGCTTGTGTCGCCGCGGTTTTCCTTATGTCTAACATCATGCCCGACCGTGTTTCTTATGCCGGCTACGGTGGTTTACTGGCAGCAGGTACCTTGATCTGGCTGATCAACATCGTTGTCCGTCCGATTCTGGGGTTGATTTCACTGCCGATAACCATTCTGACACTCGGTCTTTTCTCACTCATTCTTAATACGCTGATGGTAATGCTGGCCGATAGCCTGTTAGCAACCGTTTCGTTTGGCGGTTTTTGGCCCAGCTTCCTGATTGCGCTGCTTGTTTCTATTTTCCAAATGGTATTGAGCAGTATCTTTAAGGGGTAAAGGAGAGCTGTAATGCCGAGAACGATCGCGATTGGTCTCACTCACCCCGGAACCGTGCGCAATCATGACGCGAATGCTTTCTACCTTATTGATACTGTAATAACGGGCGAGCCTGTTTCTGATTATATCTCTGATCCCGTCAGCAGAGGTCTTCACAGTGAGTTGCCTCTGCAGTTTTTTGCCTTGGCTGCCGGCATCGGTGGCAACGGGGTTGGCGACCAGGCTGCCTGTATGGTGTTGGAGAACCTGTGCACGGTAGTTCAAAAAACTAAACCAGGTTATGAAACCGATATTGCAGTATTCGTGAATGAATTCTTTCAATCTGCAAATCAGGCCTTGATAAATAAGTTCGGCGAAAACCCCGAAATTTATGCCGGAACCTCACTGGCATTGCTTTGCCTTGATGGTTATAACGCCTGGATTTTTGCCTGTGGAGACTGTCATTGCTACCGGTTGCATGATGATAAACTAAGCCGTTTGACTGCAGATGCTGAGTACGAAACAACCACGCCCCACCGTCTGACAAGCTACCTGGGCAAGCTGCATTCACCACCAGAGCCTAAACGGTTAGTGCTTGAAAATGGAGATTTATTTCTGCTGACCACTGCAGGGCTGACCGGCCAGATCAACGAGGAAACGCTGGAGAAACAGTTGAGCGCACCGGAAACTTTAACGGTAAAGCCGCAACGTCTGTTGCGACTGGCATTACAGCAGAGAACTTACGAAAACCTGGCCTTTGTACTTGTGCGGGTGAGCGATTTAGCGGAAGACGACGAAATAAAGTCTACTGAACTGGAGCGCAAACCCAATTTTATCCGCCACCGCTAAGCTCCAACGCACGTTTATGCACGCGTTCCAGCTCACCGGGGATATCGATGTGCTGCGGACAATAGGACAGGCAGGTTTCACATTTAGTGCAGTGGTCTGCCTGGTGTTCAGGCGATGTGAACTTTAAGTATGATTCGGTCAAGCCACGTGGATCATTAAGCTGAATCAAACTGTTATAGGCGCTGAAAATGTCACTGATCGCAATTGATTCCGGGCAGACTGTGCAGTAATCGCACCCCGTGCAGTTGATAATCGGCAGGTCAGCCATCGCAACCAGCGCCTTATCAATGGTTTTATGCTCAGCGTTGGTTATTGGTTCCAGCGGTGAAAACTGCGCGACATTATCTTCCAATTGTGTAAGCTCGTTCATACCGCTTAGTACTACCTGAACTTGCGAAAGGCTGCCGCACCAGCGGATTGCCCACGATGCGAGCGATTTGTCAGGAGCCGCCTGTTTCAGAATTGCTGCTGCTTCTGTCGCCAAAGTGGCCAGGCCGCCGCCCCGCACAGGCTCCATCACAATAACCGATAACCCGCGTTCAACTGCGCCGTTGTAAGCAAGCTCAGCGTTTTGTTGTTTCCAGTCCAGGTAATTTATTTGCAGTTGAACAAAATCCCAGTCACGGTCGTCCATGATGTTTATAATGCGTTCAGGTTTGTCGTGTGAAGAAAAGCCGATCCGGTGGATACGTCCGGCAGCCTGCTCGCGGGCGATGAAATCGTTGATACCGAGATTTTTCAGACGATGCCACTCAGATTCGTCGATTGAATGAATAAGATAGTAGTCCAAATATGTTGTTTGCAAGCGTTCAAGTTGGATATTAAACAACCTGTCAAAATCCTCAGGCTTCTGGCAAAGCCAATAAGGCATTTTGGTAGCAACAAAATAACTGTCACGTGGATGCCTCTGAACCAATTGACGTCCAACCACGCTTTCTGACTGACCGTCATGATAGGCATAGGCAGTATCAAAGTAATTTACACCTAACTCCAAAGCACGGTCGAACAGCTTTGCTACAGCTGCC
>CAYPHB010000075.1:0-6979 GCA_964410445.1 uncultured Oscillospiraceae bacterium
GCGAATCTATAACCAAATCCCGGGATTACACTGGGCATCTGTGCTGTACCCATGATTATGAGTCCATCCAGTAAGTTGCCAGCCTTTGAAGCCAAAGTTCTGGCAACAAAAGAACCCATAGAATGGCCTAGCACAATGTATTTTGCCTCCGGATTTTGTGTCTTTGCTGCTTGAATTAACTCAATTTGAGATTCTGCTAAACAAAACCAGTCTTGATGAAAACAACCTAAAGTGCCTGCGGTTTGGGCTTCCGCACCATGTCCCATCAGATTTTGGGCGATGACTTGAATACCCTGAGCCTCTAAGAAGCTGATAAATTCAGCATATCTTCCCACGTGCTCTTTCATTCCATGAATTATATGCACTATTACTGGGTAACTCATATTCATGTTTCCCTTCAATCACTAAATTTCCGCATGAAATTTTGTTATCGTCTTTACCTAACACTTTGCCTAACGGTACGTGCCAGGATTTCAGCTTTATTCATAAATCCGCAAACTACTTCTAATATAATGACATACGAACTTTAATATAAATATAGCCACGTTCTTGAAAGCAAGAAATTGCAATCTGCAAAATCAGGGAGTATACTTTTTTACGTTGCACTTTTTTTGATGAGGCAGCATTTTATTTGTTGATCACCAGCCCGGTATCGGGTCTTAGGAGAATTTAAATGGTCCTGTCCAGTAATTTCTGGCCTCGGTTCGGACATGCATTTGTTGAAGAACTCAAACACTTACTGCCCGGTGCTAATAATATATCTGAAGGTATCGCCGAATCACTTGACTATACAGCTCGTTTCTCTGTTAACTTATTTGGTCAATTGATTCCGGTTTCCGATGCTGTCATTTCGATGTGGATCGCGATGGCAGTAGTGGGCGTGCTGTGCGTTTGGCTGGGGTACAGGCCCAAGCTCAATCCTGGTAAACGCCAAACTATCGGTGAACTGCTTTTGGAAGTGGTGGACAGCACCGCAGCACAGGCGGGCATGTCTCCTGAACAGTCACACAAGGTTTCGCCCTACGTGCTGACAATCTTCCTGTTCATTACTCTAAGTAACATTATGTCTATCTTCGGTATTAAGCCGCCGGCCCAGAACCCTGGTTTTCCAGTCGCTCTGGCCTTGCTGACAATCTTTTATATCATCATCGCGGGAATTAGAATTGTTGGGGGTCGAGGCTTCTGGTTGTCAATCAGCCAACCCATGCCGGCCTTGCTGCCATTCAAACTGCTGGATTACGTAATTAAGCCAATCTCACTTGCCTTCCGTCTTTTCGGCAATGTTTTCGGCGCATTTATCCTGATGGAATTCCTGCATCTTGTGTTGCCGTTGGCTTTACCTGCCTTGCTGGGCCTTTGGTTCGACGTAGCCGATGGTATAATACAAGGTCTCGTATTTTCGTATCTGACCATAACCTATATTGGAGAAATCGTTGAAGGAGCTGAGGCCGGGGAGCATTCGCTGGCCGCCAAAATTGCTGAAAAATCAGCAGGCAGTTCACAGCCGGGTACTCTGGCAGCAATTAAGTCCGCAAAGGAGCAATAAATGGATAGAAGTTTAGTAGCAATAGCAGCCGCGTTGGCTATCGGCCTCGCAGCTGGCCTCGGCGCCCTGGGCATTGGTTTTGCCTCAAGTCATGCGCTCGACGCCACCGCCCGGCAGCCGGAGATGGCAGGCAAAATCCAAAGCCTGCTTTTCGTAGCCATTGTTTTCATTGAAGCAACAACGATCTATGCCCTTGTCGTGAGCCTGTTGTTGATCTTTGTCTTCAAATAAAGCGAGGATTGAGTCATGACAATAGTAAGTTTGGCAGCCGTGGAGATGTTTTCTCCAGAGGCCTTAGCGGCAATTCTCGTCACCATGATAGCTGTCATCATTAATGTCGGCATTATGTATCTGGTGGTCAAGCGTTTCCTTTATAAACCACTCCGCAAGATGATCAACGAACGCCAGGCCAAAACCATTGAAGCCATGAAAGTCGCAGAAGCGGCAAAAGCACAGGCAGATGCCCAGATGGTCGACTTGGATGCTCAGCGTCAAAAGGCAGAGGCTGGTGCGGCACAATTATTGATTGATGCCCGTAAACAGGCAGCCGGCGAACGTGATGCATTACTGAATGATGCCCGCCAGCGCTCAGCGGAGTTACTCGATGCAACCGAAGAGGACACAATGCGACTGCGCCAGGATGTTCTTAATCGCCTCAAAAGTGATATAGCGCAATTGGTTATTCAGACAACAGGCGATGTGGTCAAGACAACAGACCAGGAGCAGCTGGTAGTTGCAGCGCTGGAAAAACATATGAGCTCAGAACCTGTTAATGGAAGAGACGCTAACAAATGAGCCTGATTGATAATCCTTTTACGGAAAACCCTTGTGAAGTTGTAAAACTTTTTCTGGCGCAGCCGGTCTCGCCTGAACTAGTGAACCGGTTGATAGATGCCTTTTGTAAGGTACACCACCTGGAGAGGTCGGCACTTGACTTTAGTGTGGCCTATAACCCCAGACTGGTTGGTGGATTCGCCTTTTATTACTGCGAAAAGATTTACGATTATTCAGTGCAACAGCATCTGAATCAGATGTCGGAAACCATTACTGCTACATTGACAAAGGTTGCAAGTAAAGAAATGCCGAGCACGGCAGACGAATTTTACAGCCAACTGAGCTTACAGTTGAAGCAGTTCGAGTTAGACAAGGCAGAACCGATTGTCCACGAGGCAGGCACAGTTCTGCGTGTTTCTGACGGTATCGCCCATATCGAAGGTTTGGCTCATTGCGCCTACAATGAGCTGCTGATATTTGAGAGCGGCGCTGAGGCCCTCGCCTTGAACCTGGATGAATTTGAAATCGGTGCAGCCTTGTTGAGTGACGCAGACAGTGTAACCGCAGGCAGCACCTGCCGCGCTACAGGTCGCATCATTTCGGTGCCGGTAGGTGACCAGCTTCTGGGCCGGGTGATAAACGCCTTAGGAGAGCCGATAGACAACCTTGGACCGCTTGACGGTATGGATGAGCGCCCACTTGAATCGCCGGCAGCTTCTGTCGTAGACCGTGAACCCGTTACCGTGCCGCTCTATACCGGCATCACCGCTATTGACGCAATGACACCAATCGGCCGGGGACAGCGCGAGCTGATAATCGGGGACCGCCAGACGGGTAAAACCACTATTGCCCTGAATACGATCCTCAACCAGGCGAACGAGAATGTTAAATGCGTTTATGTTGCAATCGGCCAGAAGCTGTCGACGGTTGCTTCAATAGTGAATACCTTAAAGCGCAATAATGCGCTCAAGTATACAACAGTTGTTGTTGCGGGTGCCGCTGACATGGCTACCATGCAGTACCTTGTGCCTTATGCTGGTGCTGCAGTTGCCGAATACTGGCTGCATCAAGGCGAGGATGTTCTGATTGTCTACGACGACTTGAGCAAACATGCCCAGGCATACCGCAATATTTCACTCCTGTTGCGACGTCCGCCTGGCCGTGAAGCCTTTCCGGGCGACATCTTCTATCTGCATTCACGCCTGCTTGAGCGAGCGGCTCACCTTAATGCCGCTAACGGCGGCGGCTCCCTGACGGCACTGCCGATTGTAGAGACATTAAGCGGAGATATCTCGGCATATATACCGACTAACCTGATCTCGATCACAGACGGCCAGATTTATCTGGAGATAGACCTCTTCTTCGCTGGCCAGCGGCCGGCTATCAATGTTGGACTTTCTGTTTCCCGTGTCGGTGGTAATGCCCAAACGAAAGCCATGAAACAAGTCGCGGGGACCATGCGTCTCAACATGGCACAATACACTGAAATCGCGTCTTTTTCTCAGTTCGCCTCGAATCTGGATAAAGACACCCGGGAGCAGATCAACCAGGGAAAAAGCATTATGGAAGTGCTGAAACAGCCGCGGAATCAAGCACGTACGGCTGCGGAATCAATAATTCTGCTGGACGCCGCCAACAGCGGACTTTTCACTCAGGTGGAGTCAGAAGATATTCCCGCTTGCGTGAATTTCATACTTGCTGAAATGCGGGCACACGACGCACCACTCTTGCTGGCAATCACGGTGAGTAAGGAATATTCACCTGCCAGTAAAACACAGGCGAATAACCGTGTTACAGCCATAATCGAGAATTTTCTGGTTAAAACAGGGAAGAGGCAGGCTCATGATCCAGTCATCTGAACTTGCCAAACAGATCCATTCAGTTAAGCAGATTCGCGGCATGACCCGCTCAATGCAGCTCGTGGGCCAGGTTATGAGCCGCCAGGCCCGCAGACAACTTGATAACGCGATGCCATTTATCGCGACCTGTGCTCAAACGATGGCAAACTTGCAGCAGCATGCGCCTGAACTGACCACTCCTCTGATGCAATTACGACAGAAGAAACCTGGTGAGCCATGGTCCATCGCGTTCTATGTCTTCAGTGGTGACCAAAGCATGGCCGGCAGTTATAATCTGGACCTGCTCAATTCAGCTTCCGCGGCCATGGAGCAACAAATCAGCCTGCGCTCTGGTCAGGGTTATATGGTTAATCACGTTTGTCGACTGCTTGGCAAAATCGGCCTTGAACGCCTGGCCGCTCAAGGGTTCAACATGAAACGTGACTTCGTCTTCCCGATTGCTCCGCCTGATTATAAACGTGTCGGCGGTCTCTCAAATAGTATTCGTCAAAGTTACCTTAAGGGTGAGATCGACGAAGTCATCTTTATTTTCACACGTTTCGACGTGCAGCACATCGCCCAGGCCACAGTCTTACGTGCTCTGCCGGCAAACCACAACGAACTGAACCGTTTGTACAGCGGCTTCGATACAGTCCCGATGGTCCGCGACAATGTTAATGTCCAGTTGCTCTACTACCCAAATGTCGAAACGGTACTCAGCTACCTTTTTGACACCTATTTGAACGGACTGATTTACGGGGCGCTGGCAGAAGCTTTTGCCAGTGAACAGACAGCGCGTGCGGCTGCCATGAGCGCCGCCACAGACAACGCCGATGAACTCCTGGGCAAGCTCGGAATCGAACGGGCACGCGTGCGGCAAGCGACTATCACCCAGGAATTAACAGAAATTACCAGCGGCGCTGAAGCATTGACCCAGCCCGCTGACCGATTAATTAAGAAGAGGCCTGCTATGCAAAGCACACTCCAGCATTCCAAAACTAAGCCAACCGGGGAGCACGGAGAGCGCGGGGGATATGTCACCGCTGTTATTGGCACAGTCGTTAGCTGTCGTTTTCCGGCAGCTGAACTGCCAAAGATTCACGACCTGCTCACAATTGAAGGCGATGACATGGTGATCTCAGCCGAAGTGGTCCAACAGACCAGCACCACTGACGTGCGCTGTCTGAGTTTCGATTCGACAGAAGGGCTCGCACGCGGTGCTTTGGTTCGCGCGAGCGGTGAGCCTCTCAAAGTACCTGTTGGTGAAGGCACGCTGGGTCGCCTCTTCAATGTCCTTGGTGAACCAATTGATAATGGCGGAGCGGTACAGGCCGCTGATATGTGGTCAATCCATCGTCAGGCACCCGGTTTCGCGGCACAGAAGCCACAAGCGGAGATAATGGAGACTGGTATTAAGGTTATCGATCTGTTGCTGCCTTACAACCGGGGCGGCAAGGTTGGTCTGTTCGGTGGCGCGGGTGTCGGCAAGACGGTCCTGATTCTGGAACTGATCCGCAATATCGCAACTGAACACCAGGGCTATTCGGTATTTACCGGCGTTGGCGAAAGAAGCCGTGAAGGCAATGATCTTTGGCTTGAGATGAAAGAATCAGGAGTTTTAGATAAAACCGTGCTTGTCTTCGGACAGATGAACGAGACTTCAGGCACAAGAATGCGCGCCCCGCTGACCGGGCTGACAATGGCTGAGTACTTCAGAGATGTTGTCCATAAAGACGTTCTCCTTTTTATCGACAACATCTATCGCTTCGTGCAGGCCGGCTCTGAGGTTTCAGCGTTATTGGGCAGGATTCCTTCGGCTGTTGGCTATCAGCCTACACTGGCTAATGAGATGGGTGCGCTGCAGGAGCGGATTACCTCGACTGCTAACGGTTCAATTACTTCCATCCAGGCCGTTTATGTGCCGGCGGATGACTTGACCGATCCGGCACCGGCCACAACCTTTGCCCATCTCGACGCCGTTACTGTTCTTTCGCGTGAAATAGTCGCGCAAGGTATCTATCCTGCAGTCGACCCTTTGGCCTCATCCTCTAAAATGCTGGATCCGGAGATTGTAGGAGAAGAACATTACCAGGTCGCGGGCAAGGTGCTGGAGACTTTACAACGTTTCAAGGAGTTGAAAGATATCATTGCTATCCTTGGCATTGACGAGCTTGATGTTCAGGATAAAAAGACGGTGTCACGAGCCCGCAAGATTCAACGTTTCCTTTCGCAGCCTTTCCACGTGATGGCTGATTCGACCGGCAGCGCCGGACGATATGTTAAGGCTGCAGACACGGTGGCGGGCTTCAAAGCAATCGTCGACGGCGAATGCGACGACATCCCTGAGCAGTACTTCTACATGAAAGGCGGTCTGCAGGACGTGCGGGCAGCCTGGGAGGAAGTATCGCGCAACCGGCCGGAGGAAAAGAAGACAGCCCGCACTTATGAAGAACAGATGCAAGAGTACGAGGGCTGAAAATGGTTTCATTTCTGCTTAGTGTGGTTACGCCCGAGGCGATTTTCATCGATGAGGTTGTTGACTTGGTTGTACTTCCAGGTTACGACGGTGAACTCGGAATCCAGGGTATGCACGAGCCGGCGGTTGTGACTCTGATTCCCGGCGAGCTCCGTTATAGCAAGGGGAAAGAGAGCCACAGTTGCTTTATTTCAAATGGCTACGCTGAGGTCGAGAAGAATTTCGTAGTTGTTGTCACCAATGCGGCGGAGTGGCCGGAGGAGATCGATGTCGAGCGCGCCCGGCGCGGCCTGAACCGGGCCCGTGAGAGGCTAAAGGATCCGAATGCGACAGAGCAGGAGCTTG
>CAYPHB010000075.1:7079-9454 GCA_964410445.1 uncultured Oscillospiraceae bacterium
TTGAAAAAGTGCTCTCCAGATTATCTTCCAAGAGATCAAAAATTTCCTGTCCTGTAAGCTTGGCGGAGCGAATCATTGGATTCATCGGCACGATTGCGTAAAGGTCACGACGCGTCAGCAAACCTTTCTTGACGGCACCGCCATACCGCCAACCGTTGGAGAAGGCAATTGAAAGTCCTGATGCCTCTCGGATCGCGTCCAGCAACAGGTAGTCCATTGTGCCATAAAAACTGCTGCCACGATGCAAATCGATTTCGCTCATACCTACTGCCTGGTCCAGCTCTTGCTGAAATTTGCCAAGCACCTCGTCCTGGTGCAACATAGCCAGCATTTCTTTATCTTGCTCGACCTTCTGATCCAGGACAATGTATTCATGCTCAATTTTCCTGATACCCTTGTCCACTTCCAATCTGAGAAAGCCGATCGAACTGGCTAAGGATCCTGATTGAATAATATACGCTCCATTAAAACGTTGGGGCTTTCTTACTCGATTGTGCGTATGGCCTGAAAGGCAGAGGTCGATGCCGTCTACTTCCTGCAATAGTTTAATGTCCTGCGGGTAGCCCAGATGGGACAGTAGAACAACAAGGTCAACTTCCTGCTGGCGAAGCTTCCAGACTTCCGCTCTTGCTTCCTCGATTCCGTCAGTAAAATCCGCTGCTTCAGAGAATTTTGGCGGCATATTTTTCTGAATGATGTTTGACGCGACACCGATTACTCCTATCCGCAGCCCGTTTCTTTCCAATATGGCGTGAGGTTGAAAAAAAGGCTCTTTTGTGCCACGGTGATACACATTAGCAGCCAAAACCGGGTAGCCCAGCTCCGCTTCCAGGCTCTTCAGATAAGCTGGCGAATAGGCCGAATCCCAATGGAATGTCATAGCGTCCACGCCCAATGCGCGAAGGTAGGGAATCACGGCCTTGCCCTCAGTCTCAACTGCCTCACGCGTACCATGCAGCGTGTCACCATTATCGAGCAACAGGACTTCACCGGGATACTTTTTACGGTATTGCTTTACTAAGGTTTGAATGCGGGGATAACCGCCCATGGTTTCAATTTTGAAACCCGCTTTTGTGTACCGGACATCGCCATGCTCCATCAGATTGGCATGGGTGTCATTCATCTGGATAATTGTGAGTGTCTGTGCCACAGCTTCCACCTCCTGGCATTGATGTCTTCATTTTAACAAAGCGCCAGCCGGAGCGCTGGTGCTATTGGTACAGTGAGGGCCCAGCTCGTTAAAACTATAGTCAGTTTTTGATTTTGCTGATTTTTCGTTTAAACTAGATGCAACTGATCCACGAAGAGAGCGAGGGATGATATGACCAAGTCGCAAGCGCCTGACTCTGCTTACCATACAGTTGAGGCAGCATTCCAAGTCGCCGACTCAGCCAGGCTGATCGGCCGGTTCCGAGTTGGAAGCGGTGTTTACATCGCCCAAGGCTCTGTGATGCGCAGCATTGGTGATTCAGTAACAATCGGCAATTCGACCTGGCTTTTAGAAAACTCGGTGCTGATCGGGATGCCGGAGTTTCCGGTAAAGATCGGCGGCAAGACCGTTTTTGGTCATAAATGTCTGGTCCTTGGTGCTGTAATTGGTAATTTTTGCGAGATCGGTAACGGTACAATTTTTTTGCCCGGCTCAAAGATGGGAAATTTCTGCATCTTCGGTGAAGGCACATTAGTCGCTGCCGGCCAGATTATTCCGGACGAATCTGTGGCTGTCGGCCGTCCGGCGAGGGTTATCCGTAAGCTGACAACTGAAGACCGGGCCATGATCGCTCGCATGCGCGGTCAGAACCTTGCGCTGGCGCAAAGCGAAAAACACGTTGTCGATTTTGATCCCAAGGGAGGTGCCGACATGGGCAAGCTATATCCATACGGTGACAAGCATCCGATTATCGGAGCTTCCGCTTTCATTTATGATACAGCTGAAATTAACGGTGACGTTATCATTGGTGAAGGTTCAGTCATTGGCGCTGGCGTCCGGATCATCGGCGATTCGCATGGGCCTGTGAGGATCGGCAACAATGTGCAGATTCTGGAAAACACTGTACTTCACCTTCTGCCCGACAACCAGTTGATTATCGAAGATGACGTTGTCATCGGCCCCGGCTGCATTATTCACGGAACTACAATCGGCTCCGGCAGTGTAATTGAACCTGGTGCAATTGTTTGCGACTATAGCAAACTCGGCCGCAATACGCTGGTCACGACCGGCAGCTTGGTTAAGCAACGCAGTGCTTTTGCGGATAATGACATTGTCGAGGGATTCCCCGCTAAGAAGATAGGTCAGAGTACAGCGCAACAGGCGCGGCCCCCGTGGGCGATTCGTTAGTGAAATGAAACAAAAATAATATGAAACCAAAAAGCTA
>CAYPHB010000076.1:0-9430 GCA_964410445.1 uncultured Oscillospiraceae bacterium
CTTTGGGTATTTCAGCCAGACGCTCCCGCAGATCATCAATATTGATGTTTAGTGCTTCACGAATTGTACCAAGCGCGTATTCATAAGGTGAACGAACGTCCAGCAACGTCACTTTTGTCAAATCAAGTCCGTCAACATCGTGATAATGGAACTGCTTTACATCGCCTTTAATCACGTTCGCAGCTGTGAAGCCAAGCATATTAACCGGATCCTTGGCAGAAGAAAAAGGCGGTGCATAGGCAAGCTCAAGCTCCTCCAAATCAAATACAGTACCGCCCAGGCGCTGAGCCGTTGCGATCACATCGATTCTTTTATCTACCCCGTCGGTGCCGACTGCCTGTGCTCCGAAAATTATGCCCTTTTGGGGGTCGAATAGCAGCTTCATAGCCATCTGGCTGCCGCCCGGATAATAACCGGCATGATTCAAAGGATGAATATAAACTTTTTCGTAGGGCATATTGCTGCGCTTCAGCGCCTTTTCGTTCAGGCCAGTTGAAGCGGCTGTGAGATCAAACAGTTTTAATACCGATGTGCCCTGCACGCCAGTAAAGGGAATCTTGGCTCCCAGTGCATTAGCAGCAGCGATCCGGCCCTGTTTGTTGGCTGGCCCTGCTAAGGGAATTAGCGCCGGCTGGTCGTTGACCAGGTTAGTTACTTCAATGGCATCACCAACCGCGAGAATATCAGGGTCAGATGTGAATAAAGATTCATCTACTTTTATACTGCCACCCAGACCTAACTCGAGGCCTGCGTCACGTGCTAATCGGCTGTCGGGTGCTACCCCTATACTCAACACCACCATATCAGCAGTGAGGCTTTCGTTATTAGTCAAGTGTACCTCGAGGCGATTGTCGGGCAGCGAACTGAAGCTGGCGGCACCGGCATTAAAAAGCAGCTTTAAGTCATGCTCGCGGGCTTTGACGTGCAAGAATACAGCCATTTCAGGGTCGAGCGAGGCTATCAACTGATCGGTAAATTCAACGATAGTAACCTCAAGGCCTCGTTCGCGCAGATTTTCAGCCAACTCAACACCGATAAAGCCACCACCAATAATCACGGCGCTTTTGGCATTCTGCTTAGTGACAGCCGCGTGGATTTTATCTGTGTCCGAAATCGTCCGCAGCTTGTAAATTCCAGGCAGGTCGATACCCGGCAACGGCGGGCGCTTTGGCTCAGCTCCAGGCGAAAGGATCAATTTATCATAGGATTCAGTATATTCACGATTATTTACATGATCATGCACCGTAACCGTTTTGGCGGGGCGATCAATCTTGAGCACTTCCGAAAACACGCGAACCTCAAGGTTAAACCGTTCCGAAAGACCTGCCACAGTCTGTACCAGCAAGTCATCGCGGTCGGTTATAACGTCTCCGATGTAATACGGCAGTCCGCAGTTGGCATAGGAGATAAATTCGCCTTTTTCAAACAGGATGATTTCGGCCTGCTCATCCAGCCGGCGCAGTCTGGCCGCAGCGGAGGCGCCACCAGCGACTCCTCCCACAATTAATACTTTCATAAGCCCTCCATTCAGGTGCTTGTATGGATATCCGATTGTTCATTTGCCTGCTGACGAATGCGGCGGGTGCTTAGTTTCTCGTCCTGGCGCACGCGGCCCGAGCTGCGGATTTGTGCCAACAATTGGTTTTGCAGCCCTTTATGCTTGCGGGGGATAAGACTCCGGTTTACAGGATAATAAATTCGCTGATGCTCAAGGTCGAGCATTACCGGGAACAGGGAACCACCCTTGAATTGACCCATAAAGTTTACACAGCCGGCCGCCGCAGAAGCAACACGTTGCTTATCCTGCATGCGTACGGCAATAATCAGAACATTCCGCTGCGACTCTGGCTTTACAGTGTCCAGCTGATCAATTGTATTCTTCAGCAAACGGTCTACCCGGAAAATATTGATGGCATCAGTTTCCAGCATCAGCAGCCGGTCATTCTGCGGCCTCCTGGTCCAAAACTCTGTTCCGGTTCGCAAGAAAACGACACCGGTAGAAAGCTCACCGCTCGAATGTCTGAACTGAGCTTTAGCCAGATCTGACGGGAATTGTTCGAAAAAAACTTCGCTCTCCCAATTATAAGGCAAACGAAAGCGCCAATTGCGGGCCAGACGGCGTATACTGCGCGAATCGCCGGGGTCGAACCGTTCAAGTAAATAAGCGCTGAAAATGTGTCTGAAAGTAATAACGATTAAGAAAATATAAACTACAACACTTGCCACCAGCAGCCAGGTCATCATGCCTTGACGCTGGACCAGCTCTAGTTCATCAAGTTTTTGAATCAGAACAAAAAGCGCACCACCGTAAATTACAAGGAAAAACAGGGGCATCAGCACTTCACGGCGCAGCCATTTTTTCATGCAGTTGTCTCCTTAGCCAAGTGCCGGCAGACCGGCAGAATCATTTGTAACGGCATAGTTTCGAATGAATTTATTCTAGCACGAAAAAGCCGCCGTCCACCAACTTAAGCAGGTGACGGCGGCACTTTATGCAAATAATTAATCAGTTATTAACAGGTTGGTCTTTTGGTCTCGCAAGGCTCAGGTTGAAGCAGCGGTTCGCTGCATAGTTTCTGGCCTGTCTTCTTGCAGCACAACACTAACTGTCATCTCGTTACCATTACGGATGAGGGTTATCTGCATTGTATCGCCAACTTTGTGACTCTCTTTCGCAGCGTTCAAAGCTTCAGTTGTCAGAGTGTCCTTGCCGTCAGCCTTTATGATGATATCGCCTACGGCAATGCCAGCTTTATCAGCAGAACTGCCACTTTCCACCATTCGGACATAAATACCAGCACGCATATTGTAATAGGCTGCTTCCTGCTCTGAAACATCGCGGGTACCAATGCCAAGTTTAGGTCGGCCTGCAACATATCCATTCTGAATCAGCGATTCAATAATCGGTTTGGCGGTATTAATCGGAATCGCAAAGCCGAGGCCTTCAACGCCATCGCCGGCGTTTTTAGCTGTGTTAATGCCTATGACTTCGCCAAACGAGTTAATCAGCGCACCACCTGAATTGCCGGAGTTGATGGCAGCATCCGTTTGCAGCAGAACGAGCGACTGGTTATCAATGGTTATCTGACGATCCAGCGCGCTGATGATACCAGCTGTTACAGTACCGCTTAGTTCGCCAAGGGCGTTGCCGATGGCAACAGCCAGCTCACCTGTCTCAAGGTCAGAAGAATCACCTAAGATAACTGTGGGAAAGCCACTACCGTTGATTTTAAGAACCGCGATATCATTTCGCGGGTCGCTGCCTGTAATTACCGCCGGCATAATCCGGCCGTCTTCCAGCGTTACCGAAATGGTTTGCGAATTTTGAATGACATGGTAATTAGTTACGACATAGCCATCTGCTGTGATAATAAAACCGGAGCCGGCAGCTTCTACCAGCTGAGGCTGGCCGAAAGGAATCTGGATTCGGGCTTCAGTACTGATCGCAACAACAGCAGGCTTATTGCGCCGTGCAATTTCCATAATAGAAAGCGCCTGCTTGTTGGGGCTCTCTTTTGCGGAAGCATCCACAATATTAAAATGCTTATTTGTGGAAAGTGTCTTGCCGTTTTGCGAATTAGCCGGCAGTGTAGTTGCTCCCGTTAATTGGCTGCTTTGAGTCTGATTAGTGGCTGCGGGGTTACGGCGGTTTAGCAAATTATAAACTGCAGCTGTTGCGCCGGCAGTCAGCAAAACCGCAACTGCTAGAAACACAGCGACTATGCCAATGACTCGCTTGGTATTGCGCTGACGTGGGTCTCTTTCCGGTCCAGGGCCCTGGTCCGGAGATTGTTGCGGTGGTTCATAGCGATAATCGCTTTCTGACATGTTATTCGCCTCTTTCATCAAATTAATTAGCGGCAGCAATACTCAGCTCGCAAAATCACGTTACTCGTTAACTCTATTCTAGCAAAGCTTCTGTGCTTCAGCTAATTAATTTATATACCAGATCTATGGCATCTGTCGGGCATAAATGAAACGGAATAAGAGGCAAAAATGACAAAATTGTGAAATGTTGAAAACTAAGCACAAGAGTCACACCAAGAGTCCGACTACTTGCGCAGCTTAACACCCGATGATATAATGTCAAGCGCTGGCAAAATCTATTGTAAAAAACGCCAGTCAACCGAATATTGCCGGATTGTGTAAGGGTAGCACAACTGACTCTGGCTCAGTTTGTCTGGGTTCAAATCCTAGTCCGGCAGCCACATGAAAACCGCTGAAGCGTAAGCCAAAGCGGTTTTTTTGTTGTATGAGTTCCGCTCCTGCTCTACGACAACATCTCGACAATCTCCTTCAACGTTTCCTCTTCACCGACGTTGCCGGGAAAGATTATGTAGGGCATGCCGGGGAACAGGCTTTCTTCGCCTGTCATCCATACTGGGATGCCAGGTTTGATCTGACCCATTACTGTGGCTTTGCGAACCTTAAGCGCTTTGGTTCCGACATCACTGGAGGTGATGCCGCCTTTGGCAATTATGAAGTTCGGCCTCATAGTCAGGCGTCCAACAACGCTGGTTACTGCGTCAGAGATTCGGGTTGATACCTGCAGTTGAAGTTCCTTGTCGTCCGTTGCCAAATCAAAACGCTCGCGGCGGGTATAGACTATCGCTGTGCGGCCTGCTCTGATGGTTTTTTCGGTTAAGGCTACAACGCGGTCGACTTCACATTCCAAACCGCCTTCGATTTTCACCAGATGCTGATCAAACTCAATGAATTCCAGGGGCAGTTTGCTGGTGCGTAAAGCCTCAAACTGCGCAGTTGTTTTGTTGACATGCGAACCGATTAAAACTATGCCGCCGTTAATATTTTCCGAGCGGATAAGTTGCGATTTATCCAGCAGCGGCTGATCGCTGACCCCACCCAAAACCTTGGTAACAGCCGCACCGCTGCGGAAAATAAATTCCTTGCCGCTGGCAACTGCCCGGCAAAAGGCAATCATGAACAATTTGACATCAACATAATCTATCGCATTGAGAATCACTTTGTTAAAGCCGTTTACTGCCTGCAATTGCGCGTCAATTTTGTCAAGTTTAAAGCTGCGCAGGTCATCAATTGATATATAAACACAATTCTCTTTTTGATAACGGCCCCCGGTTTTTTCAGCTATATAATCACCGATGTTCGAACTGTGGTAGCCAAAAGTCTTATCGCGGGCAAATTCTGTCTGGCCGGCGGGAGTAAGCATATCGCCCTCGCGTACGTAGTGGACATTTTCAATCGTGTAACGCCCGCCTTCCTGGAAAAACGGACAAAGAATTTCGCCGTCAAACTTTTTTGCTGAATTCTGTTCGATTGTTTGACGCAACGTTTCAGTCTCCAGGGGAAAGTGGCCGCGCATTGTGGAATCACTACGGCTGATCAGAATATAATCAATTCCGGTTTCAGCTGAAACCTCAACCAGCCTTTCAGCTATTTCTACATGGACGCGAGTTGTTTCTTCGCGGGAAAATCCACGCGAATTCGTCAGGATAAAAAATATCGTATTTGCTTCCGCGAAACCTGCACGCAGCGATGCTTCATCCCATTGGGTATAAACTGAAATGTCATGCACAGTTTGCACGCCGGTTGGATCATCATCGAGTACAACAATTTTGCGGCCCAGTCCGGCAAGCGCAATTTTCAGATTCTTGTCAACTAAAGCATTATCAACTGCCGGATATTCATTAAGAACGGTCAACGGCAGCAACGGCAGCAATGGCAGCTTATCCATCTTACTGTTCCCCCCGCTTCACTTCGATGTCGGCTAAACGTTCAAAATGCTTAACCAAGCTGCTGTGATCCTCTCCCATCAGGCCGCGGACTTTCAAACCCTGCATGATTTCAAACAGCTGAGCGCTGAAAGGAACCGGAATATCCATGGCATGAGCGGTTTCGAGCACATTTTTGATATCCTTGTGATTGATTGAAATTTTGCCGCCCGGCTGGAAATTCCGGTCAAGCATCATTGGCGCCTTTGCTTCCATTACGATACTGCCAGCCAGGCCGCCACGAATGGCCTCGAACACCTTAGCTGGGTCAACACCGGCTTTGGCGGCAAAAACCAGGCCTTCACCCAGAGTTGCTATATTCATGTTAACAATTATTTGATTCACCAGCTTGGTAACAGAGCCGCTGCCTACATCCCCGGTAAGGACAGCACTGCTGCCCATTTGCATCAGGAGTGGCTTTACCCGCTCAAATACCTCTTGTGCACCGCCAACCATGAAAGATAAAGTGCCGTCAATGGCTTTGGGTTCGCCGCCGCTCACAGGCGCATCCAGAAAGGCCGCACCAAAACCGGCTAGTTTTTCGCTGCAATAGCGGGAATCCACCGGTGTTACCGAACTCATGTCCACAACCACTACACCTGCCTTCAAATTGGCAGCTATGCCATCATCCTGAAAAAGCGTTTCACGGACAATCGAACCAGACGGCAGGATAGTAAAAATCACATCACATTCAGCCCCGATACGTGCCAACGAAGCTGCTTCGGCGCCGTACCCAACAACTGTGTCAACCGCAGCGGAGTCTATATCATTCACTAAAAGCTGACTGCCTTTTTCGATCATATTTTTGGCCATAGGCTTGCCCATTATTCCCAGTCCGATAAATCCAACGCGTTCCATCTCAACCCTCCAAATAACGTTTTGTTAATCGCTTGTTCATATTTGAAAACAGGTAGGCTTTGATTCCATATAAACATTTTACAGTTAGCAGTTGCAGATAACCAGTCCGGCCTTGCTGGCATTGCATGTGCAAAAAAAGACGACCTGGGCGGTCGTCTTTCTAACAGATCACTCTGTATGCAGATTTTCTGTATAGATGCTTATTTTCCGTTCTGCTAGGTTCGGATTATGTATTGGCGTGTGCCTGTTTTAAGCCCTGCAGATCCAGGTTTTCCCTGTTAATCTGGCAGCCGGAACAGGTATGCGCAAATGCGACCCTGGGACGGAAGCCTTCTTTTGTGCCTTTGGAGCAATCATTTGTTACCCAGTAGACACCGTTGCAAATCTCCTGCTTGATGCAAGGACAGTTCACTTTATGCATTTTTGGCCTCTGCGCGGCGTTCGAACGGGCCCGCGTACCCGCTTGGCAGGTTTGTTTTGTGCTTGGAATCCTGCCTATGCTTTTACATACCGATTTTAATGCTCATGACATTAAAATAATTACTAACTGGTACGACGAGTTTATTTTACAAAGCTTGTGCTTTTAATTCAAGGTTTATTTACATTATTTTGCAACATTCATATATTACACAATAAAATATAATTTAATTATGCTAATTTACAATAAATTTACAAGCAATACAGGCTACTGGAAGTTAGCTGTCGGCTTTGTTAACATTAACTCGATTACAGCGCTGAATCTCACTAATTAAAGGAACAGATTATTCACTCGAAACGTCAAAGATGTATCCGGCACCTGGAATTGTGACGGAGAGGCAGGTTCTGATGACTGAAAAAGAACAAACAAGATCAGTTGCAAAAGAAGTATACAGACAAAGAAAGACTGCAACAGTTTGGGCGTACAGCAAGCTGTCGCGGCGCTTGTTGATGTTTGCGCTTGTCTTCGCTTTAACCTTTTTTCTGGCACCACCTGTCATAATTCAGGCAGGCACAATTGCTTGGCCAACAACTGCATCTGCAGCAAACAATAGCGGGCGCTGGCCTGAATTAACTGAAATAACCTGTGGTTCTTATATCGTAATTGAGCGGGCAAGCGGCAAAGTGCTATTAGCCAAGGAGCCGGACAAACAGCTCTTCCCGGCCAGCACAACAAAGATTCTAACAGCTCTGTTGGCTTTAGAAAATTTGAATCCCGATAAATTACTTACAGTATCTGAGCAAGCGGTAAAATTGACTGCCGGTTCTTCAAAGGTCGGTTACCTTGCCGGTGAGCAGGTATACGCACGCGATTTGTTGGCAGGCTTGATGCTGGCTTCGGGTAATGACGCTGCCAACGTCATTGCGGAAGCAATAAGCGGTTCAGAGGCGGCCTTTGCCACCGCAATGAACACCCGCGCCCGCGCTGTCGGTGCAGTAAATTCTAATTTTCTTAACCCTTCCGGCATTCATGTTGCCGAACATGCTTCAACAGCACGAGATCTGGCACTGATCGCAGCTGAGGCGATGAAAAACGCTGATTTCCGCAACCTGGTTTCATTGGAAAGTGCTTCCATGCCTGCAACTAATAAGCATCCGCTCAACGGCTGGGCAATTGCTGCCAATACCAACCGTTTGTTGCTATACGGGGACAGTTACCTGACAGCACCTGAACTGAAATCAATAACCGGCGTAAAGACAGGGTCAACAAATGCGGCGGGTGATAACCTGATCGCGGCTGCTACCAGCGTTGATGGCACCGAGCTAATCGGAGTTTTATTGGGAGTTCCGTTGCGGAACGCGACCAGCAACAAATTTGTCTTCATGCGCACACTTTTAAGCGAAGCGGCTCGAAAAGCTGCAGCAAATAACCCTACTCCCGTGCCAACCGCGACGCCAACCGCAACGTCAACCTCGGCGCCGACCACCACTGCTGCCACAAACGTGCCAACGAATGCGTCAACTACTCCAGCCTCCAACAGTGCCACCACTGCCGCCACCAAAGTACCAACCAGTGCCAGTGCCAGTTCCACTGTTAATGCCGATCCCGTTGTCGTTAATCCGGGCGGTAACCCTGGTGGTAATCCCGGAGGCTCCGGTGGAAATATAACGCAGCCAAATGCAGGCTTCCTGGAAAACCTGCGGCAGCGCCTTAATTTAACGCCTGGTATCTTTATGAGCGTGAGTGTACTGATTGGATTGCTTATAGGTCTTGTAATCGGAATACTTTTTGTTCTAATACTTTATAAAAAGACACACCGCAGCAAACGGAGACGTTCTGCTAGCGGCCGCGGCCGGTTGGCATAACAGGTTCCTGCAATAGTGGTTCTAACAAACCGTCCTGCTCCATCCGCGCACGCACTTCTGCCAAATCAGCAAATAGTTTACCGCGTTCATTGTTATTGCGCAGAATGTAGGCGGGGTGGAATGTGGGCATAATATGATAGCCGCCTTTTTCGATCCACTTGCCGCGCACCTTGGTGATACCGTCATTTAAGCCAGTGAAATACTTATAAGCTGTTGCTCCCAGCAAAACAATGTATTTAGGTGTGACAAAGCTGAACTGCCTTCCCAGTAAAGGCCGGCAGGCTTTTGCCTCGTCCAGGGTCGGCACCCGGTTATCCGGCGGGCGGCATTTCACGATATTGCCTACATGGCAGCTTTCAGGCGGGAACCCCAAAGCAGTGATCAGCAAATCGAGCAGACGGCCGGCCTGACCGACAAACGGTTTGCCTTGCGCGTCTTCTTCGGCTCCCGGGCCCTCACCGATGAACATCAAGGGTGCTCGGATAGCCCCCCGGTAAACAACAACATTATTGCGACTCGAGCCCAGGTTACAGGCACGG
>CAYPHB010000077.1:0-4178 GCA_964410445.1 uncultured Oscillospiraceae bacterium
GTCAACTGGCGGTCGGCTCGTCATCTGCCGCTACCTGGCGCTTACCTTGCTCGAGCCGTTCCAAAGCAACAAAATCAACCTTGCCTACCTTGGTGCGCGGCAGGTCATCGCGGAATTCGATCTCACGAGGGATCGCGTACTGCAGCATGGTGCGTTCACAGTGTTCCAGAATCCGCTTGCTCAGCATTTCTTCATCATCGTCGGGATTTTCCTTAACAATGAAGATTTTGGGGACTTCCATTTTATATGGGTGCGGTACACCAATTACGCAAGCTAACCGGACACCGGGCACTTTGCTGATCGAGTCTTCAATCTGTGACGGGAACACAGGCACTCCCGAAACTTTCAAGATGCGCTTAATGCGCTGCTTAAAGTGGAAATAACCGTCTTCGTCCATCAAGCCGAAGTCGCCAGTATGGACCCAGTCGAGTCCGTCTGCATGCCGCCGGATTGTTTCGTGAGTTGCTTCTTCATCGTCCAGGTAACCCATCATTACGGTTGGAGCGCTGATACAGAATTCGCCGTCAACCCCAGGTGGTACTTCTTCCAAAGTCCCTGGTTTAACCACTTTCATCAAAACATCCGACAACGGCAGACCGACTGTGTTGTCGCGACTGGCCAATTGCGGATTAACTGCACAGACTGTAACAGTTTCTGTCAGGCCGTAACCTTCGCGCAGGGCGCTGTCGCTGCCACGTTTTTTCAAAAATTGCTCAAAGCGGTGCTTTGTTTCTCCGGGAAGGCTGTCACCGCCACAGAAAGCAGCCTTAATACAGGAAAGATCAGCCTCCTGCAATTTCGGATTTTTCAGCATGCCTTCGTATAGTGTAGGAACTGCTGCCAGATAACTCGGTTTTTCCTTAATTATTACAGAAGCAAAAATTTCAGGCGAAAACTGTGGAACCAGGATGGCACGGATTCCCATATACAGCATGGTGTGCAAACCCATGCAAAGACCGAAGCCATGAAACAGCGGCAGGATAGTGACCATGGAAAGACCTTTGGGATCCCAGTCGGGGACCTTGGTTAAGCCAACAATTTGTGGCCCTTGTACAGCTAAGGCATTAAAATTAAAAGATGAAAGCATGATTGTCTTTGGTGTTCCGGTTGTGCCGCCACTATGCAAATAAATGGCACAAGCACGGCAATCCGTTGCCGGTGCGGGCAGTTCAGCCGTTTTATTCAGGCCTGCCTTCATGAACTCTCGCCAGGTCAGCAGAGATTGAGTGGTTTGGAAACGCGGGATTTTCCGACCTTTTGTCAGGTAAAAACCAATTCCCATAACTGTGGAAAGGTAGTCATTGATTGAGCAGACTACAGTTTTCTTAATGCGTGATTCCGCCAGCATATCGCTATGCTTGGGAAGCATCACGTCCAGCAGGATCAAAAAATCGCTGCGGGTTGAATTGATATACTGCGACATTTCCTCAGCAGGAGTAAGCGGGTGAACCATGTTGCAGATACCGCCGAGCCGGTTCACAGCATAAAAATAAATTACAGCATGCGGAGTATTAGGCAGGCAGATTGTAGCTACTTGGCCTTTATGGAAACCCAGCACCTTCAGGGCTGCTGCCGCTTGATCGATACTTGTCAGCAGCTCAGCATAGGTCATTTCCTTGCCCATAAAAGAAAGAGCCGAATAATCCGGATATTTTCGGACAGTCTTTTTCAAGATTCCGTAAAGTGTATCCGTGGGATAATGCAATTTCTCCTTAAACCAAGGGTCATAGTGCTTTGTCCATCTTTTATCCATAATATCTCCTTCAAAGGGTCATTGCATACAATTTTAATGGGTCATTGCATACAACTGATATTGTAACTTAAGTTATTTTGAGATACAAATCTTTTGGGTTTGTCGGCTTTGACTGAAGAGGGCAGTTTTCTCTGAATCAAGCCCACAATCCGCCGTGCTATAATGTGTTAGAAAAACAATCAAAAGGTGTCTGCCGGAAAGGCTTGTTCATGGCAAAAAACAAACATAAATCTGTCTTCTGCTGCCGCGAATGCGGTTACGAATCCAGTGGCTGGCTGGGCCGCTGCCCTTCATGCAATGAGTATAATACATTTGTTGAAGAACGGGTTGCCGCCGAACCCGCCTCCGGCAGTGGCCGTCGACATGCCAGCTGGGTCGGTGGCTCAGCAGCTGATGGCACTGCAAGCGGGAAAATAATCCGTTTGTCTGAAGTTGAAACAGGCTCCGAAACGCGCCGCTCCTCAGGAATGTTCGAACTCGATCGAGTGCTTGGCGGGGGCTTTGTCGAAGGCTCACTCGTTTTACTTGGCGGTGACCCCGGAATTGGCAAATCTACTTTGGTGTTGCAAGTTCTACAACTGGGGAACTTTACCGATCAGACACTCTATGTTTCGGGTGAGGAATCCGCCCGCCAGATCCGCTTGCGCGCTGATCGCCTTGGCATTGACAGCAACCGGATCAATTTGCTTGCTGCAACCCAGTTTGAGGTCATCGCCGATACTATCAGCACGATGCGGCCGCAACTGGCAATTATCGATTCAATTCAAACCATCTACTGCGAGGACCTCGCTTCAGCGCCCGGCAGCGTCGGGCAAGTGCGCGAGTCAGCGGCTGGCTTGCTTCGCCTGGCCAAGCAGCTTGGCACTACAATTGTGCTGATCGGCCATGTAACTAAAGATGGCGCAATCGCCGGTCCCCGGGTGCTTGAGCACATGGTCGATACAGTGCTTTATTTTGAAGGTGAACAGCATCAGAATTTCCGAGTTTTGCGCGCTGTCAAGAATCGTTTCGGGGCCACTAATGAAATTGGTTTGTTTGAAATGGCTGACCGTGGCCTTATAGAGATAGACAATGCTTCGCAGGCTTTATTGGCAGACCGCCCAGTGGGTGTACCCGGTTCAGCCGTAACAGCCTGCATTGAAGGCACTCGTCCGATCCTTTTGGAAATCCAGGCTTTACTGAGTGAAACTGCGTATAATCTACCACAGCGTATGACCTCCGGCGTTGACCGCAACCGGGTGATCATGTTAATGGCCGTAATGGAAAAGCACGGCAGGCAAGGCTTAAGTACAATGGACACCTACCTTAATGTGGTTGGCGGTTTACGAGTGGATGAGCCTGCTGCTGATCTGGCGATCGCTGCCGCCATTGCCTCAAGCTTCCGCAATTTGCCGATCCGGAACGGGACAGCCGTCTTTGGTGAAATCGGTCTTTCCGGCGAAATTCGGCCGGTGGCACAAGCCGATCGCCGCGTGATTGAAGCTTCGCGCCTTGGTTTTTCAGCCTGCATCCTACCTGGGAGTTGCCGCAAAGCTGTCGAGAAGCTTGAATTGCCGGCAGATTTTGATCTCCTGTTTGTTGACCGTCTTGGCGATGCCTTTGATCTGCTGTTTTGAAAGGAGTCCTCTGATGACAGAAACACCTGATACAGAATTGAGAGCTTCTTTTCCCGACAACTGCGGCGATGCCTCTTTGTGTCTTCTCTCAGGCCAGCTACAGGTTTATGCTCTTGTCCCTGCCGCGGGTCAAGGCAGCCGCATGGGCAGTAGCAGTAATAAGCCTTTTCTTAATTTAGCAGGCGTTCCTGCAATCGTTCGTACTTTACGGGCCTTATGTTCTTGCTCTTGCCTTGCGGGAATAATTGTCATGGCCAGGCTGGAAGAAGTTGAGATTATGAAGTCGCTGCTGGCACTTGAATTCGCCGACATGCATATTGTGGTTAAAGCCGGTGGCGCTACACGACAGGAGTCGGTTCACAAAGGTCTGCGTTATCTGCGCAACCAGCTAAAGGACGGCAATGCCGATCCTTTCGTCGCTATTCACGATGGGGCCCGCTGTCTGATTACACGTGAGGTTATCTGCCGGACACTGCGCCACGCTGCAGCAATCGCCCCTTGTGCCGCCGCGGTGCCGGTCAAAGACACCATTAAAGCAGCTGATCGGATTGGCCGGGTTGAGCGGACACTCGACCGTTCCTGCTTGTATGCCGTGCAAACTCCTCAGGTAGCGCAGCTTTCACTTTATCTGTCGGCTTTTGACCAGGCAGAACAAAGCGGCTTTGTTGCTACAGATGATCTTTCAGTATTGGAAGCAGCAAACATTGAAGTTGATCTGGTTCCAGGCAGCGAACAGAATATTAAACTGACTACCCCGGCAGATCTGATCATCGCTCAAGCCTGGCTGCAGGCCGAAGCAAAGGAAAACC
>CAYPHB010000077.1:4278-9416 GCA_964410445.1 uncultured Oscillospiraceae bacterium
TTGTACGGTGCGGTATGAGTCTTCACATAATCCTGAAGCTCTGTGCGCAATTCATCACTGGCAGTATAGCCGCGCGAAAGCACAACTGTTGCCTTGATCACCTGGCCGCGAACCAGATCAGGTACTCCGGTAATGGCGCATTCCAGCACAGCCGGATGCTCCATCAGCACACTTTCGACTTCAAACGGCCCGATACGGTATCCGGAGCTTTTAATGATGTCATCAGTCCGGCCGACAAACCAGAGGTAGCCGTCTTCATCAATCCAGGCCAGGTCGCCGGTGTGATAATAACCATCGTGCCAAACAGAAGCGGTTAATTCATCATCTTTATAATAACCAGAGAACATGCCCGGTAGCTTGCTATCGCCTGTGCGGACACAAATTTCGCCGGATTGGCCTACCGGCACTTCCTGGTTCTGATCATCCAGCAAAGAAATGTTATAAACCGGTGAGGGTTTACCCATTGAACCGGGTTTGGTTTTCATCCAGTAATTAGTAACAACAGCAAGCGTCATCTCTGTCTGGCCGTAGCCTTCTTTCAGCTCAAGGCCCGTTGCGCGCAGGAATTGCTCGTACACCTCCGGATTGAGTGCTTCGCCGGCTATTGTGCAATGCTGAAGCTTTGACAAATCATATTGCTTCAAATCCTCACGGATCAGGAAGCGATAAATAGTTGGCGGTGAGCAGAATGTGGTGATACCCGCTGTGCTTATGTGATTTAGCATGACATGTGGATCGAAGCGGTCAAAGTCAAATACGTCAATGCCGGCTTCCATAAACCACTGGCCATATAATTTCCCCCAAACCGACTTGGCCCAGCCCGTTTCAGATACAGTCAGGTGCAGACCGTCAGGGTCAACCTTATGCCAGTACTTGGCTGTGGGAATGTGTCCAAGCGGATAGGAAAAATCGTGTGTGACCATTTTGGGCATACCGGTGGTGCCGGAAGTGAAATACAACAGCATGGCATCACTGATTTTAGGTTCAGCGTCACCAGTGGGGCGCTGGAAAGGCGGTGAACTGAGCATACCGGCATCAAAATCCAGCCAGCCTTCACGTGCGCCTTTAGCCATCATCAATACCAGCGATTTGTTGTATGCGGCAGCTGCTTTTTCAACTTCAGAGCCAACTTCGCCTTCTGATGTACAAAGAACCGCCCGGACTTCAGCAGCTTCAAAACGGTACAACAAATCTTTTTCATGCAGCTGATTGGTTGCCGGAATGCCTACCGCGCCGATTTTATGCAGTCCAAGTATAGCGAACCAGAACTGATAATGGCGTTTAAGGATTAGAACAACCTTGTCACCGCGCCGGATGCCCTGCTGTAAGAAAAAGCTGGCAGCCTGATCACTGGCTTTACTCATATCAGCAAAGCTAAAGGTGTGTTCTTCACCAATTTCATTAGACCAGAACATTGCCCGCCGCTCTGGTTCTGCGGCAGCAATGAGGTCAATAACATCGTAAGCAAAGTTAAACTTCTCGGGCACTATAAATGTGTAGTCAGAAATATTTCCATCCGCACCAATGGTTTCTTGCAAGTACTGTTTGTGAATATTAAGCATTATCGCGGCTCCTTCTTTTGTGGCTTTCTCTGTTAATCTTCATCACATTGGCCCATTACGACTGCCAGAAAGCGGCAGGGTTTACCGCCGACGGCTACCATGCCGTGAGGGCTGGAAGCATCGTAATATATGGTATCGCCTGCCTGCATTAGTTCTTCATGATCACCGATCTGAACACGCAGCTGGCCTTCAAGTATATAATCCAGTTCCTGGCCCACATGGCTGTTAAGCAGGAGTTCACAATCCTCAGCACCGGACTGATAAGGCGCTTCAACAACAAATGGTTCGGCGATACGGTCACGGAAGTGAGCAGCTACATGCAGGTAGGAAAAGCCTTCCCGACGGACAATCGGCAGGCCATCGTTTTTGCGGACAAGCGTATAGGTACTCAGGTGAGGTGATTCACCTGTCATCAAATCAGTTAGTGTGATCCCGAAGCGGTTGGCCGCTTTGTAGAGAAAGGTAAAGGAAAAATCGCGCTCGCCTGACTCATAGCTCAGATACTCTTCCAGGCTGACACCTGTGGCCTCAGCCATATCTTCAGCAGCGATATCCAATGTGTCGCGCATTCCTTTTAAACGCAAGGAAATTTCATGAATAATTTCTTCCACGGAAGGCCTCCTTCAACGAATCAGCACAAGCAAATTAATGTAATTATGTAGTTGTGTCTAATAGTGGTACGGCATAAAGAGCAAGACATAAAGACTGTCTTGCAGGCGGCGCATCAGTACCTAAGATAAATTTAACGGATCTGGCGGCAGGCTACAAGAGAATTGAAAAAATTAGCCGACAAGCAATAGATAAATTGAATGTTTGCCGACATAAACTGATAATTCGAAATGTTTGCCGACATAAGCAGATAATTTGAATGTTTGCCGACATTAAGCCAAATATTAATCAGCCAGGCTGCTGATCAGCTGTTCCAAACCGGAGCGGGTGGTTTCGTCAAAACCGCTCATAGTCAGGCGGGCTGAACCTGATTTAACCGCGATATAACTTGGTACTGTCTCGATGCCATAAAGCGAAGCCAGGGACGGCTTAGCAGAAGCATCAATAAAAATGACTTCTGCCTGATCCTGGTAATCATCAGCAAACTGTTCGACCAGCGGAATCAGTTGGGGTTGAACGGAGATACCTGGCTGGTAGAAAACTAACAGCACAGGTTTAGTGGCTGATGCCAGGAATGAGGGAAGATCAAGGACTTCGCGATATACTATGCCGCTCATGTCTGCACTAATGGTTTCATACTTAATCAGCGCGACTGAAGCCTGATCATTAATTTCACCTATGACACGCTTATCTTGACAACCGGTTAGCAGAGCCAGTATGCTCACGCTCAGTATCACGATCAGCATCAGGCTAAAAACAATGCGGCTCTTTTGTTTGATCATGGTTTAGCGATAATAGCTTGTAAAGCAGTAATCAGATTCGGCAGTAAACCGGCTGGAGCCTCTTCAATTCGGCCTTCATCAGCCAGTTCCGCAAGTTGACTCTGGATCGGCAGCCGATCAAACAACGGTACATTCATTTCTGTCGCCGCGGCTTCCGTATAGCCAGGGCCAAATACGTTGATTTCTTCACCACAGCAGGGGCATTTCATCAAGCTCATATTTTCGACAAAACCCAGCACCTTCACACCCATCATCAGCGCCATGTTGCGAGCCTTGCGCACGATCATGGATACGAGGTCCTGAGGTGTTGAAACCATGACGATTCCGTCAAGCGGGATAGATTGAAAAACAGTAAGCGGGACATCGCCAGTGCCGGGGGGCATATCAATCAACAGTACGTCCAGAGTGTCCCAGATAACATCAGTCCAAAATTGTTTGACTACACCGGAAATTACAGGACCGCGCCAAATAACCGGCGCGTCAGCGTTTTCCAGCATCAGATTGACGGAAATTATCTGAATTCCATCGTGTGACTGAGCAGGGAAAATACCGTGTTCCGAACCGGACAGCTGGCCGCGTAATCCAAACAGTCTGGGAATAGAAGGTCCAGTGAGGTCCGCGTCGAGGATACCGACAGTTAAACCCGCGCGGGCAAGCTCCACAGCGGTAAGAGCCGTGACCATTGATTTGCCGACTCCGCCTTTGCCACTGCAAATTCCGATGACATGTCGCACACTGGCAAGATCATGCGGCGGCAGTTTTTCAGGGGCATGGACATGTTCAGGCTCGGTTGTGCCGCATTCTGACGGCTGTGAGGAGCAGTTGCTGCGACTATCGCAGGTTTCACAATTAGACAAAAGATCACGACCTTTCAGGTTATTAGGCTGATTATATCATAGTGTTTTGACAGCTCACAGCTGCTTATATTCCTGAGAAACTGTTCACTCGCGAATACAGCGGAAAATATGAAAGCCGGCTTTGCGTTCAATATCTTCACAGTTACCGAAAAGCGCTGTCAGATACTTACGTGCTGAGGGAGCGCCCTGCTTGTTCTGGATTACTACATAAAGCCGCCCACCCGTTTTTAAATGCTCATAGGCGCCGTCAAAAAAAGCATACACAGTTTTTTTGCCCGCCCGGATCGGCGGATTGGTCATAATCAGGTCAAATTCTTCTTGTTTTCCGACTACAGCAAAACCATCACCGCGGCGAATATCGACATAGCGTGTCTGATTTTCTGCAGCATTAAGCCGCGCCAGCTTGACAGCCCTTTCGTTAATGTCTGTCATAACGACGTCGAGGGCGGGAAACAAGCGCTTGAAGGCAATACCGACCGGTCCATAACCACAGCCTAAATCCAACAGCCTGCCATAAGGCTGTACTCCAGAGGCACGATAATCTTCCAGAACTGCATCGATCAAAAGACGAGTGCCAAAATCAAGCCGGTTTTTTGCGAACACAGCACTATCGGTATTGAATTCGAGCAGCAAAGTGCCAATTTGCACTGTCAGCTTGCGCTGTTCGTGCGCCGCTACAGGATTTTCATCGTAATAGTGTGACATGCTAATACACTTCCTTCATCAAAAGAACCTGCTTTGTTTCAGCAGTCCACTTTTGTCGATGGCCATCATCAAAGGCAGACCGATTAGGTAAATGACGACCAGCTCGGAAATAAAAATTGAAAACATGAAGCTGATTGTGACTAATGGCGCGACAGTAATGTCCGGTAGCAAAAAAGGCAGGTAAAAGCCAATAACCAGCGCGTTGACAACAGCTGCCGGCAGTAAAACCAGAACCCGTCGCAGCCAGAGTTTCATTGCTGGCGGTTGCGGCAGACGCTGCTGCAACTGCCAGGTAAGCCAGGCGGCCGCCAATGTTGCCAGACTGCCAAAAATCACGTCAATAATTCCGAGTCCGGATGGATACATCAAATTCGTTAATAAACAGCCGAGAAAAAGGCCTGGAACCGCGGCCGGAGTAAGAGCTGCCAAAGTAGTAAGTGTTTCAGCCAGGCGGAACTGGACCGGTCCGAAAGCGAACTGGGCAAACGGCAATGTCAAGATAACATAGGCAGCAGCGATGACAGCGGCCTGGGTTATGGCATAAGCGCGTCTGTTCATAATTTCTCCTTTAACGCAAACGAGACCGGCATAATGCCGGCCTCAGGATGGCTCCTCAAGTTGGA
>CAYPHB010000078.1:0-9396 GCA_964410445.1 uncultured Oscillospiraceae bacterium
AGGAAGGATTCTTGTAAAGCAGTGTAACAATCAATTGTGGCACAAATATGATAAATCGTGACAAATTTTTGAGTTTCTTTGTCGTTCGCAAATTTGCATAGACAACCGCAGAATGCTGTTGTACCACGCTTATATGCTAATAAATTTTTAATTCTGGTATTCTTTTATGCAAAATGCGTGGTTTTATTGCTTGAATAGAGCATAACAATTAAGATAAAAGCAAATATATTTTAGAAGCTTAATTTTTACAGTGTCCAGATTGAAGGCGGTTCAACGCAGCTTCAAGGAGGAGAATAAATGATCATTATTGGTGAGAAATTAAACAGCACCTTGAAAGCGGTTCGTCCAGCCATGGAGGCGCGTGACGAAGCTGCCATTCTGGATTTGGCCAGGCGCCAGGCAGAAGCCGGAGCCTGCTTTCTTGACGTTAATGCCGGCATGTTTCTGGAGCAGGAGCCGGAAATCCTTAAATGGCTGATTGAAACAATACAGGCCGAACTGGCTGTGCCCTTTGCGATCGATTCTCCCAGCCCTGCAGCTTTGCGGGTTGGTCTGGAAGCAAACCGCAACGGCAAGCCGATTATTAATTCGATTACAGGCGAGAAATCACGGCTTGATGCTGTTCTGCCTTTAATTACTGAGCATAAGGCAGCGGTGATCGCTCTTTGCATGGATGATACCGGCATGCCGGAAACTGCGGATCAACGGGTAAAGATCGCTGATACTCTGATCGCTACCTTAACCAAATCCGGTGTCGCTCTGGACGATATCTTTATCGACCCGATGATCCGGCCGATTGGCACCGGTTCGCATTATGGAGTTGTCGCGCTCGACACAATCCGCCGGGTTAAAGCAGAATACCCCGAGGCCCACATTGCCTGCGGCCTGAGCAATATCTCCTTTGGTATACCCGCCCGTAAAGTTATGAACCAGGCGTTTCTGGTGGCGGCGATGACTGTCGGCATGGATGGTGCCATACTTGATCCGCTCGATAAAAAGCTGATGACGTTCCTTTACGCCACCGAGGCGCTGCTGGGGATAGATGATTTTTGCATGAATTATCTCACCAAATTCCGCGAAGGCGAACTCGAACTCTGATTTTTTAACTGAATAACAGCACAGGGCAACGCTGCCTGTTAACCCAGGCAAGCCGGGGCTTTATTTAAGTATGCCCGGGGAAAGGCGAAAGTGGTTTATGCACCAGGATATCAAAAACAAAATCTATCATGTTGAAATTTTGCCGACGAAACAGGATACCGAAAAATTACTGGCGGATCTTGAACTATTTGCCGGCAAATTTGAACGAGTTATGGCTAGTGGCTATGTTGCCTGCTTAACTGATAACGCCATGGGGAACCTGGCTTTTCAAGGCCATGAAATGATCGCCGAACTTGGGCTTGAGTGCCGGCCCGGTCAGGTAATGATTCATCTCAACACCTTTCATACCAAAGAAAACCTGCACGAAATCCTGGACTTCTGTCAACGAAACAGCATTTTCGAATTGTTGATTGTTTCCGGTGATGGTTCCGACAGGCTGCCCCGTCTGCAGCCGGCTGATATAGGCGCCAGCGGCAGTGAAACTGTGACCTCAGTTGAGCTGATCCGTTACGTTCAAAAGCAGTACCCCGATGTATTCCACATTGGCGCCGCCTTCAATCCCTATGAGCCGGCAGAACATGAGTTCAGGAAGCTGGAAAACAAGCTTGCCGCCGGCGCGGAGTTTATTATCACCCAACCCTTGATTGAACAGAACGCGGTAGTTGACCGTTTACTGGCCCGTTACCCGGATTTGCCGGTAATTATTGAGGCCTGGATGAGCAAGAAGCTGCACCTGCTGTCGGATGCGGTTGGTTACCCGATTCCGGAAGACACTGCCTTCGATCCGCTCGCCACCTTGGCCCAGCTGCAGCGGATTTACCCTCAGGCAGGAATTTACCTTTCGATACTCGGGTTTAAGACCCAGTATCACCTGATTGAAGGTACGTGGGGCTAAGAAGGAGAGCGCAATGAAAATAGTTGTTTGCATTAAGCAAGTGCCGGCGTCGACCGATGCCAAAATCGACCCGGAAACCAAGCGGATTGTACGGGAAGGCGTTAATGCCATTTTGAATCCCTTTGATATTTATGCGCTGGAAACCGCAGTTCAGCTGCGGGAGAAGTTGGGCGGCGAAGTTATTGCAGTATCCATGGGCCCGGAAAAAGCGCTGCAGGCGCTGAAAGAAGCGATTTCTCTGGGGATTGACCGCGCTGTTCTGCTGAGCGACCGCGCTTTTGGCGGCTCTGATACCTGGGCAACGAGTTATGTATTAGCAAAAGCCATCAGCAAAATTGGTGAAGTTGATCTGGTTATCTGCGGCAAGCAGGCTATTGACGGTGACACTGCCCAGGTGGGACCCGGCATTGCAGCCCACCTTGGCTGGTTGCAGGCAACTTGTGTAATGGCTCTGGAAGAAGTTGCTGCAGACAAAGTAACCGTGAAGCGTATGCATGAAGATGGTTACGATGTCTGTGCTCTGGAATTCCCGGCGGTACTGACTGTACTCAAGGGCATCAATGTGCCTCGAGTGCCTACCTTGCGCGGCCGGTTGAAAGCTGAAAGATCGGAGATTCCGATTTGGCAGCCGGAGGATATCGGCGCTGATGCCGGGAAGATCGGTTTACATGGTTCACCAACCCGGGTGGTCAAGACGCAGCCGCCGCCACAGCGTGACAGCGCGACACTTGTCTTGACCGGAACCGCACAGGAAACTGCCCGTAAACTGGTGCGGGAGCTGCGTTTGCGCAGTGTGCTTTGAGTGAGGTGATATATGCTGATTATTAACGAAACTGATAAGTCCCTTTATAAAAATGTCTGGGTTACCGCCGAGCTCACAGCAGGTAACATTCAGCCTGTCACCTATGAACTGATCGGCGCGGCCCGTCGGCTTGCCGATATCCGTGGTTCAGAGGTTTGGGTTCTGCTAATGGGGCCGGAAGCAGTTATGCAGCCTGATTCACTGTATGCATCTGGTGCGGATACCGTAATCAGCGTTATAGATGCCGTACTGACAGATTTTCAGGACGAGATCGAAGCCAACGTGCTGGTTCGGCTGATCGAAAAATATAAGCCGGAGATAATCATCACAGGAGCAACCACGCGCGGCCGCGCGCTGATTCCGCGGGTTGCGGTTTTGGCCGAATGCGGCTTGACCGCGGACTGTACGCAGCTCGATATTGATCGCGCTAATGGTGACCTGTTGCAAACCAGGCCGGCGTTCGGCGGTAATATCCTGGCGACAATCCGCTGTTCCAACCACCGCCCGCAATTGGCCACAGTCAGGCCAAGGGTGATGAAGGCGCCGGAACCGGATGCTTCCCGCAGCGGCCGCCAGCTGATTGAAAAACTGCAGCCGCTCGATTTTATTTTACGGAAAAATATTCTGGAAACAGTACACAGCAGCGATTCCGCGATTAACCTCGCTGATGCCCGGATTATAATTTCCGGAGGCCGGGGAGTGGGCGGGCCGGAGGGCTTCAAGCTGTTGCAGCGTTTAGCTGACCGTGTCGGCGGCGCTGTCGGGGCCAGCCGCGCTGCCGTTGATGCCGGCTGGATCCCGTATACGCATCAGATCGGCCAAACAGGCCAAACGGTGCAAACTAAGGTATACATAGCCTGCGGTATTTCCGGGCAAATTCAGCATTTAGTCGGCATGCAGGCTTGTGATCTGATCATCGCGATCGACGAACAAAAGGATACTCCGATGATGCAGCTGGCGGATATTGCCTTGGTTGGAGACCTGTTTGAGATAATTCCCGAGTTGATTAACGAAATTCCCCGGTTGTAAGCCGGGAAATTCCCAACTACCTGTTGGTTCGGTATAATAATACCTGTTCCTTTAATCTGATTTACCAATTGTGTGCAAAACAAGGAGAAACATATGGCTTTTAAGACGGATATCGAAATTGCCCAGGCTGCTAATTTATTGCCGATTACAGAAATTGCCGCTCGTTTGGGCGTTCTGGATTCTGAAGTAGAACCGTACGGCCGTGTCAAAGCTAAAATTGATTTGGGAATCTTCGACCGCCTCAAAGCTCAGCCCGACGGTAAGCTGATACTGGTTTCCGCGATTACCCCTACCCCGGCAGGTGAAGGCAAGTCGACAACCACAATCGGACTTGGCCAGGCGCTGGGTAAAATCGGCCGCAATGCTTCAGTTGCTCTGCGCGAGCCTTCGCTCGGCCCGGTTTTTGGGATGAAGGGCGGCGCGGCTGGCGGCGGCTATGCTCAGGTTGTGCCAATGGAAGATATCAACCTGCATTTTACCGGCGATTTTCACGCGATCACCACTGCCAACAACTTACTGGCAGCGGCTATCGACAACCATATAAACTTTGGCAATGCTCTGCAAATCGACCCGCGCCAGATTGTCTGGAAACGAGTGCTGGACATGAATGACCGCGCGCTGCGTCAGATCGTCGTCGGCTTGGGCGGTAAAGCAAACGGCTTCACGCGTGAAGACGGTTTTATGATCACTGTTGCTTCCGAAATCATGGCGATCCTTTGCCTGGCCAGCGGACTCAGTGATCTCAAGGAACGGCTCGGACGTATAATAATTGGCTATAACTACAATAACCAGCCGGTTACAGTTGCCGAGCTTAAAATGCAGGGCGCGATGACGCTGTTGCTTAAAGACGCGATTAAACCGAATCTGGTACAAACACTGGAAAACACGCCTGCTTTTATTCATGGCGGCCCCTTTGCCAACATTGCCCATGGCTGCAATAGTGTAATGGCAACAAGACTAGGCCTTAAGCTGTGTGATTATCTGGTAACAGAAGCAGGTTTCGGCGCTGATCTGGGTGCGGAAAAATTCATCGACATCAAATGCCGCACTGCCGGGCTTAAGCCGTCAGCAGTTGTGTTAGTAGCAACTGTCAGGGCTCTCAAAATGCACGGCGGCCTCGCTAAAAATGAATTGCAAACAGAAGATACTGCTGCTTTGGCCAAGGGCTTTGTTAATCTGGAAAAACATCTGGAAAACATCAACAAGTTTGGTTTGCCGGTTGTTGTGGCTGTCAACCGCTTTCACAGCGATACTGATGCCGAGCTGCAGCTGGTGCAGGATAAATGCGCTGCCCTTGGCGTGTCGGTTTCGATTTGTGAGGTGTGGGAAAAAGGCGGCGAGGGCGGTATCGACCTGGCCAACAAGGTTGTCGCGGCCGCTGAAAAACCCAATGATTTTAAACAGCTGTATGATGTAAACGCCAGTGTTAAAGACAAAATTGCCTGTATCGCGACCGAAATCTACGGTGCTGGTTCCGTAATTTACACGGCCAAAGCTGAAAAGGAAATTGAACGTCTGGAAAGCATCGGCCTCGACAAGCTGCCGATCTGCATGGCCAAAACCCAATATTCCTTCTCCGACAACCCTGCCTTACTGGGCCGGCCGAAAGGCTTTGAGATCACAATCCGCGAAGTTCGCCCTTCGGCTGGCGCCGGCTTTATTGTCTGCCTGACGGGTGATATCATGATTATGCCCGGTTTGCCAAAGGTGCCTTCGGCCGAGCGGATTGATATTACCGACGATGGTGTTATAACCGGTTTGTCGTAAGTGTTTGCCAGTCGATTATTTTATGGCCCGGTTTGCTATAAGCGTTTAGTAACAAGGAGTTGACCATGCTGGAGCAAAGTTGCAACGAGTTTATCACCGATTTGGCTTCAAGTTCGCCTACTCCCGGCGGCGGCGGTGCTTCGGCACTGGTCGGAGCCGTTGGCATGGCCTTGGGCAGTATGGTTGGCAACCTTACCTTGGGCCGAAAAAAGTACGCTGAGGTGGAGCCTGAAATTAAACAGCTTTTGTTGAAGTCAGCTGAAATTACTGAACAATTTAAACTGCTGGTGAGCCGAGATGCAGAAGCTTTCCAACCGCTTTCCCGGGCTTATGGTTTACCGCAAACAACTGAGGCCGAAAAGCTGGAGCGGGAAAAGATTATGCAGGCAGCGCTGATTGAAGCCGTGCAGCCACCGTTGGAAATAGCCCGCGTTTGCTTGCAGGCAATTGAACTGCAGGCGGAGTATGCCCGCATCGGGACCCGCATTGCCATCAGTGATGTCGGCGTTGGCGCCGCTTTTTGCAGGGCTGCGCTGCAAGGTGCCGCACTTAATGTTTTTATTAATACCAAGCTGCTGAAGGACACAGCTGTGCGGCAAGCGCTGGAACAAGAAATAACAGAGCTTGTTGCCCGGGGCAGCGAACAGGCTGACCTGATCTACGCTGCGGTTGAGGCACAGTTGCACTGACCCGGACTTATATCACCTAAGCGGTTAAAAGTTTATAATTAGCTGCAAAAGCCCACAAACTGCATCTTTTTAATAACTAAATAATCTGGAGGCAAAGCATGGCTGAAATTTGGCAGACAAAGGAACTCGTGGCAGGAATAAAAGCACGGGTTAAGGCGGATATTGAAGACATGATGGCCGCAAAAGGGATTGCCCCGGGGTTGGCGATTGTTAGAGTCGGCGAAAACCCGGACGATATTTCTTACGAGCGCAGCATCCTACGCAGTAGCGACCAGTTAGGTGTGAGAGCCCGGGTATACGCGAATGCCGCAGATATCCCGCTGGCTGATTTTACTGCTTTGCTGGAGCGGCTTAATCAGGACAGCGAAATTCACGGTATCTTGATTTTCCGCCCTTTGCCGCCACAGCTTGATTATGATGTGGTCAAGCATTTGCTGAATCCCGCTAAGGACATTGACTGCATAACGCCGGAGAATCTGGCTAAATTGTTTCAGGGAGAGCGTGATGTGCTCTACCCGACAACTTCTGAAGCTGTTATTGAAATCTGCAAGCATTTTCATGGTCCGCTGACAGGCTGCGAAGTGGCTATAGTCAACCGCAGCATGGTGGTTGGACGGCCGCTGGCTATGATGCTTTTGAATGAAAATGCCACGGTGACAATTTGTCATTCCAAAACCCGCGATTTGCCGGCTGTAACTGCGGCGGCGGACATTGTGGTAGCCGCGATCGGCAAAGCGAACTTCTTTGGTGCGGAATACTTTAGCAGCGAAAGCTCTGTTATTGATGTGGGCATTAACCTTGATTCAACAGGCAAACTGGTGGGAGATGTGGATTACGAACCAGTCAGCGCACTGGTTAAAGCGATAACACCCGTTCCCGGCGGTGTCGGACCTGTAAATTCAGCTCTGTTGCTGCGCAATGTGCTGACTGCTTGTCAGCGCCAGTTACAAGCTTGATATATAAAGAACGGATGCCCTGGACGGGAGTGTTAGGTCAAATCAGCTCCCGAAAGAAAAAGGAGTCGCAAGATGGATTTTAATATCAAAGAAAAAATTGAGGAAATAGTCAACAAAGTCAAAAATGACCCGGGATTTGCTGAGAAATTCAAAAGCAATCCTGTGCAGGCTGTCGAATCGCTGCTTGGCGTAGACATTCCTGATGATGTGACCAATAAGATTGCTGATGGCGCTAAAGCCGCTCTTGCCGGTGATAAAGCAGGCGGAGTTGTTGACAAACTTAAAGGCATGTTTGGCTGATTGTTTCTTCCCGCAGCAGACGCCGCACAACATACAGCATAGTAAGAAAGCTGGCTGTACCGCCGACTATGTCTGAAATCGGCTCCGACAGGAAAATACCGATCCAACCCAGACCAGCGACATGCGGCAGAATCAGCGCCAGCGGAATTACCAGAATTACTTTGCGGAACAGGGAGAAGAAGATGGCAAACCTTGCCTGGCCGAGCCCCACAAAGGTTGTCTGGCCGGCAAACTGCAACGACATTGTCAGGAAGGCCGCGAAGTAGATGCGCAACATGGGGATACCGGCGGTGACCACCGCCGGATCCCTATTAAATATGCGAATAAAAAAACCTGGGAAAAGCAAGAGCAGCAGCCAGACTGTTGTGGTGAAAACTATGCCGGCAATAGCGGTGTAACGGATTGCCTGCTTTACCCGGTCGTATCTGCCGGCGCCGTAGTTATAACCGATAACCGGTTGCGCGCCGCTCGAAAGGCCCGAAACCGGCAATGTTACAATTTCTCGAACACTGTTGATTACTGTCATAATTCCAACGTACAAGTCGCCGCCGAATCGCTGCAAACTGGCATTGTACACCACCTGCACCAGGAAGTTGGTGAATTGCATGACAAAGCCGGAAGTACCGAGTGCCACTATTTTGCGCACCCGCACTTTCTCCAGGCTCATGGCCGGCAACCGCAAGCGCAGGATCGCTTTACGACTGGTAAGAAAGCGAATAACCCAGAAGGCAGAGAGAAACTGGGAGATGACCGTCGCCAAAGCTGCTCCGCGCACTCCCATGTTTAATGTAAAAATAAAAATCGGGTCGAGAATGATGTTGCATACAGCGCCAATGACAACAGTCAGCATGCCAATGCGGGCAAAACCCTGGGAATTGATGAAATGGTTCATCCCCAGACTGATCGTCACAAAGACGTTGCCTAAAAGATAAATTGAGAGATACTGGTCGGCGAAAGGGTAGGTAACATCACTGGCGCCGAAAGCGTAGAGCATCGGACGTTTGATAATCAGGCCGACTATCATCAGCAGCAGACCACTGCCAACCAGCAGGACGAAGCTGTTGTTCATAATGCGCTCAGCCTCTTCAAGGTTATTGCGCCCGCGTTCGATCGAGCAGAGAGGACCGCCTCCCATACCAAACAGATTGGCGAAGGCCAGCACAATAGTAATGGCCGGCAGGCAGACTCCGAGGGCGGTGAGCGCTGTAAAGGAGTTTTCCGGCATCAAACCGATGTAAAACCGATCAACTATGTTGTAAAGCAAGTGGACAAACTGGGCCAGCATCATCGGCAAAGCCATGCCCATAATATTGCCGGCAATTGAGCCGCGCGAAAAATCGTTGTGCTGATCAGGTTCGCAGACAGAATCTTCAGTTTTTTTCTTCAAGTCCTATGTCTCGCTTTCACGTAAACCGGATTCAGCTGTTTATGGTCAGATTATTTCGGCTTGATAAACAGCTGGACAAAATACTCCATACCGCCGGAGCGGACATAACCCACAGAGAGCATTGTCTGGTTCTTATTCAGTATGTTAGCGCGATGGCCGGAAGAATTCATCCATTTCAACATAACTTCCGCAGGAGTATATCTATCGGCTGTGCCACAAAAGAGGTTTTCTGCTGTTGCAGACCAGGCAATGCCATTCTCAGCTAAAACAGTTGAAAAGTAGGAACCGTTCGGACGCACGTGACTATACTCGCGGACAATTTCACTGGCACGGACAGCGGCTGCTTTTGCCAGGGCTGTTGTCCCTGTTTTCAAAGACGGCAGGCCTGCCTTGGCCCGTTCGACATTGGTCAGTCGGAAAATTTCGGTCCGCCATTGCGATGCGGTTAAGCCAGTTGTTGGCGGTGCCGTGGT
>CAYPHB010000079.1:0-9255 GCA_964410445.1 uncultured Oscillospiraceae bacterium
CTTGCTGTCTGCGAACGGGCGTTGGAATTGCCTGACCTGGGTCGCAATGCCGGCAAGCTGAAAGGCTTTGCCGAATTGATCGCCGGCATGCGCGGGCATTTACTGGAAGGCGAGTACTCCCTGGCCGAATTCATTGAACTGGTCGAAGCTGAATCGGGCTTGATCGACGACCTGCTGAATGAGCAGCAAAAATCCCGGCTGGAGACAGTGGACCGGGTGGAAAACCTCAAAGAGCTTTTATCGGACGCGCTGGAATTCACCAATACTCTGGCAGAATTCCGCAACAGTATCGAAGATGGGGAAGCGGCCGAACTGGCACCGGAGGATCAGGACCTGCTGGCTGAAACCTTACCGGACCAATTGAATGCCTTCCTGGAAAGAGCCGCGCTGTTTTCCGAAATTGATGTCGACAATGATGATAATAATTATGTCAGATTAATGACCATCCACAGCGCTAAGGGCCTGGAGTTCAGTACGGTATTCCTGGTCGGCGCCGAAGAGGGAATTTTCCCGGGTTATCGCTCGCTGGGCAGTGAATCTGAACTGGAAGAGGAGCGGCGCCTTGCGTATGTCGCGATAACCCGGGCGAGAGAGCGCTTGTTTATAACTACAGCCCGTACCAGACTGCTTTTTGGCCAAACCCAGATGATGCCGGTTTCACGCTTTATTTGCGATATCCCCGGTGAATATGTGGAAGAGTTTGGCGGTCCTCGCGTGGAAGGCCGCGCAGCCCAGGGCGGGGACGATGAAGCAGCAGGCGGCTCCGTTGCCTTTAGTAAAAAAGCGACAAAAGGGTTTGCCGGCCTGGAAAGCTTTGCCAGCAGAACTGGCAGCACAGGTGCAAAACCGGCCAAAGGGCTTGATCCTAATCTGGTGCGTAAAGGCGATACTGTTAAACACGCGCGCTTTGGTATTGGTAAAGTAAAGTCGGTTGATCTGGTAGCAGGGGACGCCATTTTAACTATTCACTTTGACGCGGCCGGCATCAAGCGGATGATGGCCCGGCAGGCGCCGCTCGAACTGGTGTAGGCGCTATGCTATAATTGCCAAAACGCCCGCCAACAGGAGCATTTTCATGACCCAACTAGTAATTGTCCGCTGCGACGACTATATACCTGCCCAGATCCGCTCCGGGCTGCATTTGGCTTTCGAAGCACTTAAAGTGCCAACGGCTTTCACTGCCGGCGAAAAGATTCTGATAAAGCCGAACCTGCTTTCTGCGGTCACACCGGACTTAGCCGTAACACCGCACCCAGCGGTTTTTCGCGGTCTGGTGCAAAACCTGCAGCCTCTTGGACTTAGGCTGAGTGTGGGCGACTCGCCTGCTGTCGATTCTCCCGAACGTGCCTTGCGCCAAAGCGGGATCGCTGCGGTTGCCGCCGAAATGGGTATTGAAGCCGCTGATTTCGTCAATACAGTTGAGATCGATTTCAGCGAAGGCATTATGCTGCGCCATTTCTCACTCGCTGCCGGAGTAGCCGCAGCCGACGGTGTTGTCAGTCTTTCTAAACTAAAAACTCATGCGTTGACAGGCATGACCGGTGCCATTAAAAACACTTTTGGCGTCATCCCCGGTCAGCGAAAAGCCAAGCATCATGTCCAGTTTCCCGAAGTAAGTAATTTCTCCCAAATGCTTGTCGATATCAATCGCTATGTCGAACCGCGCTTATTTGTGATGGACGCGATCGTCGGGATGGAAGGCAATGGCCCGCGTAATGGCAAACCACGTTTTGTTGGCCTATTGATAGTCGCGCGCGATCCCGTGCTGTTGGACGCCTTTGCCGCCAGCATTATTAACTTCGAACCCTCCAGTATTGAGACGATCCGGCTTGGCGACGAAAATGGGCTGGGAAGCATGGATCTGGAACAAGCACCGGCAATACTTTACGATTTACGCGATGGCCAGGCGGCTGCTGAGCGCGAACGACGCGGTTCAGCTGCTGATTTTGCCGCCGAGCTTTGCCTGTCTGACTTTGACACGCGCCAGGGACATACTTCCATGATGGGGATTTTGTCACGCTTTGGCGGACCGCTTGCCAAGCGTCTACTGCTGGACAGACCTTATATTGTTAAGGAAAAATGCACCCGCTGTGGCCTTTGCACCCGGGCCTGCCCGCTGCCGGAAGCCGCAGTCAGGCAAAAACGCCGGGACCAGGTGCCTATATACGATTATGGCCGTTGCATCCGCTGCTACTGCTGCCAGGAAGTCTGCCCCACGGGCGCGATCCGAGTGCGCCGCACATTGCTCGGAAGCCTGACCAAGCGCTAACCGCATCTCAAGGAGGGAAGCACATGTTGCCTCGAGAACTTCGCGAAGAACATGAAAAACTGCTGAGCCCGTATGCCTGCCAAAGTGTAAATTCCCGCGGCCGTCTGAAGCCGGACGAGCCCTGCACAGTCCGCACAGTTTTCGAGCGTGATGCCGGCAGAATTATCTACTCACTGGAATTCCGGCGTCTGCGCCACAAAACCCAAGTCTTTTTCGACCCGCAAAACGATCACATCTGCACCAGAATGGAGCATGTAATTCAAGTCAATTACATCGCCAACACAATCGGCCGGGCGCTTAATCTTAATGGTGACCTGATCGAAGCGATTGCTCTGGGGCACGATCTGGGACACGCTCCCTTCGGTCATACCGGCGAAAAAACTTTGCATAGTTGCCTGAATGCTTCCGTACCCGACCGCATTTTTGAGCACGAACGCCATGGACTGCGCGTAATCGACCAGCTGGCCAGACGCCATGGTAAGCATCAGGGGCTTAATCTCAGCTTCGAAGTCCGCGACGGTATTACCAACCATTGCGGCGAAACTTACGACGAATATGTGCTGGTGCCGGATCGCGATAAACCAACTGACAGTCTGGGCAGTGCCTCCGCCGGAACCAGCATGCCGGCTACACTTGAAGCCTGTGTAGTCCGGGTCGCCGACAAAATCGCCTATGTCGGCCGCGATATTGAAGACGCCGCCCGCGCAGGCATTATGGAGTTCGGCGATATCCCGCCCGCGATCCAAACTGAGCTTGGCCGCACCAATGGGCAAATCATCAACACGCTGGTCACGGATATAATCGAAAACAGCCACAACCAGGACGCCATCATACTCAGCCAGGAACGCGGAGAAATGATGCATCAGCTTCTCGATGCTAATGTGAAGCGGATCTATCGCTCAGAGAAAATCAAACGCTATGAAACCATGGTTGAAAATGTATTGGAGGGTTTGTTTGAAGCCTTAATGCTGGCGCTCGACGACCGCGAACGGCTCCAAAGCAGCACAAACAGAGTTTACCAGGGGTTGCTCAAGTTCATAACCGAACGCGATTACCCGGCAGGAGAACCCAACGCCCAAATCGTCACCGATTATATCGCCGGCATGACAGATACCTACGCCACGCGTTGTTTTGAGGATCTCTACTGGTTCTGATAATCAATGCAATCTCCGAAGGGAGGAACTTAATGCAGCATCATTTTTTTGCCATGATCAGCCGCATGCGCTACATTAACCGCTGGGGCTTAATGCGTAATACGTACCCTGAAAATATTATGGAACATTCTTTGCAGGTCGCTATTGTTGCCCACGCGCTGGCAGTTGTGCGCAATAAATACTACGGCGAAAATCGTATATTGCTCCGCCCGGAACAGGTTGCTCTGTACGCTATTTACCATGATGCCAGCGAAATTTTGACAGGTGACCTGCCGACTCCGGTAAAGTATAACAACCCGGAGATCCGTGACGCTTACCGTTCAGTCGAGGCTATGGCCAGTGAACGTCTGCTCAGCTTGTTGCCACCTGAAATGGCCGATGAATTCCGCCTTACCCTGGCGCCTGACCTCAAGGATGAAGAAAATGCTGAGGCGATGCGTCTGGTCAAAGCTGCGGATCGTATCTGTGCCTACTTAAAATGTGTCGAAGAAGAAAAAGCAGGTAACAATGAATTCAAGCTGGCCAGGCAAGCTACCCTCGCCAAAATCGAAGCCACTGATTTGCCGGAGGTAAGGCATTTCATGCGCGATTTCGTGCCCAGCTTTTCTTTGACACTCGATGAACTCGATGGCATGGGCAGCGCAGGGTTGACGGATCAAAGGACAGTTTTACAAGATACATGCGACTGAATTTACGTTCAAAACCTATTCTGGAGATTTTTGGCTTAAGCATCTTACTGGTGCTGGGCATAGCAGCCGTCTTGATATTCTCACGGCTTGCGGGCCAGGCATCACTTTACGGCACGGAACCTGCCAGCCAATCACCGGCAAAAAACCAGCTTTCAGCCGAAGCGGCAGAAACAATACTTCAGAAAGCCGGAAATTTACTGCAGACACAACCAGCAGGTCCAGAAGGCGATTCGCTGCCAGAAATGCCAGTTTTCAGCGACTCTGCCTGGCTTACATTATTGCAGACAGATGCTGACGCTTTAGGGATTTTTTTGCAGCGTTTGGCAACCTCACCGCTTTACTTGCGTCAACAGAAAGATGACAGCGCTTTTGCCAGCGATTTTTGGGATGTTTTGTTATCCGTGCGCTTGCAGCTGCCTGCAACTGCTGTTGTCACACAACCCCCGGCCTTTACAAACGGCCAGAACAGAATAGTCTGGCTGGCTCAGGCCATAAAGCATGCAGGCTTCACAATCCCGGGCGAATGGCTGATAAGCGGTCTGGTTAACAGCGAAGCACAGGCAGGGATCAGTGCCCCTTCAACTGCGTTGGTCGGATTAACGCTGGACTCCCTGCCGGCTGGCACTGAAACAATAGTATTTGGCCGTCGTCAATTGCACGGCAATATTCAACAAACTGCAACAGCTGCCACGCCAACAAATGCAGCCTCCGATTCAGCTGGCAATACTTTAAGGCACCGCACCTTTCTTCAGGTCAAGAACAGGGTTGCAGCTGCAACCGCTGCTGCAGAAATAGTCGACGAAGCAGCCAGTGTGGATTTCAGCCTAGACACCCGCACCTGGAGTCCCGGTCTTTACGAAACTGAAGTTTTCACTATAGCAAGTGATGGACGGGGACATTATCTAAGCCTCGGCAGCCTTGAAGTGCCCGAGATTGAAAGCATTACTTATGGCACGGTAAAAGAGTTGTCACTGGCTCAATCCGAGCAGGAAGCGGCGGTACCATCGGGGCAAAATTCAGCAGGGCGTTTTGTCGAGGTATACCCGCGGGAAACCGAGCAAGGTTGGGTCTACGAATTAACCATTGCTAATCCAGGGATTCCGATTACAACTGAACTGTTTAACCTGGATGGCGAACGCATCGCTTATTGTGACAACCCGGATAAACGCTGGGAAGGCCTGCGTGCCGTGGTAAAACCTGAGCCTGATATACCCTCACCGGATAGAGTAGCTTACGCCCGAATTGGCGAGAAGACTCTGACAGGTGAAGCTGCAGAAGTTAGCAGTGGACTCGATTCTCAATCTGGTCAAAATGACTTTTTCGGTGGCTTACCGGCATGGGCGACTGGGTTCACTATAGTTCAGTCAGGCAGAGCAGCCACATTGCTGGGTAACCCGGATGAAGTCTTCGCAATATTAACACCGGCAGCTGAAGGCAATCTAGAAACAGAGCTTACGGTGCAGGACAAAACTGGCAACCAGCGAAAACTGCCAGCTGCAAACCTGGACATAGTCGAATTTCCCGGCCGCTTAGCATTGCTGACACTAGCAACAGGGCAGGAGGCAGCCTCATTTTTCCCGGAATTCAACTCTGAGACAACTGAATTTGGTTTATATCTACCGGCAGACAGCGGCCCGTTAACCTTGCGGCTTGCCGCTCGGGAAGGTAGTTTTGCCCGCTTACAGACCAACATTAAGTCAACAGCGCCAGTACCATTGTCACCAATAACTGCAGATGCTGGTTTAACAGTAACTTTGCCCGAACTGGCGGCTGAAAGCTCACTAGAGATTTTGGTCAATAACGGCTTGGGTGAAGCCAGAACTTATCAAGTTCATATTATTCTCTCGCAACCGGGAGAAGGTTACCATCGTTTACTGGAAACTTTTCCGTCAAGTTACCGCTCTCCTTTATACCTACTGCATAAGCAGCAACCAAATTATAATTTTGTGGCAGATCAGGTTGAAATTCCTTTTGCCGAGTTTGTAGCCGCCCAGGATTATCGTGACCGCAGCCTGATCGAGGCTGACGCTGTGCCGTCAAGTTGGGTCAAACCCGATAGCCCGGTTTACGATGGCCGCAGCTGGAAAGCAGCTGTGCCTGAGGTAATTGCTCATTTTGCCGACCCGCGTAACTTTCTGAATGAGCGCGATATTTTTCAATTCGAACTGCTGCGTTTTCAACCGCAGGCTCACACCCGGGAGGGAGTGGCTGCTGTGCTGGTTAATTCTTTTATGGCGGCAGAATCGGAGCTGAATCCGGAGAATTTGGAGTATGACCGTTTGCTGGTAGAAGCCGGTGAAACAGCTAATATCAGCCCGCTGTTCCTGGCTTCACGCATTGTGCAGGAGATGGGGCGCAATGGTGAATCGCCCTTGGCTTTCGGGCGGCTGCCAGGTTATGAAGGTGTCTATAACTTTTATAACATTGGTTCAACCCCGAATCCTTCTGTGCCGAACGGCGCTCAGATCAACGGCGCCCGCTACGCGCTGTTTGGCCGCAATCCGGATGAACAACTGATCACCCCGGATGAAGAAGTTTACCTGCTGCCCTGGTTATCACCGGAAAAAGCTATTACCGGCGGGGCGATCTGGATCAGCGAGCGCTATGTCGGTATTGGCCAAGACACGTTGTATCTGCAAAAGTTTGACCTGGTTTCAACCGAACTATACAGCCATCAATACGCCCAGAATATCCAAATGGCCTGGGCCGAGGGCAGACGCACCCAAAGCTCTTACCGCAATGCCGGTTTGATTGAACAGGCATTTACCTTCCGGATACCCGTATTCCGGGAAATGCCTGCCAAACCCGCCGTGCTCCCTGATACACCAAGCAGAATAATCCGGTGACCAGAATTAAAAAATGTGTGATTGCGATTTAATTTGCTTGAACGGCTTCGGATCTCACTGAAAATATTTCGAACAGGCCTGAATTCATGTAATTGGAAACAGCTTGTAACTTTGCATTAGCAGAATCATGCTATTATGTTAACGTTTATCACTATTAATTAAGAAAGGTGGGCATGCTCTTGCTTTTGCATCATGAATTTACTCATCACTTACATAACAAACTCTTACGCTTGCTCACCGTGCTGTTGATTGTGATTTTGGCAGTCGGCCAAATCGGCATCTTTAGCTTCAACCCTGGGATTGCGGCAGATGAGTTCACTAACCGGACGGGTAAGATTAACGCCAGTTCTGTCAATGTCAGATCAACTCCTAATTCAACAATAGATACCAATAAGGTTGTTACCGTAAACCTGAACCAGGTTGTTACCATCCTGGAACGGGTTTCGGGTCCTACTTCCAGCGGTACAGGGTTGTGGTACAAGGTCAGGTTCAACATAGGGAGTACAGTCTACGAAGGCTATGTTGTGGAGCGTTATGTCACCTTGGATCCCCCCACTTTGCCTGACCTGAGCTTTGAGGAACAGCTGACTCAACAGAAGTTCCCGGAAAGCTATAAACCCTACTTGAGAGCGCTACATACTCAGAACCCCACCTGGATTTTTCATTCAGTTCAAACGAATCTTGACTGGAAAACTGTGCTTGATAATCAGACCATTCCCGGCCGCAGCCTGGTACAGAACCAGTTCAACGACAATTTTAAATCTCTGGAACCCGAAGCTTATGATTGGTTTACCAACAAGTGGAAGCCTTATGACGGCTCGAGCTGGGTAATGGCCAGCCGCCAGCTGGTTTCGTACTATCTGGATCCCCGCAGTATGCTTGACAGCACCCGCGTTTATATGTTCGAGAACCTGTCTTTTAATCCGGCAGTGCATACCATTGAGGGTGTCAAAGCAATTCTGCAAGGCTGCTTTATGGGAAACGACAAGACAGTCACCTTCCCCGACCTGAAAACCGGAGCTGAGCGCACCTTAACTTACGCGCAGATTTTCATGGAAGCGGCTCAGGTTTCCGGGGTCAGCCCGTATCATCTGGCTTCACGCGTGCGGCAGGAAGTGGGCGGCGGCACCAGCGGCTCAATCACCGGCACCCAGGCGCCTTACGAGGGTTATTACAATTACTTCAATATTGGCGCCAGTGCAAGTACTACACCGGGCGGTGCTGTACTTAACGGTCTGGAAGTTGCCAAACACGGTACAGATCGCAAACCGGGAATCACCGAAGCGGAGCAAGTATTCCTGTTCCCCTGGACAGATCCCTACCTGTCAATTGTGGGCGGCTCAATCTGGCTCGGTTCACGCTACATTGACGTGGGCCAGAATAACCTCTATTTGCAAAAATTCGATGTTATTAATGATCGGGAAACCGGGTTATACTGGCACCAGTATATGAGTAATATCATGGCTCCGTATTCGGAATCTACCCAGATCAAGAAGGCTTATGAGGAGTTCAATCTGGGCGCAAATCCGCTGGTTTTCAACATACCGATATACAATAATATGCCAGCAAGTGCTTCCCCGAAACCTGCAGAATCCGGGAATCCCAACAACTGGCTGAACACACTGCAAATAAATAACGAGCCACTGACCCCGACCTTTGACCCGGCCACAACTGAAGGCTATATGCTGATTGTTGACAACGCGGTAACCACTGCCGCCGTGAACGCTGTCCCGGTGGCCACAACTTCAACTATCACCAGCGCTGCTTCATTTGCTCTGAATGAAGGCCACAACGATATCGCAATTACGGTGCAGGCCCAGAACGGCAATAAACGAACCTACAAAGTGAGAGTAGTAAGGTTGGACGTAATGGGCAATTTACCCGGTGATGAACCACTGCCCTCACCAACACCTACACCTAAGCCAACCTCGACCCCAACTCCAGACCCGACTCCTAAGCCAACAACAGCTCCAACTCCGGCTCCCACGACCGCTCCGACACCAAAACCAACAGCGGTACCGACACCTGCCGCACCGCTGTTAACCAGCAGCACATACCAAATTAGTGAAAGCAAAATCATTACTGGTCTGCAGCCAGAAAGTGCAGTGGCGGACGTCCTGGCAAAGCTGAGTTACCCTGCTGCCTACGAAGCGGCAATCGTTGATTCTGAGGGTAATCCCCTGGCTAATGCTGTCGGCACCGGCAGTAAATTGCAAATTAAATCCGGCGCTCAAATAGTAAACGAGTACCAATTCGTCCTCTACGGCGACGCCAACGGCGATGGCAGAATTAATGTC
>CAYPHB010000080.1:0-9253 GCA_964410445.1 uncultured Oscillospiraceae bacterium
TCGGCGACGCGGGAAAAGGGAATTTTCTTGAAACGGGCAACCAGCCAGGCTGCCAGCACCCCGCCGATAACTCCGCCATAAAAGGCCAGGCCGCCGGTGCGGGTGTCAAAGATCAACAGTGGATTATCGCGGTAAATCGGCCACTGAAAAGCAACGTAGTAAAGCCGGGCGAAAATGATCATCGCCGGGATAATCGCGATATAAATGTCGAGTACATTGTCCGGGTTAAGCCCGTGAAAGCGGGAATGGCGCAATGAAAGGTAGAGGCAGAGCAGAATCGCCGTGGCGATCAGCAGTCCATACCAGTAAATTGAAATTGAGCCAATTTGAAAGGCAATGCGGTTAATTTCCAGGTTTTCGATACCCAGGCCGGGAAAATTCACAAAATAAGTGGTGTCAGGTAACATTCACTTGACCTCCAAGCGGATTAACTATACTTAAGCTGTAGCTTTCAGGGTTACCGATAAAAGCAAACGACTCGCGCAAATCAGCAAGTTCAATTTTATCATAAATCAGCGGGTAGTCGAATAAATCGACAGGGTAAAGATTACAACGAGCCTGAACCATGCCGCTGTAATCGATGGAATCGAGCGCACGCAAAAAATCGCCGGCGGCAGCTCTCTTTTGAATATTGAATAGCTTAGCATCCATCCCGGTGTTCCATTGGCCCACCAACAGCTCGATCAGGCGGCGTCCGGCTTGCTCCGGCTTTTCAGATTCACCGCCGGCCACCGCAAAACCGAAATCGGCGTCGCAGGTGTATTGAGCGGAAAACGAATCGTGAATCAGACCTTCATTCAGCAGAGTTTCGTGAATATTTGAAGCCTCGGACAAGAGTGTGTCGAACACGAGCCGGCCGGCACGCTGGCGCGCTGCCAGAGCCCGCCCCTGCAGTTGCACTGTGCCCGGCAGGGGATCTTTAATACCTACCAGAAAAGAAGCCGTCCTGACGTCCATCGCCCGGACATTGTCGGCGGCGAGCGGCAGCGGCTGTTCGATAACGGGTACAGCCAAGGGCAGTTCGATTTTCTCCGTCGGCAGCAGCGGTTCGAGTAAGCGCAGAATCTTATCGGCTTCCACATCACCGGCGATGGTCAGCGAAAGTGATGAGGGATGATAATAGTGATCGACAATTACCCGCAGATCAGCTTCAGTTATGGCGCTGACTGATTCGTGAGTACCGCCGACATCTATCCGTACCGGATGTTTAGCATAAAGCAATTCCAGCAAATCTGAGAAAAGACGGCTGTCGGGGTCATCCCGGTACATGTCCAGCTCAGCCAGAATTACCGGCCGTTCTGCTTCGATTCTCGCCGGGCTGATGTCGGGTTTAAGCAAAGCATGCAGATATTTGTTCAGCGGTTCCACAACCGAGCCGGTTGTCGAAAAGTAATACATAGTGTGTGTATGTGAAGTGTAGGCATTGGCACTGGCGCCGAGCCGGGAAAGACCGCCTAGCAGGCCACCTTCCTCATCGCGGGAAAAAATGCAGTGTTCGAGGAAATGAGCTGAGCCGGCCGGCACGCTGTAATCGCGTTCACCCACCCGGAAATCAGCGTGGATTGAGCCAAAAGGCACAGTCACAGCAGCAAAGCAGCGGGAAAAACGCGGCCGCGGCAAAAGCTTCAGCATAAAGCCGGAGCTGTGACGCCAGGTTTGCAGAAGATGCCCTGTTAGTGGATCCTGAGTTTCGGTCAAATAAAAATTTTTGACAGTATTTGTGGACAAAGCGACTCTCCTTTCGGGGACTTCGGTTTGATTATTTTATTCGGCAGCTTGCCAGGAACTCTCCCGGGGCTGCGCGATAGCGTGTTTCGTTAAGTGGTAGCGTGTTTCGTTAAAATGTAACGGGTGCGCAGATGCAAGCGGCCGGCGAGCTGAGCGACTTGTTCGGGTGTCACTGTCGCCAGCAGGGCCAGGCTGTCAGAAACACTGCGGCTGCTGCCGGTAACGCGGCTGCGCGGTAGCTGTTGCAACAAGCGGGACAAATCGTCCCCACGTGAGCGGATGCTGTGTTCAACCATAGTCAGGGCGCTGGCAAATATCCGCAGGTCATAGTTGCTCTCACGAATGCGGTCGACTTGAGCTTTCATCGCCTCGACCGCGGCCTCAACCTGATCGGGGCCGACTCCGGCCATGATCGTGAGCGAGGAAAGATAGCGCAAGGGCACAGAGAATACACTGTAGGCCAGGCCCATTTGCTCACGCACCGTTTCGAACAGAAGCGAATGAGCATCGCCGCCCAGAACACTGTTAAGGACAGCGCTGGTGTAAGACGCGAGCGAGCTGTACGGCGGCATGCCGTCAAAAAAGAGCACTACTCTGGCTTGCTCGACCTCACGCTCTTCTGTGACATCCTGTTGTTGTTCTGCCACAAACGGCGTCGGTGCAAGGCCGGGTACCAATACAACCCGCTCAGAGCTGTCGGGAAGTTGGGCCATCAGGTCAATCACATGGGCCAAAAGTTCAGCGTCTATATCGCCGCCCAGATCAAGATTCAGTTCTGCCGTTTCCAGCAGTTCCCTGTAGGCTGTCTGCAAGTCGGCAGCGGTGACCGCCATTACGTCTTCCGCCCGTCCTGTAGCCGGCAAGCCATGAGTCTGGCCGCCGCAGAACACCGCCAGGCCTTGGTCAAAGGCATATTGGGCGCGATCGTTTTCACGGGCGTGAATTTCCATCAGCAGATTCTGGCGTTCGGTTGCGACAATTCGGGCGTCGAAACTGCCGTCCTCACTGCGCAGAGGGTCGAGCAATATTTCAAACAGCAGATCAACAGTATCGCGGAAGGGCGAGCTGCCATCGCTCCAGCGGCTGATGCCGTCACAGGAAAGCGTGGCTGCCAGGATATCGCCCTGGCGTTCGACATGATAATCGATGGAAGAGCCGTACATTGCGTCCAGCGCCAAAGCCAGCGACTTGCGGTCGGGCAAACGGCGGCAGCCGGAAGTCAATACACGCAAAAGCAGGGCGATCCGGGCGTTGCGGGCGGCAGACATCGGTAAGCGGAAGGAGAAAGCTGCGCCTGCCTGGACAAAGCGGCGGGTGCGGATCAGGCTGAGGCCGGCATTGCGCTGTTTGAGCACAACATAAGGCTGCTCGGCATCACGGTGCCATTGCCGGGCATCTTTCAGATCCAAATGAATCTGATTGGTCATTTCCAGCACAGAGTCAAACTTCAGTTCCGGGCGCATCCGTTCCAGAAACTGAACCTCAATGTCACATTCATATAGTTCAACATCAACATCCAGCAGGCAGGTTTCGATCAGCGGCTGAGTTTCACCCTGATGAACTGTTGGCCGGACGCCGAAATTGGTTACAGATTCGTAGGTGCGCCCGCCGATAATGGTACGGCTGGCGTAAACGCCGTAAGCAGGCCGTACTAGACCAGCCGGAATACTGACATTAGCCGTGGGGAAACCAAGAGTACGGCCCAGGCCTTTCCCTCTTTTTACCTTGCCGGAAACGCTGAAAGGCCGCCCCAATAAACTGGCAGCCAATGGCAGTTCGCCTTCATAGATAGCTTTGCGGATGGCAGTGCTGGAAACGCGCTCGCCAAACAGCTCGATTTTGGGCACAACAACTACTTTTATGCCTTTGCCGGCCGCCCAGTTTTGCAGGAGTTCAACATCGCCGCGCGCGCCGCGGCCGAAGCGATAGTCGGGCCCAACGACGATCAGGCTGGTGCCAAGTGAATCGGCCAGCACGGAATCAAGAAAGATTTCCGGCTCAATCGCGGCATATTCAGCATCAAAATTCTGCAGGCAGACTTCGCTGACACCTAAGCTGTGCAGCAGCTCCAGTCGGTCATCCAGCGTTGATATATAATCGGAAAATGGCGTTTCCTGCTGCAGAACCGCGCCGGGGTGCTCGGTAAAAGTATAAATGGCAGGCCGGCAGCCATGGATCTGACATTCATGTAAAAGAGTCTGAATCAGCTCTTTGTGGCCGATATGGACACCGTCAAAAAAACCGAGACCGATACCTCGTGGAGCGGAATTTGTTTTACCGTTTTTATTCGTTAAGATTTTCAAGATCGGCAAATATCCTTTCCGCGGCCAACTGGAGTTGTCCGCCTTCATCTATGCTTAAGCGGCCGAGTCCGGTGAAGCCGGACGGCCCGAATACAGTAACAATACAAGGTTTAGTGGCTTCGCCTTTTAGGTCGATGACTTGTCCTTGAACCAAACGCCGGGTTTGCTCAGCAGTCAGGTTTAGGCACTGGTAGCCGGCAAAAGCCTGCTCAACCGGCAGCAAAGGCAACGGTAATTTCGCCGCCAGCGCATCTGCAATTTCATTCCAGGAGTGTGCCTCCGCCAGGGTAAAGGGTCCAGTCTGGACTCGGCGCAAGGCTTCAGCATGAGCCAGTAAGCCAGAGGTGCGGCCGACGGTTTCAGCCAAAGCGCGAATGTAGGTGCCTTTGGCGCAATGAATGTGGGCATCGGCATACAAACCTGTTTCATCACGCACAATACTCAAAGTATCGGCCGCAAAAACTTTCAAGGGCCGGCTGCGGCGTTCCACTGCTTTCCCGGCCCGCGCATATTTATACAATGGCTGCCCGTCAACTTTAACGGCAGAATACAGCGGCGGCAATTGTTCAGTCAATTCAGTCAGGCTGCTAATCGCCGCGCGGATCGGCGCGTAATCAGTCGCTTCCAGCTCTGAGAGCTCAGTATCTGTCAGCTTACGTTCCCGGGTTACTGTACCGGTGGGGTCCATAGTGTCGGTTTCGCTGCCAAAACGGATGCGTACAACATAGGTTTTGTCGTAATCGTCCATGTAGGCAACCGCCCGGGTGGCACGGCCGATCACAATTGGTAAAAGGCCTGTCGCAAATGGGTCAAGTGTGCCGCAATGGCCGACCCGGCGCAGGCCGTAAAGCTGACGTGCTTTAGAAACCACCAGAAATGAAGTGATCCCTGCAGGTTTGTTGACGAGCAAAATTCCGCCTGTCACTGTTTTGCGAGAGGCAGAACCGGCAGCAGCGGCGCTCATTTTGACTTTCCTTTTTGGATAAATTCAGTTGCTTCTGCGAGAATCAGCTCAGCGCCTTCGTCCAGACTCACATTGGTAAGAGTCAGACCGGCTGCCCTGACATGGCCGCCGCCCTCAAACAGGCAGGCAAATTCGGCAGCGTTGAAATTTTCGTTGCTGCGGATATTAACGCGGATTGAGCCATCCATTTGTTCGCGCAGTAAAAACGCGACTTCCACACCTTCGGCGTTGCGCAGTTGGCCAACCAGGCCATCAAGATCTTCATCCAGCGCCCCGAGTTTTTCCATTAAGCCCGCGGGGACAATGCCAAGCGCAATCCGCCCGTCGAGTTCAAAACGGGCTTTATTCAACACTGCTCCGGCTAATTGCAGGCGCGGTCTGCTGGTGCGATAAAACATGATGAAGTTTAAATTTGCCAGGTCGATAGGCCAGGCCATCAGCTTGGAGGCAACCCGGAACGTGCGGGCGGTTGTATTGGAAAAGCCAAAGCTGCCGGTGTCGGAAATCAGCGCGGCCATCAGGCAGGTTGCGATCGGATAATCAATCAGCTCCTGCTCGGTTTTTTCTTCCAGGCACTTAATCAAAGCATAAATCAGCTCGCTGGTAGCGGCTGCCGTAATGTCGATCAGGCGCAGATCGCCTGTGGGATCGGAAGAAGCGTGGTGATCGACCACAGCCTGCTGCGGTGCCTCCTCATATAGTTGACGGCGGCGGCCGACCCGGACCGAGTCAGCGCAATCAACGGCAAATGCCAGTTTCTGGCAGGCGGCTAAGGCTTCTGCATCTGCTTCATCAAAAACCCTGACCTGGTCACTTCCCGGTAGGAAAAGCAGCTTTTGCTGTTGCTTTTCGTCAACCAGGACCAGGCTGTTGATATTTAGTTTGCTCAGAGTTAGAAACAGCGCCTGGGCTGAGCCAAGCGCGTCTCCGTCTGCCCCGACGTGCGGGTAGATAATCACCAGGCTGTCATCCTGGCCTTCAAATGTTAATAATAAATCAGCAATACGCTGGAGTTCTTCAGACATCAATGTCCTCCGTGTTTTCGACTTCAGGTGCCTCGTCTTCGGTTACGACTGCCTCTGCTGTCTCCTCAGCATCTGCTGCCTCATCGGCCTCATCTGCCTTTGCCGTGTCGCTCTCAGCTGAATCGGAAGCAGGTTTTAGCTCGTCGATAAGCTTTGCCAAGTGGAAAGCATAGGCTATGGAATCGTCCAGAATGAAGTGAAGCTCGGGGGCAATCCGCAGGCGTACCCGGCGTACGAGTTCGCGGCGGATAAACCCGGAAGCGCTTTTCAGGGCTTCCAGGGCTTCTGCCTTTTCTTTTTCATCACCGAGAACACTAATATATATCTGGGCGTGGGAGAGGTCACGCGAAGCGCGTACCTGAACCACGGAAACCAAGCCGGACAACCGGGGGTCTTTGATGTCTGTCTGCAGGATCCTTGCGATCGCCGAGCGAATTTCGTCGCCGACTCGATCAGCCCGTCTCATGGCAGATCAGCTCCTTTCGATTTGTTTCATCTCGAAGGCCTCAATAACGTCGCCTTCTTTAATGTCGTTGAAGCGTTCAACGCTCAATCCACATTCGTAGCCGGCAGCGACTTCGCGAACATCGTCCTTAAAGCGCTTGAGGGAGGAAAGCTTGCCCTCATGGATGACTATGCCGTCGCGAACGACGCGGATGTCTGTATTACGCACAATTTTGCCGTCTGTGACATAGGCACCGCCGATGGTACCAACACCGCTGGACTTGAAAGTCTGACGGATTTCGGCGTGGCCGGTGACAACTTCTTTAAACTCGGGAGCGAGCATGCCCTTCATGGCAGCTTCGATGTCCTCGATGGCGTTGTAAATGACGCGGTACATGCGCATATCAACACCGGTATCGGCTGCCATATCAATGACATTTGCGGCCGGACGGACGTTGAAGCCGATTACGATTGCGTTGGACACATCAGCCAGCCGGATATCGGACTCGGTAATCGCGCCGACACCGCCATGGATAACGTTCAGCCGGACTTCTTCGCCCGCTGTATTCAGTTTCTCCAAGGATTGGATTACAGCTTCGACGCTGCCCTGGACGTCAGCCTTGACGATAATGTTGAGATCTTTGACCTCGCCGGTCGCCATTTGTGAGTAGAGGTTTTCCAGTGACATACGTGAGCTGGTGCGCAGCTGCTGTTCGCGGCTGTCGCTGCGGCGGCGGTCAGCCAGGGCACGTGCTTCCTTCTCGTCAGTGACGGCGTAGAAAACATCGCCGGCTTCAGGCACTTCAGGCAAGCCGAGAATCTCAACCGGGATTGAAGGCCCGGCTATTTTAACGTTCTTGCCTTTGTCGTCAATCATGGCACGTACGCGGCCGAAGGTCGAACCGGCAACCAGAGTATCACCCATACGCAGGGTGCCGCGCTGAACCAGAACGGTAGCGACAGCACCGCGGTTTTTGTCCAGCTTCGCTTCGATTACGGTGCCTTTGGCCTGCCTGTCAGGGTCGGCCTTGAGTTCCATAACGTCCGCTGTCAATAGAACCATTTCCAGCAGCTCATCGATGCCTTCTCCCGTTTTGGCGGAAACAGGCACCATAACTGTGGTGCCGCCCCACTCTTCCGGAATCAGTTCATACTTCGAGAGTTCCTGCTTAACCCGGTCGAGGTTCGCGCCTTCTTTATCAATTTTATTGATCGCCACGATAATTTCGGTATCCGCGGCCCGGGCGTGGTTAATAGCTTCAACAGTCTGCGGCATTACGCCGTCGTCTGCAGCAACAACCAGGATGGCGATATCGGTTACCTGGGCGCCGCGAGCACGCATTGTCGTGAATGCCTCATGTCCCGGGGTATCCAGGAAGGTAATTTCGCGGTCTTTTGCGCAAACAGTGTAAGCGCCGATATGCTGGGTTATGCCGCCGGCTTCACCGGAAACAACATTTGCCGAGCGGAAACGGTCAAGTATGGAAGTTTTGCCGTGGTCGACGTGACCCATAACAACCACTACCGGCGGACGCGGCTTGAGTTTGCTGACATCGTCTTCAGAATCGTCGAAGAGTTTATCTTCGGCGGTTACAGTCACCAGCTTTTCAGCGGTAATGCCATATTCTTCAGCAATCAGAGCAGCCGTATCAAAATCAATTTCCTGATTGACAGTAGCCATAACGCCCAGTTTAATCAGGCGCTTAATTACATCAGCCGAGGTTTTTTTGATAGCTTCGGCAAATTCCTTAACGGTGAGGCTTTCCGGCAGTTTAACGTTGGTCAGAACCGCACGCACTACAGGAGCTGAACGCTGTTGCTGTGCGCCTCTGCGGCCGCCGCGGCGTCCTCTGCCCCTTCCACCCGTCGGGTTATAAAGCGTATCGAGCAGGGTTTCGTCTTTAAGCGCCTTAGAAACGCCTTCGCCGCTGATAACTGCTGTCTGTTCTTTCAGTTTATGATGCTTGTCACGCGGGTTTTCCATGCCGGTTTTCGGCTGTTCACGACGCGGCTGACGTTTATCGTCAGTTCTCTTGCGATCAACACCGCCGCGATTGGCGAAACCGGGGCGCTGGGTTTCAGAAACCGCTTCTTTAAGCGGATCGACCGGACGTGCCGGGCGCTGGCCGCCTTGCGGACGGCCGCTGTTGTACGCCGGACGGTCACTCTGCGGACGGGGTGTGCCGCTGTAAGGAGGACGGCTGCCCTGTGGGCGCGGTGCGCCGGAGTAAGGGCCTTGCGGACGATCTCCTTGAGGGCGGTCGCCATACGGACGCTGGCCCTGCGGACGATCGCCTTGCGGGCGGTCGCCATAAGGACGCTGGCCCTGCGGGCGGTCTCCATAAGGACGCTGGCCCTGCGGGCGGTCGCCATAAGGGCGTTGACCCTGCGGACGGTCGCCTTGCGGGCGGTCGCCATAAGGACGCTGGCCCTGCGGGCGGTCGCCTTGCGGACGGTCCCCGTAAGGACGCTGGCCCTGCTGCGGGCGGTCGCCCTGCGGGCGCTGGCCCTGCTGCGGGCGCGCCTGAGCGGCCGCGGGGCGCTGCTGAGCAGCACTGGCTGCCGGCACCTGCGGGGCGGGAGCCTGAGCAGCCGGGGCCTGAGCGGCCGGCAGCTGCGTGGCGGGAGCCTGAGTGGCCGGTGCAGCGGGTGCGGCCGGAGCCTTGGCAGCCGGTGCCGGAGCGGCTGTAGTTTCGGTGACAGCTGCCGGAGCGGTTGGGGCAGCCGCGGGCACGGTCGCGGGTTTTGCGGCCGGAGCCTTAGCGGCAGGTGTACTTTCAGCGCCGGCC